>JAZNMQ010000093.1:0-21664 GCA_045579745.1 Candidatus Flemingiibacterium sp. | reverse complement strand
CGGGCCCTGCGGCAGTTGTTTCGTTTCCTGCGTCGCTTGTATCCGAATCGGATGCCGCATCGGGCGGTGTCGTATCACCTGCATCAGTTGAATCATCGGGCGGTGTCGTATCGCCTACATCGGTTGAATCATCAGGCGTGGTTGTATCACTTACATCGGTTGAATCATCGGGCGGTGTTGTATCACCTACATCAGTTGAATCATCAGGTGCGGTTGTATCACCTACATCGGTTGTAACATCGGGTGGAACAGTCGCTCCCTCATCATCCGTCACCGGATCCTGCGTGGTATCCTGATTTATGACAGATTCTAAATATTCTGAATCAAGTCCGCTGTCGGGGGGCGTGATCACATTATTTATCGCCGAGCATGAGCTTAGCGTGAACATAAGAATTAAACAAAGTATAAGCTTCAAGATATCACCACCCTTGTCTGAGATTTGATTGAGAAAACATCCGATTTAAAGCAGAGCACTCGCGTTTGCGAGTGCTCCTTGCTCTTATAATTATTTAAGCTTGATAGCTTCCTTAGCCTTAGCCGCGATGTTAGCCGCGGTGAGTCCGTACATTTCAAGCAGAGGCGGAACCTTGCCCGATCTGCCGAAGGAGTCCTCAACGCCAACGCGAAGTACGGGAACGGGCTTCGAAGCCGAAACGCATTCGCATACAGCGGAGCCAAGACCGCCGATTATGTTGTGCTCCTCGCAGGTTACGATCGCACCCGTAGATGCCGCACATGAAAGAATAAGCTGGGAATCAAGCGGCTTGATGGTGTGAATGTTGACAACCTTTGCGCTGATTCCATCTGCAGCGAGAAGCTCGCGTGCCGCAAGCGCCTGCTCAACGAGAAGACCGGTTGCAACGAGTGTAACGTCTGTGCCCTCAGCGAGAACAACACCCTTGCCGATCTCAAATTTATGATCAGCTCCGAAAAGTACCGGAACAGCAAAGCGTCCGAAACGCATGTAGCAGGGACCGTCATGCTTGATAGCCGCTTCGACCATCAAACGAGCCTCGGTTGCATCAGCAGGCTGCATAACGACCATTCCGGGGATTGAACGCATTGTTGCGAAATCCTCGAGGCATTGATGTGTAGCGCCGTCCTCACCTACGGAAATACCCGCGTGAGTTGCACCGATCTTAACATTAAGATGAGGATAACCGATAGCATTTCTGACCTGCTCAAATGCGCGTCCTGCCGCAAACATTGCAAAGGTGGATGCGAACGGAATAAATCCGGTTGCCGCAAGACCTGCCGCAACGACCATCATATTTCCCTCTGCGATACCGCAGTCGAAGAAACGATCGGGAAATTGCTTTTTGAACATGCCGGTTTTTGTAGCCGCCGCGAGGTCGGCATCAAGAACGACTAATTTATCATATTTCGCGCCAAGCTCGGCAAGTGCCGCGCCGTACGCTTCTCTTGTTGCAATCTTTTCTGCCATTTCAGTTACCTCCGAGCACAGAATTGAGCTCTGCAAGACCGAGCTCGTACTGCTCCTGCTTAGGAGCTGAGCCGTGCCATGCAACATTGTTCTCCATGTAAGAAACGCCCTTGCCCTTAGTTGACTTCGCGATAATAGCTGTGGGCTTGCCCTTGGTTGCTTTAGCAAGCTTTACAGCCTCATCGATAGCGTCGAGGTCGTGAGCATCGATGGAAATAACATTCCATCCGAACGCCTTGAACTTTTCATCAAACGGAGTCGGATCCATAACCTCAGTAACCGCGCCGTCGATCTGAAGACCGTTCCAGTCAACGAAAAGTGTCAGATTGTCAAGCTTGTAGTGAGATGCGAACATAGCCGCCTCCCAAACCTGACCCTCCTGAGATTCACCGTCGCCGACAATCGAATATACGCGGCTTTCTGAGGCGTTTAATTTGCAGCCGAGAGCAATTCCGCATGCGGCGGAAATTCCAAGACCGAGCGAGCCGGTAGTCATATCAACACCGGGGATATTTTTCATATCGGGATGACCCTGGAGTCTGCTGTCATGCTGACGGAAGCTTGTGAGCTCGTCAGTCGGGAAAAATCCGCGGAGCGCGAGTGCGCTGTAAAGTGCCGGCGAAGCATGTCCCTTTGAGAGAACAAAGCGGTCGCGGTCAGCCTTTTTCGGATCCGCAGGATCGACGTTCATTTCTTCAAAATAAAGGTATGCGAGAATTTCCGCAATCGACATCGAACCGCCCGGATGACCGCTTTGCGCAGAATAAACTGCTGTGAGCGCACCTCGGCGGATCTCATATGCGATGCGTGAAAGCTCGTTCTTACGAGATTCTAACATATGGAATATCCCCCTGAATTTGATTTTGATTACATTGAAATCACATTAAATTTCTTTGAATCACATTATAGATAATTATACACTTATGCGGCTGTTTTGTCAAGTGTATGGATTTGATTTTTGTTGATATGAGCTATCTTTTTTACGCGAATTTTCGCGTATTCGATATCACGGTAAGACCTCGCCGCACACTTGGTTTTACGGCAGTGCGTCGAAAATAACAAGCTCGGGGCGATTGAAAATGCGCACCATGCGTTTTTTCGAAAGCCCGCGCGAAACAACGTGAGTGAATTTATCATATTTGTAAATTCCGCCCGCATGCTTTGGGAAAATTCCCTGATGCGGCGAATAAACACCGTTGATAAACGGCGGAAAACGCCATTGACCGCCATGCGCATGACCCGAAAAAGCTACATCAAACCCAAGCTTTTCATATAACTCGAACTCCTCGGGGCGATGCGAGAGCAGGATCGTTAGCCGCCTTTCGCTCTTTATGGCTTGGAACTCGTCTAAAAGCTGCCTGCGCCAATCGGTGATCTGCGCACCGTCGCGGTCGGCATCCTCTATAAAGCGCTCGCGCAGATTGTTCTTCTTGCCGCGCTCTGTGCGAAGAAAATACGGGTCGTCAGCTCCGCATATCACAATTTCCTGCCCGTTTACAGTAGCCGTTGTACAGAGCATCTGCACATTCGCGCTATAGCGGTGAAGCACATTCAGCCCGAGTGCGCTGAGCTCGCTGTAAAGGACATCCGTGCATGGAATATTGCTCTCGTGATTGCCGAGCACCATGTATGTCGGTGCAAGCTCTGCCGCCGCCAAAAGTAGCGCAAGCGCGGGATTATCGTCGGTGATCAGCCGTCCGTTAATCGGCTCGGTGTGAATATCCTCGATAATATCTCCCGTAAATACGATCAGATCGGGCTTCGTGCCGCGAAGCGCGCGTATTAATTCTGACTGACGCTCGCCATAGACCGATTCGTGCAGATCGGAAATCTGAGCAATTCTGATCGGGGCGGAAAGCTTATCGCTTTTTCTGCTGTAGAAGCGAAGCTTCAGCTTGTTTGACACGGCAAATTTTAATAAAATAAGGGCGGTGAGAATTAATGCACCGCCCAAAATCTGAGTTGTTGTCATATCACTTCTTAACTGTGCGTACAAGCCTTATTTCGCAGACGGCGAACTCTGCGTTGGAAGGCACAAGCGCACGGTAGTCAATTTCCTTTTTTTCGAAAAGCTCAAGGTAGCCGCACAGTGCTACATAGGCGTTTTCGGTAATCGTGTAGCAGGTGATCGTGTATTCATCATCTGAGTAGGTTTTGGGCTCGACATCGGGCGCAAGACCTTCAAAATCCGCTTCGTTTACAAAAACTATCGGATATTTGTCTACATCGTTTTTGTATTTGCTAGCAAGCGCATCAAGCTGGGCGTCAGAGGCTTCGTCGACACCCACAAACTCCTTGACAGAGGGCGTGCTTGGGCTTAAAAGAATGGTTGACGCGGTTGTTTCAACAATTACAGAGCTGTCGTCCTTGATTTCAAAATCACCTGAATACTGAGCGGGAGAGTCGGGATTCTCCATATCGTCTATCATCTTGATCTGATAGGATTCGGGCGCGTTGATATCAAGCCCCGGAACAGTTCCCTCCTCGACAAGCCCATCGCCGGGTGCGAAGCCGCCGCGTCCGATGAGGGTCAGCATTACAACGGCACACGCCGCCGCAATCGTTCCCCAAGGTATAAAGTATTTCTTTTTTGGAGTCAGGATCTTTGAATCCTGAGGTATCTTTGAGATCTCGTCCATAACCGATCTGCGAAGCTCCGACGGTGCGTCAAAGCGAGCTGATTTTATAAGCTCAAGGACTTTTTTGGCGTCCCTCAGCTCCGTAGCACAGCTATCGCAGGAATTAATATGTTCAAGCAGCATAATCTCGTCGCGCTCGCTTAGCTGACCGTCTACATAATCGAAAATCAGCTCACGAGCCGCCTCGCACGAGAGTGGCGCTGTCATGTTTTTCACAGCAATTTCATCCTTTCAGGGGTAACACATTTGATTATTTTATAGGACGCTGTAAATTAAAATTTGTTCCGAAAAATTTCAAAAAATTTTATAAAAATTATAGCCCAACTCCAAGCTCCTCGAGTATCGTTTTCAGACTGCCTCTTGCGCGGTTGATTCGGGATTTTACGGTTCCGATTTCAAGCTCAAGCATCTCTGAGATCGCTTCGTATGAATAGCCCTCGATATCGCGAAGCAGAATCACCTCGCGCTGTTCGGGCTTCAGCTGTTCTATGGCTTCGCGGACCGTGATCACGGTTTCGTTTCGCTCAAGCGTTCGCTCGGGAGAGGAATATGTCGATTCGTCGGCAATCTCAACTACTTTTTCCTCACCGTCATCATCAATATGCGTCGGGAGTGATTCCGATTTTGTGTGAGCCTCGCGGCGAAGGTGGTCAAGGGTCGTATTCGTTGCGATCTTGTAGACCCATGAGGAGAATTTGCAGTCACCGCGGTAACTGCCGATCGAACGCCATATCTTAATAAATACCTCTTGCGAAAGATCAAACGCATCCTCGCTGTTTTTGATCTTCAGCTTTATTGTGTTGTAAACAAGCTTTTCGTAAAGCTCAACGATACGCTCAAACGCGACGGTATCTCCGCTTGATGCGGCTATAATCAGCGCATTTTCGT
This sequence comes from Candidatus Flemingiibacterium sp., assembly GCA_045579745.1. GTDB lineage: Bacteria > Bacillota > Clostridia > Oscillospirales > CAG-272 > Flemingiibacterium. Next base: position 16,693 of record JAZNMQ010000093.1, on the reverse strand, counting down.
CGGGAGAATTAAATTGACTGTCCAAGCGGAGCACCTCCAATCCTTGAAGCTTAGTCTGAAACAGATAATAAATCAGTCTAAAACCGATAATAAAATAGATGCCATCTCATCACGCGTGCATGCAGAATTAAGCGCGCCTCTTGCGCCCGATGCACCGCGAATTCCCTTTAAGTACCACGAAAGCTGTCCGCGGGATTGCAATACGCCGAGCTTTTCGCCCTTTTGCGCGATCGTGCGGTCAAGCTGAGCTATCGCTGTGTTTATTCGCTCGGCATCCGTCGGCGGAGTAAACTCCTTGCCGTCAAGCATAGCTTTGATTTGTGTAAAGAGCCACGGATTTCCCATTGAACCGCGCCCGAGCATTACCGCATCACAGCCTGTCCGCTCGAACATCCGTTTTGCATCCTCGGCTGTAAAGATCTCGCCGTTTCCGACAACGGGAATGCTGACCGACGCCTTGATCTTACTTAGCTCGTCGAAGTTGATCGGCGAGGAAAATCTGCCTGCGCGCGTTCTTGCGTGAACTGTCAGTACATCCGCTCCCGCATCCTCCATTCGCTTTGCAAAATCCACTCCGCAAATGCTCGCTTCATCCCAACCGATGCGCATTTTAACGGTCACGGGAATATTCGTGACGGCGCGCTTGACCTCTCGAACGATAGCCGCAGCGGTTTCGGGAGCTTTAAGAAGTGCTGAGCCCTCGCCGTTGTTAGCGATTTTCGGCGCGGGACAACCCATGTTAATGTCGATCGATAGCGGAAGCTTATCCGACATGCAGTATTTGTAAGAGGCTGTTGCAATCTTCTCGGCTGCCTCAGCCATAATGGACGGCTCCGAGCCGAAGATCTGAACGCCTGTCGGCTCTCCGTCGAAAAGCTCGCCGAGCATGGCGGTTTTTTTATCCTCGTAATGGATCGCCTTGGCTGAAATCATTTCTGTGTACATCATCTCGGCTCCGCATTCAAGGCAGATACTGCGAAACGCATAGTCGGTAACGCCTGCCATAGGAGCGAGTGCAACCTTGTAGTTTAGTTTATTTTTCATAGTCATTTACCATAATTTTAACTTATTTATGTGAACTAAAAATGAACATCGCTTTTCTCATTTGTAATAAATGAGCGCATAAAAGTTAATAATCTTGCATATATTGTAATATTTATAATGAAAGGCGGATGAATTATATGCTCATCTATACAGTTAAGGAAGGCGATACACTATATTCCATCTCGCGCGAAACGGGAGTTCCGACAGTATTCATTGCGATAGACAACGCGCTCGCGCCTCCCTATAGGCTTGCAGTCGGGCAATCGCTTATAATCAATAACGACGTGTACTATATCACTGTGCAAAACGGAGATTCGCTCTTTTCTATAGCGGAAGCGCAGGGTGTTACGGTCGATGCAATAAAACGCGCAAATCCGATACTCGGCGGCGCAGATGAGCTTTATGTAGGTCAGACGCTTGCAATTCCGTATGAAGCCGCGCTGATACCTGCGACGGGCTTTGCCTATCCGTTTATCGACAAGGCACTTCTCAGAACAACACTTCCCTATCTCGAGCGGCTTGCCGTGTTCAGCTACGGCTTTACGCCCGACGGAGAGCTTGTTGTGCCCGATGATGCGGAGCTTTTAGCCTTGGCAAGAGATGCAGGCACAGAGGCGATGCTTGTGCTGACATCAATAGGCGATGACGGAAGATTCTCCACGGAAACGGTTACGGCGGTTTTGAATAATCCCACAGCAAGGCAGAATCTTATCCGAAACATAACCGAAACCGCATCGAGCCTCGGATACTCGTGGGTCAACTCCGACATTGAATACATATCCGCATCCGACCGCGACGCATATACAGCGTTTATCGGGGAGCTTCATGCCTCGCTCGAGGCGGTCGGCATCGAGCTTGAGGTTTGTCTGCCGCCCAAAAGCTCAGCAGATCAGCAAGGACTGCTGTATGAGGGAATCGACTATCCTGCGATCGGAGCTATTGCCGATTCGGTTTTACTCATGACCTACGAATGGGGCTACACCTATTCCGAGCCTCGCGCGGTCGCACCGATCAATCTTGTCAGAGGCGTTGTCGATTACGCGGTGTCGGTAATTCCGCCGAGCAAAATCAATCTCGGCATACCGAACTACGGCTACGATTGGACGCTACCATGGGTTCAGGGCGTACCTGCACAGTCGATCGGGAATGTCCGCGCCGCCGAGCTCGCCGCAGAGAGAGGTGCGGTGATAGAGTACGACGAGGTAGCCGCGACGCCGTATTTCAACTATATCGGCGAGAATGGAGAGGCTCACGAGGTGTGGTTTGAGGACGCGCGCTCCATTTCTGCAAAGCTCTCGCTTATCGGGGAATACGGACTGCGCGGAATCGGAGTTTGGCAGATCATGCGCTGGTTCCCCGCACTCTGGTCACAGCTGAGCTGACAGCGTGTCATAGCTCCTCATCCCAGAACTTTAAAAGCGCATTTTCAAGCGAATAAACATCACCGATCAAATGAATCCGCCGCATGTGGTCGGGAAAAAGCTTTGCCCAATCGCGTGTTGCAAAGCGGTCGTCGATCAGCACGCAGACACCGCGGTCGTCTTCGGTTCTGATAACTCTGCCGATAGCCTGAAGCACCTTGTTCATTGCAGGATAGAGGTAGGCGTATTCAAAGCCCATTTCGCGTGTTTCTGAGAAATAGTCCGCAATAATGTTCGTTCGGATGTTAAGCTTTGCAAGACCCGTGCCGACGATGATGGTACCGATAAGCCTTTGCCCGACAAGGTCAATGCTCTCAGCGAAGGCTCCTCCGATAACAGCAAAGCCGACGACCGCTCCCTCTGCGGTGAAACGGCTTATAAAGCTCTCGCGCTCGGATATTGTCATATCAGCCTTTTGCACGATAATATCACGGTTGTGCGACAATCTGTAATAAGCCTTTGCGACGGTATTCAACATCGAATAGGACGGCAGAAAGACAAGATAATTGCCCCGCTTTGAATTGACAACGGTATCGATCGCCCTCGCAACCTCGCCGACGGTTCGCTCACGGTCGGCATAGCGGAGTGAAATTTTGTCCATGACCGATACAAAAAGCCTGTCGGGGTCAAACGGAGAGGAGATCTTCAAAAGCGTCGCCTTTGACGCTAAAAGCAGGTCGGAGAAATATTCCATCGGCGAGAGGGTCGCGGAAAACAATACCGCCGCCCTGCATCTCTTAAAGCGTTCGGCAAGGAGCAACGACGGGTCGATGCACATCGAAGCGACCGAAACCGACGAATGTGAAACGGTAACGAGATGCCTGTGATTTTTTGAGCTTAGCTCAACGGATTTAAAATAATCCCGTGCCGCATAAGCCGCATCGCGAACCTCGTCAACGATAAGGCGATCGGTTTTGCCCGAAAACGGAAGCGTCAGCCCCTCAAGCGCGGGGCCGTTTGTATTAAGCCACTCAAATGCCGCTTTAGCAAAATCGGACGCTGCTTCGCAAAGCCCCTCGAACGGTTCGCTTGACAAATGCGAGCCGTAATTTTCGCTCGAATGCTCATCGCTGCATTTTTCCCCAAGCGTATGAAATTCAGCTATCAGATTCTTCAGCGGCTTGTAAAGAATAAAATCGCTCTCGGGAATGATCCTTGAGAGTAAAGCGAACCGCTCAAGCGACAGCTCAGAGGAAAACATATCGCGCGCACGGTCAACAAGGTCGTGCGCTTCATCTATAAGGACGATGTTTTCCTTTGGGTTACAGCCCTCGCCGAAGAATCTTCTGAGATGAACCCTCGGGTCGAAGAAATAATTGCAGTCGCAGATTATAACATCGCAAAACATCGCCGCATCAAGCGATAGCTCGTATGGGCAGACCCGATGCTTTGCGGCAACAGCCGAGGTCAGCTCGGGAGTTATGTTATCGTTCGAGATAAGCTCATACAGCGCATCTGAAATGCGGTCGTAATGACCGTTTGAGAACTCGCAGATTAAACTCGAGCAGTCGCTGATTGCATCCCTGCAAAAGCAGCACCGCTCCTTTGCGGCAAGAGTAATGCATTTTAGCTTCAGACCGCGCGAGCGCATTCGCTCAAACGCCATAAGCGGCGCGGCTCCGACGGTCGATTTCGGGGTGAGATAGAATATCCGCGAGCCAATCCCATCTCCGAGCGCCTTTACTGCTCCATAGCAAACCGACAGCGTTTTTCCGATTCCCGTCGGTGCCTCGATAAGAAGCCGCTGACCCTTTTTGAGCGTTCGGTAGGTTTCGAGCACGATGTCACTCTGCCCTTGCCTGAATTCGCGGTAGGGGAATTTTAAATGGCTCGCACCTTGAATAAGCTCAGCTCGCGACTCGCATCTCAGCTTTGCAAAGCGGTGGTAATGCGAAAGAAGCGTTTCGAGGCGAAGCCTCAGCTCGTCAAGCGTTCTGCGTGAGTCAAAATATTCAATCTCGTGCGTTGAAGCCTCGATAAATGTCAGTCTTACGGTCAGCGCGGCAAGCCCTCGCTTTAATGCGTACATGTATCCGTAGCAGTCAGCCTGCGCGATGTATTCGGGATAATCCTCGGGCTCAATCGATGAAATCGGGCGCGAGGTCGATTTTATCTCGTCGATTACAGCGCTACCTTCTGTGTCGATAATTCCGTCAGCACGGCCGCTTATATGGTAGACGATTCCCTCGTATTCGATATCGCACGACAGCGGAACCTCGGGAAAATAGCCCTCTCCCGCGCGTTCCTGCACGAGCTTGTGAAGCCTTGTTCCCTCGCGCATTCTCGATAGTCTTGAAATGCTGTCGGCACTGCCTGAGCGCAAAACAAATCCGACAAGCTCGCGAACGGAAATATTAACTGTCATGGGCATAGCTCGACCGCCTTTCTTTTGTATTATTAAAACAGTATACCTCAAAATTATTTCCAATATATGAACAACGCGTGCGAATCCTGCCGAAATCTGTACATGCGCCCCAAAATTTAACCGTCAGCCCTTGAAATTTTCTTGCAGTTATGGTATAATTAAAGATAATGAATTCGCCTTGGCATTAAAAGGCGAAAAAACAACGGGCTTGCCCGTTTTCAGGGGAACCTTAATATGAATCAACCACAAAAAGTCGTCATTCGCGGAGTAGGCGTCGATAATGTAACCTTATCCGAAGCCGCAGAGCTCTGCAAGGCATATTTAAGCGATGATAACAGCCTGCCGCGCGCGGTTTTTACGCCAAATTCGGAGATAATCGAAGCCTGCGTCGAGGATGAATCGCTCTACTCGGTCATAAATTCCGCAGACCTTGTAACACCCGACGGAATCGGAGTTATTTACGCATCAAGGATACTCGGACGACCTCTCAAGGCGAAATGCGCAGGCTACGAGCTCGGGCTTGAAATGATAAAGCATTCAAACGAATGCGGCGCTAAAATATTCTTCCTCGGCGGAAAGCCGGGCATCGCAGAAGCGGCAAAGGACAAGCTTCGCCAAAGCTATCCGAACGTCAACATTGTCGGCTGTCACGACGGATATTTTTCAAAGGACGGCGAGGAAAACGATGCTGTGATTGAAGAAATCAACGCCGCCGCACCCGAGATATTGTATGTTTGTCTTGGCGTTCCGACGCAGGAGAAGTGGATTCTTGCCAACCGCCAAAGGCTGACAACGGTTAAGCTTTGCTTAGCGCTCGGCGGAAGCCTTGACGGCTATTCGGGAAATGTAAAGCGCGCGCCGAGAATTTTCATAAAGCTCGGGCTTGAATGGCTGTACCGACTTGCATGTCAGCCGAGCAGAATCGGCAGAATGATGAAGCTCCCGAAATTTTTGTTTGGCGTGATCGCGTTCAGATTATCGGGAAAATACAAGGACGATAAAATAAAGTAAACGGCGTCAAAGCCCGTCTGCAAGGAGATAAATATGAAAGTTGAACTTTTAGCACATACTCCCCATGCCGAAAAGCTTATTGCGGCGGCCGCAAAGCTCTGCTATGCAAAAAGCGATATCGATACTCTGATGGAAAATCTCACACCCGAAAAAACTGCTGATTTTCTGAAAATGCTCGAGGATCTCGGACATGAGTCGCCCGTTGAGCACGCAACCTTTACATTCGGAATCGAGGGCGTTTCCCGCACTCTGCTTGCGCAGATCACGCGCCACCGTATCGCATCGTTCTCGGTTCAAAGCCAGCGATACGTTTCTAAGACGGATTTTTCGTTTATACTTCCGCCTGAGATCGAGCGTATTCCCGAGGCTAAGGAAGAATTTTTAGCCGCAATGCGCGAGGACGCGGAGCATTACGAAAGTCTGCGCTCAAAGCTCATCGCACGCTATCTTTCCGAGGGCATGGACGCTCGTGCGGCTGAGAAAAAGGCTAACGAGGATGCGCGCTTTGTGCTTCCGAACGCGTGCGACACACGCATAATTATGACTATGAACGTACGCTCGCTTCACAATTTCTTCAGATTAAGATGCTGCAACCGCGCACAGTGGGAGATCCGTGAGCTTGCAATTGCAATGCTGAAGCTTGTTCGCGAGGCTTGTCCTCTGCTGTTCGGAAAGGCAGGACCCTCGTGCCTGTGGGGAGCTTGCTCCGAGGGAGAATATTCCTGCAAAAAGGCCGCTGAAATCCGTCGTGAGCTGAGATGAGAGAAGCAGACAAGTTAGCAATCGGCGAAAACCTCATTTTCGAGGGCATGACCTCGATTCGCGCTGTTATTAAAGCCGTCGAATCGGGCGCATCCGACAGAAGATTTCTTCGCGTGATGGTCGCCGAGTCAAAAACAAAGGCTCGCGCAAAGGAGCTTTCCTATCTTCGCGCGATGTCGTATAAATACAATTTCCCAATCGAAATCCTGTCCGATGATGACCTTGATAAGCTTGCGCTCGGAGCTTCACACGGCGGTCTGCTGCTTGAAGCAACTGCGCGGACGATCAAACCGCTTTGTGCCGATGGGCTTCGCGAAATTCCCGAAAATGAACGCTTTTTCGTAATGATCGAGGGCATCGAAGACCCGTATAACTTCGGCTACGCGCTCCGCTCGCTCTATGCTGCAGGATGCAGTGCGGTTATTCTCTCGCCCCGAAACTGGATGAGTGCCGCAGGCATCGTTTGCCGGGCTTCAGCAGGCGCATCCGAGCTGATTGAAAGCTTCGTCTGCGATTCGCCGATGGAATGCGCGAAGCTGATGAGAGAGCTCGGTATAAAAATCGTCTGCTGTGACATGAAGGATTCCGTTTCGATATACGAATGTGAGCTGAAAAAGCCGATCTTTCTCGCTATCGGCGGAGAAAAACGAGGGCTCTCGCGCGAGCTGCTTGACAATGCTGATGCCGTAGTGAGGCTTGATTACGGGCGCGACTTCCCTGCCGCGCTGTCGGCGGCGTCCGCTGCCTCTATCGCCGCATTTGAAATATTACGGCAGAATTTATAAAAATACCTCGGCAGAATTCCAAACAGAATAAAATTGACACCTGCGCACATTATTTCGTGCATCGCAGGTGCCTTTTATATTTACTTGTTTTTATAATGCTCGATCAGATCAATGAGGCTGTCCTTTGCGCATTCGCGAAGGAGCGTCAGCGTTTCGCCAATCAGCTTTCGCGAATCTTCATCGAGAGCGTTGTACTTTTTGACTATAGCGAAGGTGTTCCTTCCGTCCAAAAGCTCGCCAAGCTCGGTTATGTCAGCTCCGTCAAGAAGCGACCACACCGTGTCAATAAAGCGCTTGCGAGTTTCGGGAGTAAGCGAGGCGATCCAATCATTAAGCGCGCTTCCGACAAGCTGACTTGTGCCGTCGCGCTCGGCGGCAGTCACGAAATTCGATCCAATAACCTCCCAATTGTACGGAATATGCTGCATGAGCGATTTCGCTTGACTTTCAACAACCGAAAATCTTCCCGTATTCATGAAAAGTGCGCCGACAATTGACGAGCGCGGTATGAAATTCCTGATCCGATCGCTCATGTTTTTGTATCCGTCCGACGAGATTACATCCTCGCCAAAGCCGGGACCGTCAAGGCTCGTTACATCGATTATGCGATCAGAAATGCTCTTATTGCAGAACGAGCTTGCGAAGATCGCAAGATGACCGCCCTTTGAATGGCCCATAACGCGTATCGGACATTTGTACTTTTCGCCAATCGTTTCGAGGTAGGAAAGCGCGCGCCTTTGTGACGGAAGCGTTTCAAAATGCGCCATGTTGAAGTCCTCTTTCCAGCCAATCAGCGACCAGTCTGTGCCTCTGAAGATGCACGCTACCGTGTTGTCGGAAAGGATGACGCACATTGCGGCGAACTGTACCTCAAGCTCAGCGTCAAATTCCGAAACAAAATCGGAAATCAACATCTTTTCGAATCGTCTTGAAATTGAAAGCTCCATGAGAAGCTGTTCATCCTGCTTGTGATGAAGCAGCTTTTTTCTTGCGGCAGAGCTGTCGAGCTTAGCTAAAACCCGCCTGCAGTGCTCGGGAATCGATTCAATCCCCTCCGATGGAAAATCCATGTAGCATAGCTCGGAAAGAATCAATCTGTCAACATCGCAAAGCTCACTCTGCGACAGCGACAAATCGCCGCGCCATTTAAGATAATCGAATAGGTTTGCCATAAAAGCCCCCTCTAAACGTGCTTCTGCTGAAGCTTCTTGAGCCATCCACCGCGCTGAATACGCTGTATGAACATGATATCGCGGAACAGCCAGTCAAAGAGCATTGCTATCCATACACCGATGATGCCAAGCCCGAATTCAACACCGATTATTTGTGAGAGTAAAATTCGGAAAGCGACCATCGAGAAAACTGAAACGACCATCGTGTATTTGACGTCCTGAGCCGCACGCAGAGCGTTCGGGAGAACGAACGAGCACGGCCACATGAAAATCGCAAAGCCATCGTGTACGACAATAAGAATCGTGGCTATCTTAAGCGCCTCGGGCGATAGATTGTAAAGCTTCAGCGTAAGCGGGAGCGATACGATAATGAGCGTGTTGAGAATCGCCATAGATACAAACGCGATGCGCATTAGCTTCCGTAAATACTTTTTCGCTTCGATATAATCCCCCGCACCGATGCATTGCCCGACTACCGTTATCGTCGCAAGCGAAAGTGCCTGACCGGGAATGCAGCCGAGCGCATCAAGATTGTTTGCAACAGCGTTAGCGGCAACCTGAACCGTGCCGAATCCGGCGATCATCGAAATTACGAGGATTCTGCCGAGCTGAAAAACGCTGTTTTCGAAGCATCCGGGAATGCCGATCCTTAAAATACGTTTGATCGTCGCGAGCTCGACCTTGAAGCGCTCATGTAAGTCTATGTAAATATCGTTCTTCTTATTCATAATCAGCACAGCTAAAATTACCATACCGATAAAGCGCGAAATTGTGGACGCCCACGCGGCTCCCGCAACTCCTGCATCCAAAACATAAATGAAAAGCGCGTTTCCGATCACATTCAGAACGTTTACGATAACCGATGCGATCATTGTAACCCTGGAGTTTCCCATTGTGCGAAAAAGTGCGGACAATCCGTTGTAAATCGCGATAAACGGAAAGGAAACCACCGAAATTACAAAATAAACGAGCGCATGTCCCATTACGTCGTCATCAATTCCGCCGAAGGTCAGAGAAAGAAGCTGTACGCGGAAGAAATACGCTGCAAGTGCAACTATCGTTGATGCAATAAACAAGACGAAAAGCAGCTGCTTTGCGGCGCTTCGAGCGAATTTGTAGTCCTTTGCACAGCCATCCGATGAAATCGACTTGATACGGCCGAGCTCATGCGCACATATGACCGCGCCTCCCGTCGCAAGAGCCGCAAAAATGTTCATTACGAGCACGTTGATCATGTCAACGAGCGAAACACCCGAAACTGCGGCATCACCGAGGGATGAAATCATGATCGTGTCGAACATTCCGACGGAAATTCCGAGAAGCTGTTCGATAATCAGCGGAATAATAAGCTTTCGTAAGTCCTTGCCACTAAACATTGTATAGCTAAAATTGCCTCCGTATCATTCGGCGTCGAATGACAACTGCATTTTGTCGATATCATATTCCTCAAGCAGGGTCGGCGTTGCAGGAATTTTGATCTTATTGTATTTTGACGCGTTTTCGACCTTGATATCGGTCGTAGCGCTTGAAATAATCTGATTCTTTTTGAGATTCATAAGCTGAACGCCTGCCGATGAGCGTGTCGTTTTGCGCGGAATCAGATCGGTTTTAATGATCATCGCGCGGTGAGTGTTGCTTGCAAGCAGAACGGTTGTCGGAGCAGGCAGATAGATCGCCGCAATGATCCTTGATGCGTCCGAATAAGCTCCCGTGAGCTTTCTGCGATTGGTTTTCGTTTGATATGAAATGAGCGGAACACGCACGCCCTTGCCGTTTTCGAAGATAAACAGCATATCGTCGCTTTCGTTGTATTCGCGTACAACGACCATCGATACAACGCGCTCGCCCTCGTCAAAGCCGAGCTTTGCAGGGATATAATCGCCGAGCGTTGACGCCTTGACCTGTCCGAAATCCGCAACACGCGCCTTGTAGCACTGCGCCTTATCGGAGAAGAATATCAGCTCGTCGATGTTCTGCGAATCCTGCTCGAGGATTATCGCGTCGTTTTCCTTTAGCATCTGAACATCGTTTCCGCGAAGCGATTGAGGGGTGATCTTCTTGAAATAACCGTCGCGTGTGAGATAAACTCTGACGGGATAGTTTTCGATCTCATCCTCAGGCTCAGCCTCGATAATTTCCTCAGGGTAAATAAGCTGAGTTTTTCTCGGCTTTCCGTATTTTTTCTTAACATCGCGAAGCTCAGTGGAGATGTGCTCGCGAATTTTCAGCTCGTCGCCGATCTTAGCCTCAAGCTCGGCGATCTCGGCTTGAAGTGCCTCGATTTCTTTAATACGGTTGATTATATATTCGCGGTTCAAATTGCGCAGGCGAATTTCGGCAATGTATTCGGCTTGAATTTCATCAATTCCGAATCCCTCCATGAGATTTGGAACAACGTCAGCCTCAAGCTCTGTTTCGCGAACGATGCGGATCGCCTTGTCGATATCGAGAAGAATCTTTCCAAGTCCGATCAAAAGGTGGAGCTTGTCCTTCTTCTTGCCAAGCTCAAAGGTGAGCTCACGGCGAACGCAGTCGATTCTGAAGCGAATCCATTCCTTTAAAATTTCGATAACGCCGAGCTGACGCGGAGTTCCGTCTATCAGCACGTTGAAGTTGCAGCTGAAATTATCTTCAAGCGGAGTCATCTTGTAAAGCTTCGCCATCAGCTTGTCAGGGTCTACACCGCGTCGCAGGTCAATTGTAAGCTTGAAGCCCGAAAGGTCGGTTTCATCGCGGAAATCGACGATTTCCTTTAGCTTTCCGTCCTTAACGAGGTCGACGATTCGGTTCATGATAAGCTCAATTGAGGTCGAATACGGGATCTGCGTGATGTCGATGCAGTTGTCCTTTTTGTCGTAAACATAACGCGAGCGAAGTGTTACACCGCCGCGGCCCGTGCGCATAACGTCAGAAAGCTTGTTTTTATCGTAAATGAGGTATGCACCGCCTGGAAAATCGGGAGCCTTGATTATGTCCATCATGCGCTCAAGAGGCGTGTCGGGCTTGCGAAGAAGCTGAATCGTTCCGTCGCAAATTTCCGCTAAATTGAATGAGCAGATATTGCTCGTCATTCCGACTGCAATACCAAGGTTGGGCGAAATGAGCACGTTCGGAAAGGTCGTCGGCAAAAGCACAGGCTCTTTCATCGTTGCATCGTAGTTGTCAACCATGTCAACCGCGTTTTTGTCGATTCCGCGGAAGAGCTCGGCGCAAATCGCATCAAGCTTGACCTCGGTATAACGTGATGCCGCATAAGCCGTATCACGGCTGTACTGCTTTCCGAAGCTTCCCTTTGAGTCGATAAAAGGATGCAAAAGTGCCTCGTTGCCGCGAGTCAAGCGGACGAGTGTTTCATATATTGCGGCGTCGCCGTGCGGATTAAGACGCATGGTCTGACCGACTACGTTAGCCGATTTTGTGCGTGCGCCCGTAAGCAGTCCCATCTTGTACATAGTATAGAGCAGCTTTCGATGCGACGGCTTGAAGCCGTCGATCTCGGGGATAGCACGGTCGCGAATGACGTACATCGCATACGGCATAAAATTCGTTCGTATAGTATCGGTTATTGCCTGGTCGGTAATGTCTGCATGCTGACCTGTGCTGATATGTTCCTTCTCAACCTTCTTTTTAGGCATTGCTTCTTCCTCGTAAATTTATTTTTTTAATGTAATAATTTCATGAGCCGCCGCTTTGATCATGCGGTTGTAAACTGCAAGTCCGATTCCGTCCCGCCGCGGCATTTTGACATAAAAGACATCGCAGCCGTAATTATCTGTTTCGCGAAGCTTTGAAAATAAGCTGTGCGCCTGAGAGGCGAGCGAATGCTCACCGAGCGATATTACCTCGATCGGAAGAGCTGACAGCCCCTCGGCCTCATCCTCGAAAACAAGCACGCCGAGCTTTTCCTCTTTTGATCTTGCTTCAATAAAGCTGTAAAAATCCGAGTCATCGGAGTCGACTATAACGATGCGCGTATCGGGCGCATAGTGGCGGTACTTCATTCCGGGAGCCTGCGGACGCTCGCCCTCGGCAAGCTTTCCCATCACAGCCTTGTCAAGCTTCAGGTCGGGGCAAACCTCATAAAGCATCTCGATCGTGATCCCACCCGGACGAAGAAGCGTCAGGCTTTCCCCGTCAAGCTTAACAATGGTCGATTCAAGCCCGATTTCCGATTCTCCGCCGTCAATTATCATGTCAATGCGGCCGCGCATATCCTCAATCACATGCTCAGCGCAGGTAGGGCTCGGCTTTCCCGAGAGATTTGCGCTCGGGGCGGCGATCGGCACTCCTGCGGCGGAAATCAGCGCGCGCGCGTTTTTATCGGCAGGCACACGAATTGCTACCGTGTCAAGCCCTCCGGTTACCGTTATCGGAATGATATCGCGCTTTTTCATAACGACCGTTATCGGCCCCGGCATGAATTTTTCGGCAAGCTTATAGAAAAGCTCGCTCGTTTGGCAGTATTCAGCTGCATCCTCAGTGCTTGCAAGATGCACGATAAGCGGATTATCCGACGGTCTTCCCTTTGCGGCGTAGATCTTCCTTGCCGCATCAGGGTCGAGCGCATTTCCGCCAAGCCCGTAAACGGTTTCAGTCGGAAACGCAACAAGTCCGCCTTCACGCAGAATTTTTCCTGCGCGTTTGAAAATATCGCCGTTATCGGCAGTATCGTCTATTCTTTCTATAAGAGTTTCCATTTTTACACTCAGATAATTAAATTTCGGTCATACTGCTTGCAAGCTTTGCGGCAGTATCAGCGGTTGCAAGCGCCTTTAACATCTCCTCGATGTTTCCGTCAAGGAAGCTTTCGAGCGAGTGAAGCGTCAGTCCGATGCGATGGTCGGTTATACGGCTCTGCGGATAGTTGTAGGTGCGGATACGCTCGCTTCGGTCGCCCGTTCCTACCTGAGCCTTTCTGTCGGATGCGATCTTGGCATCCTGCTCAGCCTGCTTCATGTCGTAAAGCTTTGTGCGCAGAAGCTTAAGTGCCTTGTCGCGGTTCTTGAACTGTGAACGCTCATCCTGACATTCGATAACGATGCCCGTTGGCTTGTGGATCAGTCTGATAGCCGACTCGGTTTTGTTGACATGCTGACCGCCCGCACCGCTCGATTTGATGGTTTCGATTTGAAGATCGCTCGGATTTATGTCTATAACAACGTCCTCAGCCTCAGGAAGAACCGCAACTGTAGCGGTTGACGTCTGAATTCTTCCCTGCGATTCGGTTTCGGGAACGCGCTGAACGCGATGAACGCCCGACTCGTATTTCAGGCGCGAATACGCACCGTCGCCCTCGACCATAAAGCTGACTTCCTTGAATCCGCCAAGCTCGGTTTCATTTACGCTCATGATCTCGGTTTTCCAGCCGATGGAAGCCGCATACATGTTGTACATGCGGTAAAGCACATACGCAAAAAGTGCCGCTTCCTCACCGCCTGCACCGCCGCGAATTTCGATAATAACGTTCTTTTCATCATTCGGGTCGCGAGGAAGCAGCAGGATCTGAAGCTCCTCGGTGATTTTTGGAAGCCGTTCCTTTGCATCGGCAAGGTCTTCCCTTGCAAGCTCAGCCATATCGGGGTCGCCAAGCATCTCCTCCGCCTCACGAAGCTGATTCTCGCAAGCAAGATATTCGCGGTATTTTTCAACGATCGGAGTTAAGCGGTTGTGCTCCTTTATGAGCTTTGTGTAACGCTCATTGTCGCTGACCACTTCGACAGAGGACAGATCCTCCGTGATTTTTTCGTAGTGTAAGACTGTGTCCTGTAATTTTTCAAACATATGGTTTTCCTTTATTTTTGAGTTTTCGTAACGCCGTTTTCAAATGTGACAGGGGAAGATAAGACTTCCCCTGAGCTCAAACGATTAAATCAATAATGATTCCGAGCAGCGCCGATAATCCGTATACAAGTCCGAGAATTGCCAAATTTTGCTTTTGATTCTGATTCACGCGGAACAAAACGAGCATTCCAAGCCCCGCTCCCGAGGAAAGCCCTGCGGCAAGCGAGCCGAAGCCGATCGCACCCGAAACAAATAGGTTGGAGAGCAGAACGCTTGATATACAGCTCGGAATGAGCCCGACAAGCGCCGTTAAAAACGGTTGGAAGATTGAATCGGTCATAATGATCCTTGAAAGCTTGTCCTCGCCGAGAAGCTCAACAGCAAAATTGAGCGCAAAGCCAATTATAACGATAAACAGAAAAATCGATACAGTCCGCTTTAGCGCAGATGCAAAAATTCCGCGGTCGGAATCGCAGTCAGCACAGTGGTGATGATGCCCGGGCTCGTGATGATGTTCTGCCTCGTGAGCATGCTCATGCTCAGCATGAGGCTTTGTGCTGCCCTTATCGAGTCCGCTTATACGGAAAATGAGATCCGTTAACATGCCGACAACAATCGCCCACAGAAACTTTATCGCAACAAGCGGCAAAAACCAAGCCGCGCTGTCCACGCTTGAAGCGATAATCGGCAAAGCCTCGTCAGAGGTTGCAATAAATACCGCCGTCAGTACACCTGCTCGTATCAGCCGTTCAGAGTACAAATTAGACGCCGCGACGGAAAATCCGCACTGCGGAAACAGTCCGAGCAAGGACGCTCCGACGATTCCGAAGCGTTTGCTTGCGAAAACGGCGCGTAGCTTATCCATCGCCTTGTGCTCAATAAGCTCGATCAGAATATAAACAATAAAGAGCACGGGGAGCATGTAAAGCGAATGCTCAAGCGTGTGAAAAAACGGGTGAAGCAGGTATTCCTTAAATATTTCGAGCATGAAATATTATCTTACGCCGAACACATAAACTGTGGTCGTGTCGTATTTTTCGCCAACCTTAAGGGTCGTTGTCGGGAATTCAGGATGGTTGGGGGAGTCGGGAGCATGCTGAGTTTCAAGGCAGATCGCACCTCTGCGGTTTGGCATAACACCGCCCTTGAAAGCGACCTTGCCGCCCATATTGTTAGCCGAATAGACCTGCATGCAGGGCTGATCGGTGTAGCATTCCATCACTCTGCCCGAGGCTTTGTCGTAAAGCTCGGCAGACTTTGCCATCGTAAGCCCCGATTTTAAAATATAGTTGTGGTCGTAGCCGCCGCCAAGCGCGAGCTGAGCATCGTCAGCATCAATGCGCTCGCCGATTCTCTCGGATACTCTGAAATCAAAGGGAGTTCCCTCTACAGAATATTCCCTGCCTGTCGGGATCAAAGCGTCGTTGACCTCGGAAATTGCGTCAGCGTCAACCCACAGATTTTGGTCAAGCACCGAGCCCGACTCAATTCCCGCAAGATTGAAATATGCGTGATTTGTCATGTTGATAACGGTATTTTTGTCAGTTACCGCCTCATAGTGGATCGCGAGCTCATTCTTGTCGGAAAGCGAATAGGTTACAGTAATCTCAAGTGTTCCGGGGAAATTGTCCTCGCCGTCAGGGCTTGTCGTTTTGAGAATAACACCGCATTCGTCAGCCTTTTCGTAAGGGACTGCATCCCACAGCTTTTTGTGGAAGCCGAGAGCGCCGCCGTGGAGAGTGTTGGTTCCGTCATTCTGAACGAGCTTATATTCAACTCCGTCAAGCGTAAAGCTGCCGCCTGCAATACGGTTTCCGTATCTGCCGATCAGCGCGCCCTGAAAGCTGCCGTCGTTTATATATCCCTCGAGCGTGTCGTAGCCGCAGACAACATCGGAAAGCTTTCCGTCACGGTCGGGAACGAGCAGCTTCTGCAAAATTCCGCCGTATGTGATTATAGTCGCAGACATTCCGCCCGCGTTTGTGAGAGTGTAAGCATAAACCTCACAACCGCAAGGCTTTTTTCCAAATAGTTCTTTTTTAATCATGTGAGTTTTCACCTTTCTACCTGATTTTCGCTGTGCGGGATGGGATGAGGAAATTTCGCACAGAATTTCTCCTTAGCAGGTATATGTAATCAGTCGCCGTAGCCGCTCGGGTTCTTGGTCTGCCAATTGGAGCTGTCGCGGCACATATCCTCAATGCCGTGCTCCGCTTCCCATCCGAGAACTTCCTTTGCCTTCGTGGGATCCGCATAGCATTCGTCGATGTCACCCGGGCGGCGGTCAACGATCTTATAGTTGATCGTAATGCCCGTAGCAGCCTCGTAAGCCTTTACGATATCGAGCACCGA
>JAZNMQ010000092.1:0-11723 GCA_045579745.1 Candidatus Flemingiibacterium sp. | reverse complement strand
CTCAAAAGCCTATGGCTTTTGAGGCGATATTATTGTATTGATAACATCACATGATAAAAGAAAACCGCAGGTAAATTATACCTGCGGTGAATCTTTTTGTTCTGTATCGTGAGGTGCAATTATGCAAGCTCAGCGAAGTACTTGATTGTACGAACCATCTGGCTGGTGTAGGAGTTCTCGTTATCGTACCAAGAAACAACCTGAACCTGGTAGGTGTCGTCGTCAATCTTTGTAACCATTGTCTGGGTTGCATCAAAGAGAGAACCGTAACGCATACCGATAACGTCGGAGGATACGATCTCGTCTGTGTTGTAACCGAAGGACTCAGAAGAAGCAGCCTTCATAGCAGCGTTGATACCGTCAACGGTAATATCCTTGCCCTTAACAACTGCAACGAGGATTGTGGTGGAACCTGTGCAGGTAGGAACACGCTGAGCGGAGCCGATGAGCTTCTTGTTGAGCTCAGGGATTACAAGGCCGATAGCCTTAGCAGCACCGGTGGAGTTCGGAACGATGTTCTGAGCACCTGCGCGAGCACGGCGGAGGTCACCCTTTCTGTGAGGACCGTCAAGGATCATCTGGTCACCGGTGTAAGCATGAACGGTTGTCATGATACCGGAAAGGATAGGAGCGTAATCGTTAAGAGCCTTTGCCATAGGTGCAAGGCAGTTGGTGGTGCAGGAAGCTGCAGAGATGATCTTGTCATCTGCGGTAAGGGTGTTTTCGTTTACGCTGTAAACGATAGTCTTGAGATCGTTACCTGCGGGAGCGGAAATAACAACCTTCTTAGCACCAGCATTGATGTGAGCCTGAGACTTCTCAAGAGAGGTGTAGAAGCCTGTGCACTCGAGAACAACGTCTACATCAAGAGCACCCCAAGGGCAGTCAGCAGCGTTCTTCTCAGCATAAATCTTGATGGTCTTGCCGTCAACAGTAATGCTGTCCTCGCCAGCCTCTACGGTGTGACCATCGTAACGACCCTGAGCGGTATCGTACTTGAGAAGGTGAGCAAGCATAGAGGGGCTTGTGAGGTCGTTGATAGCAACGATTTCATAACCCTCAGCACCGAACATCTGACGGAAAGCCAGACGACCAATACGACCGAAGCCGTTAATAGCAACTTTAACAGACATGATAAATCCTCCAAAAATATATTATTTTTATTTTTCGATTTTGCGTGGAAGATAGGGCGAACAAGTCGTTAATTATTTAACGCACACCCCATACATCCGTTACTATTTTACCTCATTTTCGTTGTTTATACAAGGGGTTTTCGAAAATTTTATCAAATTTGTAACATTGCATTTAAATCTGGCAAATTCATACAGAATTTTTATCATATTATTCAATATGTGAAGATGTGCCTTTTCGCAAAAGCCTGAGATAAAAGAAGTTTTATGTCAAAAATGATAAATATATTGACTTGATGCGAAAATTATTATATAATGATAAGCAGTAATTATGAGGAGGAGTGCGATGGAACGCTGTGAATACAAATTCCCGCTGTCGCGCGAGGACTACGAGGCACTTTTGCCGATAGTAGAATCGAAAATACCGCCCGACAAAAACGGCAGAGGGAAGCCGTATACGATCTCAAGCATGTATTTTGACGATACACAGCACAAGCTGTATTATCAAACCTTCGACCGTGCGGCGTATCGCTACAAGCTGAGGCTTCGCGTCTATGGGAATGAAACGACAGATGAAACAATGTCGTTTTTCGAGATTAAATCCAAGCATCTCGGCCGTTCTGACAAAAAAAGACTTGCATTGCCGCTCGAGCAAAATGAACGGGTTTGGCGTGAAGGCTATTCGCCGAATGAGATTGCCGCGCAAATTGTCAGACGGATAAAAACCGACTGTCTTCAGCCATCTGCGATAGTCAGCTATGAAAGGCTTGCGTTTGCGGCTGAGGGGGAAGAACGGCTTCGTGTAACCTTTGATTCCAATCTCAGAATCCGCACGGACGACCTTGATCTGCGTCATGGAACGCACGGCACTATGGTGATGAACGACTGCTTTTGTGTAATGGAAATCAAAAGCGGCTCAAATCTTCCGCTATGGCTTGTCAGAGCGGTGTCAGAGCGCGGACTTGGCAATAAATCATACTCTAAATACGGACACACAATTTTTAATAAAGGGGAACAATCATGAACAACACACTCAACGGAATACTCCAAAGTCTTGGACAGGTAAACACATCCGCTACAATAATCGATATCGCGCTCACTGCACTTATCAGTGTACTTATTGGCGTTTTGATCGTATTCTTCTATGCGGTGCTCAATAGAAAAATCGGATTTTCAATCGAATTTTCCGTTTCGATAATCGCTATCTGCTCTGTTATTTCGCTTATAATCGCCGTTATCGGAACCAACATAGCGAGCGCTTTCAGCCTTGCAGGTATTATGTCTATTGTAAGATTCCGCTCGCTGCAGCAGCGTCCGTCTGACATTGCTTTTATTTTTATCGCAATGGCAACGGGACTTACAATCGGACTTGGACTTATTGTTCCCGCACTTGCATTTGTATGTATCGTTTGCGGTATGATACTTCTTTTTGCAAAGATTGCATCAATGATAAAAAAAGAAGCTCGTTTACTTAAAATCTGTGTTCCGGAATCAATCAGCTTTGAGGGACAGTTTGATGATATCCTGAAGGAGTTTACCGTTTCTTATGATTTGAAGCGCGTGCGCCTTATATCCTCGGGCTCAATTCTTGAGATTAGTTATATCGTAATTATGCGAAACGCAGGCAAAAAGGATGCGCTTATCGAAGCGGTTCGTGAGAAAAACAACAATTTCAATGTAGTTCTTATGTATAATGAGGACGAGGTTCAATGAAGCGGGGTTCAATGAAACTTTGTTCACTAAAACGCTTAGCAATAATCATTTTCGGGCTTGTTTTGCTGATTGCACTTGCCTCATGCTCCAATGAGTCTTCCGAGGATGTCGTGCATATAGCATTTGACAGCGCGCCGGGAGCGTATTCTGCCCCGTTTGGGCTAAAGGTCAATTGCAGTAACCCATCTCTTGAAATAAGGTATACCCTGGATTGTGAGATTCCAACAGCAGAGTCTGAGCTGTATACCGAGGAGGGAATCGACATTCGTTATCGCGGCGGAGGTGGCTCGGACCCCGCGAGTGTAAATGTGGTTCGCTGTGCAGCCTTTGATAAGGACGGAAATATGTGCAGCGAGGTTCTGACCGGTACATATATATTGTCGGATTCTCCGTCAATTCGTTATTCCACGCTGGTAATATCTCTTGTCGGTGAGCCGGATGAGCTTTACGGACATGAGCGAGGTATTCTCGTTGCGGGAAAAGTGCGGGAGGATTTTCTGACATATGGCAAGCCGAGCTATTGGACTAATACAACACTAAAGGACGCCAACTATTTCCGAACAGGCATCGAATGGGAGCGAGAGCTGAACTTAGAGGTGTTTGGTCAGGATGGCTCGCTCATTTTAAGCCAAGGCGTAGGCGCACGTGTATCAGGCGGATGGAGCCGCGATTATAACCATAAATCCATTCGTTTGTTTGCCCGTTATATCTATGACGATAAAAATGAGATGGCATTTGACGCATATCCGGGACTTTTGAGTACATCGGGACTTCCGGTTGTTGCTCACTCAACAATTCTTCTTCGCACCGGAAGCTCCAATACTGACAACACCATTATTCAAACTCCTGCGCTGATGCAGCTTGCAGAGGACGCCGGACTTGATACAATGCACTATCGGCCGGTATGCGTTTATCTCAATGGCAAATATTACGGCTTCATGGCTATGATAGAGGATTTGAGCACGGGATATTTTGAGAGCCATTTTAACATCCCGGCAGAGGAAATCACCTGCATAAACGGTACACACTTTATTTCGGGTGGAGGCGCGTGGACGCTTGACAACGGCCCTCAGTCCGAATTTGATGAGCTCATGCGTGCGATCGATTTCGTGATTGATTCGGATATGACGAACGCCGAGAACTATAAAAGAGCAAGCGAAATGTTCGATATTGACAACATCGTTCGTTACTTTTGCTTCGAAGCTTATATAGGAAACAATGACTGGCCGGGTAACAATGTGCGCGTTTGGCGGCGCATAACGGACGGATATAATCCCGATGCCGAGGTGTTCGGATATGACGGGCGTTGGAGATTTGCAATCAAGGATTTGGATATGACTGCAGGCTTCAGCCTCGACAGTGTCAATTACAGCGTGTTTTATAGATTGACCAAGGAGGAGCCGCGGCTTCGCCTAGATTTGCTATTCCAAAGTCTATATAAAAACGAAGAGTTTCGTGATCGCGTTATCGCTTGCTTCTCAGATTACATGTCAACAATTTTCCTTCCTGAAACAGCAATGGAGGCATTCGGAGAGGCGATATTGAGCTCCCAGTATGAGATGAGAATATATCTTCCATCCTTCGGAGTCGGAGGCGGTTCGCTCTCGAAATGGTACAGCCAGATGCGCAAGCCACGCGATTTCTTTGTAACTCGACTGAAGAACACTCAAAAAGAGCTGAAAGACTTGATGAAAGCCGATTGGTATGATTTGAATGTTGAGGTCGAGGGAGAGGGCACGCTCAATGTAAGCACGCTCGAAGTTACGGATAAACTGACTGTTAAGTATCTTGACGGATTGAACATCCTTGTTGATACCGCTCCGCAAAGCGGTTGGAGACTCGCATCTCTTACACTTGACGGCAAGCCTATAGACGGTGAAGCATTCAAAATGCCAAGCAAAACTGCGACGCTGAAAGCAGTATTCGAAAAGGATGAAAGCTATTCACCGAAGCGTGGTCTTCGCATCAACGAGGTAAAATACGAGCACGCAAGAACAGACACCGCATGCGATGTTGTGGAACTCTATAATAATTCGGACTCTGCGATTTATTTAAAGGGCTACAGCATTCAAAAGGACGGGCTGCGTGCTGACGGAACCGAGGATACTGACCGCTGGACGTTCCCATCCATATCGATTGGAGCAGGCGAATACATAACGGTAAGCTTTGACAAGGATGGAACTGATAATTCAAGGCTTCGTGCTTCGTTCGGACTTGGAGCGGGAGATACGCTTGCTCTGCTTGACCGAAACGGAGATGCCGTTGATGTTGTCGAGCTCCCCGTGTGCAACAATCATGTGGTTTTTGCACAGGACGATGACGGATGGTATTTCGAACCGTATTCGACATTCGGCGAGGCGAATATCAAAGCTGAGGGCTATGAGCTTGGCTCAATGCTTGATGAGCGAACAAAAGGCGTATTTATACATGATGGAAATCTGTATGCTGATGCTGCCACTAAAACGGACGACGGCTATATAATAAATGAAAGCATGATCAAAAAGGTGTTTGGAGCAAGTTCATTTAACAATAACAAGAAAGCCTTTGAGGATTACCGCAAGGGTGATGGCTATGACCTCGACTTGGTGCTGAATAAGCTTGGCTATGTAAGATATTATGTTTCGGCAGCTGATTCTAACCTGATTATGAAAAAATAAAGCTAAGGGGCTTCCGCAAATGCGCTTTTGCGCGGTGCGGTTAGCCCCTTTTTGTTAGGTGTTTATTTTTTTATAAATGTCATTTTTCGCCATGGAACGGTCCTTGGCGCAAGCCTTTATAGCATCCATTTTCGATTTTCCCTCGGAAATATAGTGGTTTACATGCTCCTCAATAGTCATGCCGCTCCAAAATGCTTCCTCTAAAGCTTCTGTTTTAGTTTGTCCTTCTACAATGAGCACATATTCTCCGCGCGGCTCGCGCTCGTCGTATAGATGGACAGCGTGCTCAAGAGTCGTGCGAATTATCTCCTCGTTAAGCTTTGTCAGCTCGCGGCAGAGCGAGATCTGACGGTTGCCGAACGCTTCGCGTAAATCGGACAGCGTTGCTTTTAATTTGTGCGGCGCTTCGTAGAATATCAGCGTTCTGACGTCGCCTTTTAATTCGGCAAGCCGCTTTTTTCTCTCACTTTTGTTGGTGGACAAAAAGCCCTCGAACGCGAATCTTCCCGTAAAAAGTCCCGAGAGTGTTAGAGCAGTCATTGCGGCACAGGGTCCCGGAACAGCGGTAACGGGGATCCCACGCTGTGCACACAGACGAACGATATCCTCGCCCGGGTCGCTTATTCCCGGCATTCCCGCGTCGGTAACGAGTGCGCACGATTCGCCGCCCGAAATACGGTCGCATATTATTTCTCCGCGCTCACGCTTATTATGCTCATAGTAGCTAACCATCGGCTTTTTTATTCCGAAAAAGGCAAGAAGCTTAGCGGAATTGCGCGTATCCTCTGCGGCAACGAAGTCGACTCCTGCCAGCACCTTTTTTGCGCGCTCCGACAGATCTGAAAGATTGCCTATGGGCGTTGTTACAAGGTAAAGCGTTCCCTCGCGAACCTTGTTCTTTTCATCACCCTCATCGGCATATATAAGCTCAGGGTCTTTGGTAATGCTCATTAAAATCACCCGATTCGTATATTTTTGAAAGTGTTTCTGTTGGGGTTGTGCCCTCCCGATACATTATCAGAGGTGGTGTGACATACATTCCGGAAGCCGCGCCCTTTTTAGCTTCACAAAGCATCAGACATGGCGGAGTATCTTCCCTTGCGTATACAAGCGTCAATCGTTTCGGTTCAAGCTCTGCCAAGCGAAGCTCTGATATCAAATCCGTCAGTCGGTCAGGACGCCAAACGGTATAGAAAAGACCGCCGAATTTCAGTATTCTCGATGCGGCTTTGCAGAAATCGCCTATCCCGCCTGCAATTTCATGACGTGCGAGATTTTTGCGCTGACTCTCGTTTGCCTTGCCAAGTGCATTCATGTATGGCGGATTTGAAACGACGATATCAACCGTCCCGCCGAGTGTCTGGCAGGATAAATTTCTGACATCCTCACATATCGGACGCAAAACATTCTCAAATCCGTTAAGCGAGGCGTTTCGTGCTATCAAATCGGCAAATTCCGCCTGCAATTCAATCGCGTCCGCAGATGCAATTTTATTTCGGGCAAGCAATAACAGCGGAATGATTCCCGTTCCGCTTCCGAGGTCAGCAAGCCGTGCATGCGTTTGACGGCGAACATATGCGCTTAGCAAATAGGCATCAGTTCCGAAGGTGAGCCCATCCGCTTTTTGTATCAGTTTTAAACCATCATTTATTATTGTAATAGTTTCGTTGTTATTCATAAAAATATAATCAAAAGGGTGTCGCGCATGGCAGGACACCCTTTGCTTTTTAGTTGGCCTTTTCGAATACGAGTGGATCAGGAACTATGACCTTCTTGATATCTGCACCGACCGAGCGAAGCTTGCCGACAACATCATCATAACCGCGTTCGATGTAGTGAATATCCTCAATCTCGGTTCGTCCCTTAATGCTAAGTCCTGCGATTATCATCGCAACGCCTGCACGAAGGTCAACTGCTTTTACCGGAGCGCCCGAAAGCGGTACGCCGCCATCAATAATCGCCATAGAGCCGTCAACCTTGATTGAAGCTCCCATTCTTCTCAGTTCCTCAACATATCTGAAGCGATTGTTGAATATACTTTCAGTCAAGCAGGAAACTCCGTTTGCAAGGCAAAGAAGCGCGCCGAACTGAGGATTCATATCTGTCGGGAAACCGGGATACGGCAGAGTTTTGACGTTAACATGATTCAATTTTCCGTTGCTGATAACCTCAATTGAATCGTCGTTTTCGATAATTGTAACACCCATTTCTTCAAGCTTTGCCGAAATGGATTCCATATGCTTGGGAATGACGTTCGTAACTGTGAGATGACCGCCCGTTGCCGCTGCTGCACACATATATGTTCCGGCTTCAATCATATCGGGAATAATTGCGTAGGTGCTGCCGTAAAGACGGTCAACGCCTTTGATCTTTATGACATCCGTGCCTGCACCGCTGATTTTTGCGCCGCAGGAGTTTAAGAAGTTTGCAAGGTCTACTATATGTGGCTCACGCGCCGCATTTTCGATAACGGTTGTTCCCTTTGCGCGACATGCGGCGAGGATAACATTTATAGTTCCGCCGACAGTTTCAATATCGAAATATATGGATGAGCCCTTGAGGTTTGCGCCGCTGGCATCAATGTATCCGCCTTCGACATTCACAGTAGCTCCGAGGGCTTTGAAGCCCTTGATATGTTGGTCAATCGGACGTACGCCGAAGTCACATCCACCCGGAAGTCCGACATAAGCCTTGCCGTAGCGTGCGAGCTCAGCTCCCACCAAATAATAAGAGCCGCGCATTTTGCGAACGAGCTCATACGGGGAAATTCCGCCCTTTGCACCGCGAGAGTCGATTTCAATCGTGGTACGGGTCAGCGTTCTGATGCGGCATCCCATTGCTGCGAGAATATCGAGCGAGAGCGCTACATCGCTGATTGACGGGACATTTTCTATGACACAAATGTCATCAATCATTAATGTTGATAAAATGATTGGCACAGCAGCATTCTTTGAGCCGCTCACTTCAATGGAACCGTGAAGCGGTCTGCCGCCATTGACTATTATTTTTTCCATTATCAAATCTCATTTCCCGGCGTTAGGATATTGTGTAAAATGCGCGTGCGATTCATACACATGTATATTATAACGCAGTCGTCCGCCGTGACGATGCTTCGGATATTGTTATTTTAAAGCATACAGTTAACAAAATGTTAATATAAATCTGTATATCCATTATTATTATAACATTTTTTTTGCAAAAATGGAAGCCCTGTTTTCAAAATGTTTACAAATTAGGGTGATATTTATTAATTTCTTGAATACACTGTGCCATTTGTTGCATTATACACTATAGCAACTCCACCAATATGTGTGATTTGCCATGCGGGAATGAAGTATAACGCGGTTTTATCTGAGTTCCAGTATATTGTGTAGCAGTTATCCATTGATATAACCTGCGGAATATAGCCGCTTGGAGTGAGTGCATCGGCGGCAAACATGCTTGCTCTCGGTTGATTCTCACTCGGTAACGCGGAATCGTAATTCGTATTCGATTTGAACGGAACGTTAAACGGTTCAACTGCATTGCCTTTAAAATATTCGAGGTCGGCGAACAGGATGTTGATTTGATCCTGAAGCTCGGAATGATATTCTTCATCAAGCGAAGCGAAATACCATCGTCCGTGTATTCCTACAAGCTCACCGTTTGCGAAAACACAAACAGCGTAGTGAGAATAAATATCAATTCCGTCGATTTGTTGATAAGCGAGCAAAAAGCTGAGCCCTTTTTCGGGAGAATGGAAGCCCGATTTGAAAGCCGCTTTAAGAGAGGCATCCTCGCTAACTCCTACATTTAAATACTCGGTTACCTTTGAGCTGTACGATCTGAGCTGAGATGAGGTGAACTCGGTACCCGTTTTTGATTCAGCCAAAAAATTATCCGCGTTAATATCAGCATATGCGGAAATATCAAATTTGTCATTTTTGATATAGCTAAAACCAAATTCCGAGTCAAACATCACCTGTTCTCCATCGGCAGTTTGTCCGCTTAAGGTGTTATCCGGCTGCATATAAAGCGTTACATCTGTATTTGTTAAGAAGGTTGCAACGTTATTAAGATATGCCTCGCTGTAGATGCTTTCGTAGATGGGAGCTTTGAATTTTTTTGTCGGGATGCTCGAGAGAGGAACTGAAAGACCGCGCTCGGCAAGAAGCTCGATTGCGTCGCTAAGCTCAGTTTCGTCAACATAATTTCGAAGGCGATGCTGCCTGACGATATTGAAGACCATGAATAAATTTGCCGCGATAAGAATCGCAATCAGCAGATTTTTGACCGATGACCAATTCAAAGACATCCCTCCTTCTATAAACTAAAGCCTTATTTTACAATGGCTGACCAAGCGGCATTTGATCCGCTGTATGACATTCGCAGTCCCCGTATCTTTTTGTCTGTCGGAATCATTTCGAGCTCGACCAGCTTTCTCAGCGTATAGACAGGATCAAGGCATGTTGATGTATGATTTGCACCGACAACGGATATCGGGCTCAATTCAACATGGCTTATAGTGTCCTGCGTGAGTACGATGGTGAGTGATGCACCGTCAAAAACGCGAATGTTGTTATATGTCAGAATATATTCGATGACAAGAAGCGTATCTCTTGTGTAAACACTTCCAAGGCAAAGAGAAGCGTCGCCTCCTATCAGCTCGGGTGAAATTTCACCAAGCTTTCGAATGAAGTTGTCCGCCGCGATCGTTTTATCAAACAGATTTAACGATTTGTCACTTGTGTAGCCAAGCAAAGAGTTAATGCTGATTCCACGGGTTCCGCCCGATGCAGTATCGCTTGTAGCAAATGAAAGCGTGCTTGGGCCAACACGCAGTCTGCTTTGCGAATCGACATAGACGTTTGCTCCCGTATCGTCAACATATTCGTTTAGCTTATCGGGATTGTAGCCGAATAATCGCAAAAGCGGCGTCAGCACGGTATCTTCGGTAACGCTTGCGCTGTTTTTCTCGATTGGAGTATATTCAAGCTCGGCGTTTATTATTGGTTGCGTTTGAGGAAGCAGATCATCGCTTGCAAACGAAAAGATGTGCTTTTCTGCGGCTGTACTGCCCTCAACCAGCTTTGAAATATAAAAGCTTGATGCCTTTACCGTATCGTCAAGGCGAAATTCGAAATACTTCCCTTCACCATCATACGCATATGCAATATAGCGATGAGCTGCGGCTGAATATTCCTTGTCCGGTACGATTATCAGTTCGCTGATATATGCGCTCGTGGTATCATCCGATGCGTGGGCAGTATCCGTTTCTGAAATCGTCAGCTTGCTTGATGAATAGGCAAAAATAAGCTGATACAATATCGGTACATGGTAGCGCAGATATATAAACTCATCTTGAGTGGTTGCCTGTGTGAATTTATCGCGACCCTCGGTGTAGCCAAGCTCACGGCATCTTGAATCACTTCCGAAAAGCTCAAGAATACAAGGCCTTAGCAGCTCATACAGCTCGGAAACGGAATCACCGTTTGCAAGGGCGCATAACATCTCCGTTCCTGCTTGACGATAGCCTATAAATTCGGGAATTAAGCGTGATTTGTCAAGACCCTGCGCGGTTGCTCCGCCCTCAATGCTCCACAGCTTGTCGAAGCTTTTCATTGTGCTGTTGTTAAACGCGATGCTCTCATAGACGTGTGTTCCCTGTATATAGATCACAACAAGTGTGAGCATGCTGACAACGAGTACTCCGAGCAGGAAGGACTTTATAAGCTCCAGATATCCGCTCGATTTTTTAGCTTTATCTTTTGTCATAATAATTATTCAACCGTTTTAAGTGTGGTTTTGATTGGCAGACGAATTGTTATAGCGGTTCCGACACCCGGCTCGCTTTCGACAGAAATTGAACCACCGTGGGCGTCAATTATTTCCTTGGCGATCGCAAGTCCTAAGCCCGTTCCGCCCGTTTCGCTTGTGCGCGATTTTTCAACTCTGTAGAATCGTTCGAAAAGGTGAGGCTGATCTGCTTTTGGAATTCCTATACCGTTATCCTTGACGGTAATTTCAAGCTGTCCGTCTGCTATTTTAGAATACAGATCAATCTTACCGCCGTTCGGGGTGTATTTTATTGCGTTGGAGAGGATATTGATAATTACCTGCTCGATGCGTTCTTTGTCTGCGGTGATTTCAGGAAGCCCACGCGTTGCGGTATAAAACAGCTTGTGGCCGTGGGATTCGGCATCAACCTGCATAACCTCACATATGTGAACAAGCATTGCGTACG
>JAZNMQ010000091.1:0-12152 GCA_045579745.1 Candidatus Flemingiibacterium sp. | reverse complement strand
CTACTGCTGTGAGATCGAATGTATCGGTAGAAGTTGTAGGATCAGAACCGGTATCATCGGAGGATGTGTCATCCTTCGGAGGTTCAGGCATCTTGAAGTCGCCTTCGAGCTTAATGGTGTTCCATGTAGAAGGATTGTTGGAGTTGAACTCATCAAGACCCCAGTACTGCTCAATACGGTCAGAAGAAAGGTAGCTTGCCTTATCATCATCATCGTTTACAGTTACGAGGAAGCCAACTTCCTTGTTAACTGCAGGAGTTTCTTCGAAAACTGCCCACGGAATAGAAACTTCAAGGGTGTAGCCGTCGTCGTCAGTTGCGAGCTTCCATTCAGCACCTGCATATGCAGACATTTCATGCCATGCCCAACCCTGGCCCATACCTTTTGCTTCGTTGGTAGAAGCAGAGAAGAAGAGATGGATATCGTTAAAGTCAACAATGGAAGTAGAAGTCTTGTCATTGTTACCGTCAACGAAGATTTCGATACCGTCCTGAGCGTAAATATCGGTAGCAAGACCTGTAGATTCGGTTACAACGAGGTTATCCTGTACATCAACTGCGATGTAGAGGTTGTCTGCATCCCATGCGGTTGCGAACTTACCAACGTTGTTAGCCTTGTCAGAATGGTCTGCAGAACCGTCTGCCTTCTTAAGGGGCTTGTCGATAGCAGTCCATGTTGCAGCTGCCCAATAAGCATCATCAAGCTTACCGTCAACTGTGATGTCGCTCCACTTGGGAGTGTTGGCAACTGCATCACCTGCAGCTACGCCTGCCATAAGAAGTGTAAGGCAAGAAGCTGTTGTGAGAGTGCCTGCGATTACTTTGCGAGTCTTAGTAGAAAACATAATAATACCTCTCCTTAAAAAATTTATAAATTTAAAAAATTTATTTAACTTATTTGGATCTCTTCTTGGAAACTGCGAAAGCAGCTGCAGAGAGAGCGGAAGCTGCGAGAGCTACTGCTGTGAGATCGAATGTATCGGTAGAAGTTGTAGGATCAGAATCGGAGCCTGCAGCGTCATTGCCAGCATTGGGATCAACGTACTCAGGAGCAGCCTCACCGAGAGTTGCGATACCCCATGTAGCAGGAGTATAGTAGTGATGGATAGCATATTCCATCCACATGAGCTCTACGCGGTCAGCGTCGAGGTAGCTTGCAGGATCGTCGTCGTCGTTGTTAGCAACGTCGAGGTTGAACTGAGTACCCTCAGCAGCTGTGATACCGAGCTCAGCAAGGCTGAACTGTAATTCAACAGTATATCCTCCGTCGTTCTCTACAGCAACAATGTTAGTTCCGGGGTAGTTAGCTGTTGTGTCAGCCCAACCGGTACCCTGAACAGAGAACTTTCCGTCAGCTACTTCCCAGTAAAGGTGAGCAGTTGTAGCGGTATTGGTGGTAGCTCTTGTCATATCCTGGTCAATGAAGATCTCAACACCATCATTGCAGTAGATATTAGAGCTGAGGTTTTCCTTAGCGATAGTAGCGTCCTTTACATCAACTGCGATGTAGAGGCTGGTGTCATCCCAAGCTGTTGCAAACTTAGCGGTGTTGTTAACGCGGGTTTCTTCAGCCTTAAAGCTTGCAATGTCATACCACTCAGCTACCTTCCAAACGTTGTCATCGAGCTTACCGTCAACGGTAACTGTCTCTTTGAGAACTGTAGCCTTCAGAACTTTGTCTTCGGGAGCGGGATCTACTGCAGAAACTGCAACTGCCATGCTGGATGCAACGAGTGCAGTTGCCATTCCAAGAGAAATAATAGAACTCTTTTTCATGAAAATCCTCCTGTATCGGCTTATTGCCGAAAATTTAATAGATTTTTGGAACAAATACTTAACGTTCCTTATTGATACATATTCTAAATGTATCTTACACAATGAATTATAACATAATTGTGAACAAAATGTGTTAACAAATTGTAAACATTAAGCTGTTTTGCATAATAATTTCGAACAAATGGCGATATTTTTGTTTCCGACATTTGTTTAAACTATAAATTTTTAAATATTCATTACTATAGGCAGAATCATTGGCTTGCGCTTGGTTTTCTGATAGAGGAATTTCGACAGATCATCCTTAACGCACGCCTTGAGCTCTCCCCAATCGGTTATATCCTTCTCAAGGCATTCCATCAGCGCATCGTATGCTATCTCGCGGACATTCTCCATAAGACTCTCCGCCTCACGGACATACACGAATCCGCGCGAAACTATATCGGGCATTCCGATCAGCTCACGGTTTTCGATATCTACCGCGGCAACGACAACAATAAGTCCATCCTGCGCCAAATGACGGCGGTCGCGAAGGACTATGTTTCCGACATCGCCGACACCGTATCCGTCAACCAGAATCTTGCCGCTCGGTACCGTGCCGTTCCATTTCGCACCGTTTTTGTCTATCTCGAGCACCTTGCCGATCTCGGGAATAAAGATGTTATTCGCATCCATTCCCATCTCCTGTGCGAGGCGCTTATGCGTGATAAGATGGCGCTGTTCGCCATGAACGGGCATGAAATATTTTGGCTTAGTGAGCGCGTGCATGAGCTTTAATTCCTCTTGGCAGGCGTGTCCCGACACATGGACATCGGCAAGCGCATCGTAGAGGACCGTCACGTTCTTTCGGAACATTTCATTAATAATATTACCGATCAGCTTTTCGTTGCCGGGAATCGGGTTTGCCGAGATGATAACGAGATCGTTGGCATCGAGCTGAACCTTGTCGTGCTCGGAGAATGCCATGCGGTAGAGCGCTGACATCGGCTCGCCTTGGCTTCCCGTCGTGATAATCGTCAGCTGGTCGTCGCGATAACGCTTGATTTCATTGATATCGATAAGCGTTCCGTCGGGCACGGTCATATAATCAAGCTCAATTGCCGTATTGACGATATTTGTCATCGAGCGGCCTGTGACCGCTACCTTTCTTCCGTGAGCAGCACTCGCGTTGATTATCTGCTGAACTCTATGGACGTTAGACGAGAATGTCGCAATTATTACGCGCTTATCGGGATTTTGGAAGAATATTTCGTCAAGTGAACGTCCGACCTTTTTCTCAGACGGAGTATATCCTGCGCGCTCCACATTTGTCGATTCGCAAAGAAGGAGCGTTACCCCGCTGTTTCCAATCGCGGAGATTCGCGCAATATCCATGATTTTTCCCTCGACCGGAGTCAAATCGAGCTTGAAATCGCCCGATGCAAAAACTACTCCGACGGGTGTTTTGATCGCGAGTGCGCATGCGTCTGCAATGCTGTGGTTAACTCTGACAAACTCTACCGAGAATACGCCGAGCTTTATAATATCGCCTGCTTCAACTGCGTTGAGCTGAGGCTTTTCAGAAAAGACATGCTCTGACAGCTTATTCTGCACGATGCCTACTGTCAGTCTTGTTCCGTAAACGGGCGCGTTGACCGTTTTTAGAATATACGGAAGCGCACCGATGTGATCTTCGTGTCCGTGAGTGAGCACGAAACCGCGTACCTTGTCTATGTTCTTCTCAAGATACGTCACGTCAGGAATAACAAGGTCAATACCGAGCATATCATCATCGGGAAAACCGAGTCCGCAGTCAACTACGATTATATCATTTTCGTATTCGAGTATTGTGATATTTTTTCCGATCTCGCCGATTCCGCCGAGAGGGATAACTTTAAGCTTTGAAGTTTTGGATTTTGCCAATAAAATCACTTTCCTTTCGATAAAAATGTAAAATATGTCAATATATGTAAGTGAGAAATCAGATTAAACAAATCGCATCAAAAATATACAACGGACGATTGGAAAAAGCGCACTAAAAAAGCCTTTTCTGCAAATAAAATGAATGAACGGCTAAGCGGTTGCGTATCATGGCGAGGTATTTAAACGTTCTGCCTGCCAAGAACCCGCTTTGCCTGCGCAATCATTAAGCATCGCAAATTAAGCCTTGATTTATCGACGTACAAAATACAACAAATTTTATTATATCATTAATTTATTAAATATAACACATGCAGTTTGTGAACTAATTGTTAAAATTATATTTGCTCAATCGCGAAAATATTCCTCGAATGAACAGTTTCGCGCATGAGATAATATAAATGCGAGCTTGTCAGTTCGCATTTAAAGAAAGAGAGGGATATTTGTGAAAAAAGCTTCGAAACCAATGCAAAAAGCCTTTGAATGTATTAAAGCCTTTCGCACCACGGGAACAAAGACGGATGTTCAGGGCTGGTACACGGGTCTTTACAAGGACTACAAAGATACAAGAAGGATAGAAAATCCAAATACAGTAAATAAGACCGTATTCCTTGACAACACCATTCCCGTTCAGGACGCCGACGATCTTTAAAGGCAGTACCGCATGATTCTGAGGGTGCAGATGCGCCAGCAGATGTGCCATCAAGGCGGCAGCCGTGAATTGTGCGGTGTTGCCTTAAAGCATATTGCAAATAAGCGTTGCGATAATGCCCACGACAATTCCGAGCCCCGAGCACAAGGTTAATGCAATAACTCCCCTGCGTCTGCCCTTAGATGAGTATTCGCGCGATGAGCGTCCCTTAGCTAAAGCGTATTCCGCGAGCGAGCAGGCGTCGATTACCCGATTTGCCTCGCTCAGCATATCAGCCTCGCTCGTGCCTTGCGGAAGATCACCCTTCAGCACGAAATAAGCAGCGTCGAAGCAGCGGCTTTTCGTATCCTTGACCATAATAATCCTGCGCTGACAACCCTTTATCATACTTCCCTCCAAATAAATGCTTTCGATTGCGAAAAGTATTGTCAGCTTTCATGCGAATTATTCACTGATTATTGACAGGATGGGCAGTCTGTGCTAAAATAGCAGTAAAGATATTCCTTAGGAAAGGCAGGCTTTCGTAAATGAAAGCCATGATGATTATTATGAAGCTTTTCAAATCGCGTGCCGAGCGTGAGCTTGACTCAATCATTCGTGAATTACAGCTCAACCTCGAAAACAACTACAAGTCGGTAGCCCATGAATACAGAATAAAGCTCGGAGAACGCTGTGAGGAGCTGCTTGCCGAGGGAAAGCTCAGAGAATCAGACTACAGCTTTTACAAAAAGCTATATGAAGAATATTCGGA
This sequence comes from Candidatus Flemingiibacterium sp., assembly GCA_045579745.1. Taxonomy (GTDB): domain Bacteria; phylum Bacillota; class Clostridia; order Oscillospirales; family CAG-272; genus Flemingiibacterium. The sequence continues at coordinate 7,078 of JAZNMQ010000091.1, read as the reverse complement.
GAAGATGAAAAACTATCATCATTAAGCCTTATATGAATCAATGAACTGACGAAAGCCGTTCAACGCCTCGATTTCGAGCTTGTTTTGGTAATATTTTTGACGTTTTTCAAGAGTCGCCATACGCGCAGAGCGTTTGGCGGCTGTTTTTTTCGGAATTTCGCAAAGGCTTGCTATTCCACTTGCGTCAAATACGCCGAGCTCATGAAGCACGAATGCGGGCGCAAGGATTCTGACAGCGAACATATCCGCCTCGCTCTCGCTCTTATGCTTAGTATCATTGTCATTTGCAAAACGGCGGTTTCCGTATTTATAGCTGTGACCGAGCAGAATATGACCGAGCTCATGTGCAAGCACCATCCGAGCCTCATCGTTTGGCAGCTTGTCGTCGTATATTATAATCCAATGGTCGCGATAATATATGCTCGCCCCCGATTCTCCCTCCCGAAGCTCGTGCACATCAGAGTCGCGGACTATTCGTATCCCCATTTTGTGCGCCATTTCGATAAGCTTCACAGGAAGTCGGTCGACGCCGAAATCAACATGGCATCTCCAAGCGGCATCGCGGCAGGATTTGTATAATCCGTAGCAGGCGTATTGATTTTGCATTTAGAGATCCTCGTCTGTTTCGGGAGCTTCGTCAAGAATGTTAAGCCTAACGAGCGGAAATTCTTCTATAGCGGGAGCTATCGTGCCGTCCTTTGATTTTGCCGCGCGGAACACTCTCTCAATCGGTGCTTCGTCAAGTAGTTCAAGGCGTTTGTTTACATATGCGCGAAAATCCGTATTGGTTCGATAAGCATCGATAAGCTTTTGCTCTTTCTCTGAAAGCTGTGGCTCAGGTGCCTCGTCCTCTGTATAGCCCATAAGCCAAACGGGTTCGACATCAAGCGCAGACGCCAAAAGATATGTGCGCGATTGCTTAGGCTTGAATTTATCACTTAGATATTGGTTAATTGCAGATTTCGGGATACCCGAAACTGCAGCGAGCTCTGTTTGAGTAATTCCCCGCTCTTTCATAGCCTGAGCTAATCTTTGCGCAAACGAAGCCATGTTGAGTCAACCCCTTTCGCATTCTTATACTTTATATTATATACTTAAAACAGAATAAAATCAAGGGATTAGAAAAATTTAGACACTTTTCTCCAAAATTCCGCACAGCTATTGACATCTAAAGAAGTTTGGTGATATAATTGGTTCAGAAATTCTGAACTTCAGGAGATAAACGTCGTGAACACGAAGGACAAAGAGATAAGCTTTGATAACACCCGTCTTGCTATACTGATTGAGGACAGCATAACAAGGGCTGAATTCGCAAGGCTCATGCACATCAGCCGTGATCGGCTTGACAGGCTGCTTGACGGTGAGATCGAATTTACGCAGGGTGAGATCATACGCGCGGCAAGAATACTGTCAATCTCTGCAAAACGAATCGGCGATTATTTTTTTACCCCGAAAGTTCAGAATATCTGAACCGAATATATTGTCATACAGACAGAAAGGCTTGAAGGACATGCTTAATCTTTACAAATCAAATCATTTCGCACTGACCGAAATACGCTCGGGCGGCAAAAAAGGAGTAAGAGGAATTTTATGCTTTGAGGGGCTTCCGTCAGTTTACGGAAGCTCAAAGGAAGTGCTTGCGCTTGAGGATGGAGTCGTTCTCCATGCGGGAAGATGTATTGACCCCCGTTCGCGCGATTACAGACGCGGAACGGTCGTTGTGATCTCGGGCAGAAATGGTGTCACCATCACCTATGGACGTCTGTCGCACCGTTTTGTAAATGCGGGAGATTATGTTCATCAGGGCGATTCTATCGGTGTCGAGGGGTCAACGGGAAGCGGAACACGCCAATATCTGACGCTCGAATTCAGAAGAAACGGGCGCAGGGTCGACGGATGCGATTATCTCGGAATTTCACCTGAGCCGGGCGAATTTACGCCGCCCGATTGCAGACCGTCCGAGGTCGTAGCCCGTGCCTGTGGGCTAAGTGAGGGGATGCGCGGACATATAGACTGCTACGCGGATGCGGATGAGCTCTGGAAGCGGTTGTACTTACAGCTCTCATCCCGCTGATTATCATTCTGAGATGCAAATAGCTGAACACAATCAAAGCTTTCGCATAACATATTGATGAGGGGAAAAATCCCTCATGAAATGATGAAAGGATTGATTACATCTTGACAGATAACAGAAATACAAATTATCGAAGCGGATGTGTCGGCAGCCCGCGCCAGAACTGCCAGTCCTTTGGAACAGCTTCAGGCTGCGGAGTTATCATTGACACCTATCAGGTTTTTGACAGCTGCCGTGACCGCGACTGCTTTGAGGACACTCGCGTTTATCTTGATGAGCTTGGTCAGAGCATCATCGAACATACCTCGCAGGTCAGAACCAAATCTGCGGAGATTTGCGCGTCATCCATTTCGGTAGACCCCGTTCAGCTATCCCGCGGCTTCTATCGCGTTACTGTTCGCTTCTATGTAAAATTGGAGCTCGAGGCTTGCATTGGCGGAATTCCGTGCGTCACCAACAATGTCTGCGCAAACAACTCATGTTCAAACGGTTGCAATACTTACTCTATGAAGCCACAGTGCTTTAGCGGTGTTGCAGTGGTTGAAAAATCGGTTGTGCTTTACGGCGGCGAAGGAACGGTTCATGTATTCCGCTCAAGCGCGCTTGCCGACGGCTTCTGCGCAAGACCAAGCTGCGGCGAAATGTCGAACAATCTTCCCACTGCTGTAGTTGAAACGGTAGACCCCGTTGTTCTCGGAACCCGCGTGGTTGACCCTGCTGTATGCTGCTGCAGCTGCTGCTGCTCGTGTTCGGATATTCCCTCCTTCGTATGTGAGCAGGTCGGAAACATCTGCGATGACGGAAGTCGTCATCTTGCGGTTTCACTCGGATTTTTCTCGGTTATTCGCATTGAGCGTCCCGAGCAGTATTTAATAAACGCGATTGAATACAGCGTACCTGACAAGGAATGTGCTCCGATCGACACCGGCTCGCCGTGTGATGCGTTCCGTCGTATGGCATTCCCGACAGAAGAATTTGCGCCCGGAAGAAGCCTTCCGATCTCTCACGACTGCGACAGAGATAAAAACGACTGCGGCTGCAAGTAATCAAATCATGCTTCGCCGAAAGGCTTACCGACGGCATGATTGATTTCCGGCAGAATAATTAAATAAAATAAAGTGCGGATTTTGAGGCATTCACCCCGGAATCCGCACTTTTTACTATTAATTAAATGTTTTACAAATCGGCTCAAAGAACAAGGCTTGGCGCAGTATAAACTCTTGCCTTGAGCTCTTGGTCGAGAAGATACAGGCTCTTGGGATCATCTCCAAAAAGCTTATATTTGTTAACGAGCGAATCGGCATTGGTTTCCTCCTCGCCCTGCTCCTTTACAAACCAGTCAAGGAACTGCATCGTGCGGAAATCCTTAACCGAATATGCCGCATCGTAAATGTTGTGAATAAGGCTTGTAACGTATCTTTCATGCGATGCTCCGACCAGCAGCGGATCAATCGGCGCATTAAATACGTGCGCAGGCTTGTCGATCGCCTCAAAATTAACCCTTATGCTGTTATTCTGAAGATACTTAACGAAAAGCAGAGCGTGATCTCTTTCCTCCTGAGCCTGAACAGAGTACCAGTTTCCAAAGCCGTCAAGATCATTTGAAATATAGTAATCCGCTATGTCAAGATAAAGATATGCGCTGTAAAATTCCTTGGTTATCTGCTCATTTAATAATTTTACTACTTTTTCATCCAACATAATAATTCTCCTTTTTGTAAGAAGGGGCTGAATTTGTCAGCCCCTTCAGCATTATCTGTACGCTTGTGCGCTATTTTGGGACTCGGTGCAAATATGATAATTATTCATACTTTGACCAGTCAGTACCTTGTTTAAGAGCAAGCCATTTTTCATAAATACGATTCTTCTTTTCGTATTCATGACCGTTTGTTGCTTCCTGAACAGGGAGGTAGTACCAAGCGGTCACATCGCTGTTGTCAGGCCACCTGATCATACCGTCAAGTAAATCATCCGCAGTTTCAGGAACACGGTTTAATACTCTGTTAATCATGGTCATTGCTTCAGCGCGTGTGATAAACTGGTCCGGCTTGAAGGTACCGTCATCGTAGCCTCTTATCCAGCCGTGTGCAGCTGCTTCGTGAATCTCAGCCTCTGCCCAATGTCCCTCAACATCTGTGAAGCTGTCGACTATTTCATACTCTGAATCGTCGAATCTTGCGCAAATAGCTGCAAATTCAGCACGAGTGATAGATGCATTCGGAACAAAGCTGTCCTCGGTTCTGCCTTTTACAATACCGAGCTTCGCCATTGTAGAAATCGAAGTATTGTACCAATCTTCAGCGTTGACATCGTTAAAGCTGTTGTCATTTGTGAGGTTCGTATCTCTCACTTCAGGCTTTAACAATCTGAAGAAGATAGTCGTTACTTCAGCACGGCTGATGTTATCATTCGGTCTTACCGTTCCATCCGGATAACCGACAATATATGCGAAGTGGTCGTCGCCGTTCAGGTCATCGGGTGTTTCATCTCCGTTGCCTGCAGTTCCGTTATCTTCAACCCAACCTGCATATACAGTAATGTCTTTTGTCATTACTACTTCGGTTACATTTTCAGTAAGTGCTTCGTCAAGATACCATCCTTCAAAAACATAACCGTCCTTTACGGGAAGCTTTGTTAAATTAACAGCTTCGCCTGAGATATATACTTCGCTTGCGATAGCGCTTCCGCCGTTTGTTTCGTAGGTAAGCGTGTATCTTGTAATACCACTGCCGTTCTGTGCCCACTGTGCAACGAATGTAATGCTTTCGTTAACCGTTACCTTATCGCCGGATCTGAAGGAATTTGAGCCTGCCGTCCAGCCGACGAATGTATAACCGCTGCGTGAGGGTGCTGCGTTTACGGTCACTTCCGTACCTACATTAACAGTCTGTGTGCTGTAATCAACACCGGTTGCACCTGTACCGCCGTTCAGGTCGTAATCAACCGTAGCTGCGAACAAGCCGAGGAACTCAACATTATGGTCAGGCATCGTGAACTTGTTATCAGCGACCGTTGCTGTACGAGTATACCAGCCGTTGAATACAAATCCGTCGAGCGTGGGCTTTGATGAAACATCAAGAACTGTGCCATAACGTACACCTGAAACATTTTTATCTGTCAAATCAGGTGCATTTGCAGGCTGATTGCCGTAGTAACCGTAAGTTACATCATAGGTGTGTCTGTCATAGTAGAGGTTAAGAACAAGGTTGCCCTCACCCTCTGCATTAACCGTTACATGACCCTGCGAGTTGCTCTCGCCCTGATTCAGCGAGAAACCGGTATAGGACTGTGTAATTGCCGTAACAAGCTGACCCACATAAGCATTTTCCGTGTAGGATTCGCTTGCGAGTGTGTAATCGGCTGCATTAAAGGTATCTGCTGCGTCGAGGTTCTGTAGCCAATAGTTAACCTCGTACTCAACCAATGTTGAAGCAAAGCTTCCCTTCAATACAACATCCTTATCGGGCATAGCGAACGAGCCGTTGTTAATTGCTGCATCTTCGGTTGTCCAGCCTGAGAAGGTGTATCCGGGAACAGCAGGAGCCTCAGCTACAGTAACATCAGTTCCAAAAGGAACATTGGTTATTGCGCTCGGAGCTGCGGGAGCTCCCTCGGGAGTAAGACCCTCATATTGGTATGTTACATTGTATGCGTTTCTGTCATAGTAGAACTTTAATGTCAGCGTGCCGTCACCTGCGATTGTACCGCTTGCAGTGCTTATGGTGTCATTATAGGTGAAGCCGGGATATTCCTTAGGAAGAGCGCTTACAGATGCATTGGTAGTGCCATGACGGGTTTCGCCTGAGTCTAATTCATAGTCCGTACCGTCTGTATTCTGCAGATAGTGCTCTACTCTGTAAGGAGTATTTGTGTTTTCTTCGAAGTTACCGAGAATATGAACATCGAAGCTCGGCATGTTGAATGTTCCGCTAATGGGGTTGTCATTTGTACCGCGATACCAGCCTGCAAACGTATAACCTGCAGGAGCTGAAGGCTTAGCTGCTACCGTTACGTCAGCGCCGTAAACGTACGTTGCTTCCAAAGGTAATGCAGGTACGCCTGCAGGGACGTCGCCCTCATAGCCATACGTTACTTTGTACGTTTCTCTGTCGTAGTAAACCTTAAGAACAAGAGTACCGTCGCCTTTGATCTGACCTGAAATTGTCGGTGCACTCTGTGCCGCATTATACTTAAAGCCTGTGAATCTGTTAAGCGGTGTCGCCGTAACAGTATGACCTGTTACACCTGTGAAATGATCTTCTGTCACTGCAGGAGTCGTTTCATAAACGCCGTCGATTAATGTTTCGAGGTAATGTTCAACCTTAAAAGGTGTATTTTCACCCGGTTTGAAGTAACCTCTGAGAACAACGTGTCTGTCAGGCATTTCAAAGGATGTAACGATGTTTGTCGTTTCACCTCTGTACCATCCTATAAAGGTGTAGCCCGAGGGAGCAACTACTTTAGAAGCTACAGTTACGTCTGCTCCGTATGGATACGTTTCGTTTGTCGGAAGTGTGGGTGTTCCTGCGGGAATGTCACCCTCGTATTCATACGATACTGTGTAGTCGTTTCTGTCGTAGTAAAGCTTCAGTACCAACGAACCGTCAGGGGCGATAGTACCAACTGCTGTGCTTGCACTTGCATTGTACGTGAAGCCTGCTATTGCTATGCTTGACGCTGTAACCGATTCGCCGGTTGTGCCGGTCAGGTTCTGTGTTGTATGAGGTGTTGCCTCATATCCGGTACCGTCAAGCTTTTCTGTATAGTGTTCTACTTTATACGGGGTATCGGTGTTTGCTGTGAAGTAACCGTATACTTCAACGTTTCTCTTTGGCATTTCGAATGAGCCGCTGTTAACTGTTACGTCCTCACCGTGAATGTGCCATCCGCTGAACGTATATCCTTGTACAGCCGCTGCTGCCGCTAAGTCTACGGTTTCACCGTGATAGTAGGAAATCGTTGCAGGAAGTGCCGGTGCGCCTGCAGGGATAGTTCTTTCATAGC
>JAZNMQ010000090.1:0-40462 GCA_045579745.1 Candidatus Flemingiibacterium sp. | reverse complement strand
CCTTTACCTCCACTCACAGATTTTCGCCGCATTTTGCACAAACGCGGACTTTTTTGCCGTCTACGATCTTAGCCTTAGCGCGTACGCCCTTGCCGCACTTGTCGCAGAAGAGCTGAACCTTATCAGCGTACATAGCACCCTCAACCTTAACGATGCCGCCGGTCTCGCCCTGACGACGAGGCTTAGCGTGCTTGGTTACGATGTTGATGCCTTCAACGATTACCTTGCCCTCCTCGGGAGATACCTCAAGTACCTTACCCTTCTTGCCCTTATCGTCACCGGAGATTACAATAACGGTATCGTCTTTCTTAACGTGAACTTGCTTATTCATCTCTGATACCTCCTATTATAATACTTCGGGAGCGAGGGAGAGGATCTTTAAGAAGTCGCCTTCACGAAGCTCTCTTGCTACCGGGCCAAAAATACGGGTTCCTCTGGGGGTCTTGTCATCCTTAATGATGACTGCTGCGTTCTCATCGAACTTGATGTAAGAACCGTCTGCGCGCTTTAAGCCCTTAACGCTTCTTACTATAACAGCCTTGACAACGTCGCCTTTTTTAACAACGCCGCCGGGTGTTGCTTTCTTCACAGCGCAAACTACGATATCACCAATGTTGGCATATCTGCGAGCTGTACCTCCGAGAACACGGATGCACATAAGCTCCTTTGCACCTGTGATGTCTGCAACCTTCATAAGTGATTGTTGCTGTATCACAGTGCTTATCCTCCTTAGTTTCGACACGCTACGACGTGTCTACTCAATTTTAAGCTTGATAACTTATTTTGCTTTTTCGATGATCTCAACCAAACGCCAGTTCTTGGTTTTGGAAAGAGGTCTTGTTTCCATTACGCTTACCTTATCGCCAACACCGCACTCGTTCTTTTCGTCGTGAACATGGATCTTCACGGTGCGCTTGATTACCTTACCATACATAGGATGCTTAATGTTATCAAGGATAGCTACAACAGCGGTCTTGTCCATCTTGTTGCTGACTACCATACCAACGCGGGTTTTTCTAAGATTGCGCTCTGCTGCTTCACTCATGACTATTCTCCTCTCTTATTACGCATTCTTCTCTTGAAGAATCGTCATTACACGAGCGATGTCCTTCTTGACATCAACAATCTTGTGAGGATTGTCAAGCTGGTTGATCGCGTGCTGGAAGCGGAGATTGAACAGCTCGTTTTTAAGCTCTTTAAGCTTAGCGGTGAGCTCGTCGCTGGTCATTTCTCTGAACTCTCTTGCTTTCACGGCTTATTCCTCCCCTTCGCTAATAGCTTCTTCTTTTACAACGAACTTTGTCTTGATGGGAAGCTTGTGGCCTGCAAGACGCATAGCCTCGCGAGCAACCTCAACATCAACACCGTCCATTTCGAACATAACACGGCCCGGCTTAACAACCGCAACCCAATACTCAGGCGAACCCTTACCGGAACCCATACGAGTTTCAGCAGGCTTTTCAGTAACAGGCTTATCAGGGAAAATCTTAATCCAAACCTGTCCACCACGTCTGATATAACGTGTCATAGCAATACGAGCCGCTTCAATCTGATTGCTTGTGATCCAAGCGGGCTCAAGAGCAACAAGACCGTATGTGCCGTTGCTAATCGTGTTACCGCGGCTTGCCTTACCCTTAAGTCTGCCACGCTGTACACGTCTGAATTTCACTCTCTTTGGCATTAACATGGTGATTATTGCTCCTTTCTCTTAGTATTCTGACGGTCGCCTCTCGGACCATTTCTGCGATCGCGGCGATCGCGACGCTCTCCCTTTTCGTTCTTGTCGAAGCTTCTGGGAGCCTTAGGCTGTTCAACTGCAACTCTTGCAGCCGCGCCGTTAAGAACTTCACCTCTGTAAATCCATACCTTAATACCGATTTTACCGTAGGTTGTATTAGCCTCAGCGAAACCGTAGTCGATGTCGGCACGGAGAGTCTGAAGCGGAATAGTACCTTCATGATAGTGCTCGGTTCTAGCGATTTCAGCACCGCCAAGACGACCGCCGCAGCTGATCTTGATACCCTTTGCGCCGAGCTTAATAGTTCTGCCGATGCACTGCTTCATAGCACGGCGGAAACCGATTCTGTTCTCGAGCTGCTTTGCAATGTTTTCAGCAACGAGCTGTGCAGAGAGGTCGGGGGACTTCACTTCAACTACGTTTACCGAAACAGGCTTCTTTACGATAGACTCAATCTCGAGTCTGAGCTTTTCGATCTCTGTGCCGCCCTTACCAATAATCTGACCGGGCTTTGCGCAGTGGATGAAAACTCTAACCTTCTGGTTGTCGCGCTCGATTTCGATCTTCGGAACGCCGGCAGCCTGAAGCTTGTTCTTGAGATATTTTCTCAAGTTGTAATCGGATACGAGAGTGTCGCCGAATTCTTCGTCACGAACATACCATCTCGAATCCCAGTTCTTGATAACACCTACACGGAGACCGTGAGGATTAACTTTCTGACCCATTTAGTGGTTGACCTCCTTCTTGGATTATTCTTTTTCCTTGACTGCGAGCGTAATGTGGCTGGTTCTCTTCATAATTCTGAATGCTCTGCCCTGTGCTCTCGGTCTGATTCTCTTAAGAGTCGGACCGGGGCATACGAAGCACTCGGAAACATAAAGCTTTGTTACATCCATGCCGAAATTGTTTTCAGCATTTGCCACTGCGCTTTTAAGAAGCTTTATAAGATACTCAGACGCGCTCTTGGGGGTATTCTTGAGAATAGCCATTGCGGTCGCTGCATCTTTGCCTCTGATGAGGTCGAGTACAATCTTGACCTTGCGAGGAGAAATTCTTACATACTTAAGGTAAGCCTTTGCATCCTTAGATTCCATTATTATTGCCTCCCTTCGCTTAAAGCGATAAAAAGTGTGACATTCGTCAGCGTAAATTCTTCAATCAGTTGCCGTTGTTAGATGTCTTGCTGCCAGCGTGACCCTTAAAGGTTCTTGTGGGAGCAAACTCACCAAGCTTATGGCCTACCATGTCTTCGGAAACATATACCGGAACATGCTTGCGTCCATCGTGTACCGCAATCGTGTGACCAACGAATTCCGGGAAGATTGTAGAAGCACGCGACCATGTTTTAAGAACCTTCTTCTCGTTCTTTTCGTTCATGGCTTCGATTCTGTCAAAAAGCTTCTTTTCGACAAAAGGGCCTTTTTTAAGACTTCTGCTCATTATGGTGCCTCCTTCTATTACTTACCGTTTCTGGACTTTACGATGAACTTGTTGGTGCGAGCCTTCTTGTTTCTGGTCTTATAACCGAGAGCAGGCTTACCCCAAGGAGTTACAGGTGCGGGACGACCGATAGGAGCGCGACCCTCACCACCACCGTGCGGGTGGTCAACAGGGTTCATTACAGAACCGCGTACATGAGGACGAATGCCTCTGTGACGAGTCTTACCGGCTTTACCGAGCTTAACGTTTTCGTGCTGGATGTTGCCGACCTGACCAATCGTCGCCTTGCAGTCGAGGCGAACAAGTCTAACCTCGCCGGAAGGAAGTCTTACCTGAGCCATGCCGTTTTCCTTCGCCATGAGCTGAGCCGCAACGCCTGCAGAGCGAACGAGCTGTGCGCCCTTGCCGGGATAAAGCTCAATGTTGTGGATGAAGGTACCGACAGGAATGTTTGCGATAGGCAGAGTGTTACCAACCTTGATATCAGACTCTGCACCGGAATAAATAACGTCGCCGTCTTTGAGTCCGTCAGGAGCAATGATGTAGCTTCTGGTGCCGTCCTCATACTCAACAAGAGCGATATATGCGGTTCTGTTAGGGTCGTATTCGATACCGATTACCTTAGCCGCAGCTCCAAGAGTGTTTCTCTTGAAATCGATAATTCTGTACTTCTGCTTGTTGCCGCCGCCTCTGTGACGAACGGTGATCTTACCGTAGCTGTTACGGCCTGCAGTTTTCTTAAGAATAACTGTGAGATTCTTCTCAGGGCTGAACTTTGTGATTTCAGCGAAGGAAGGATCGCTCATGTGTCGTCTTGACGGAGTTGTGGGTTTGAACTTTGTTGCCATTTTTCACTCCTCCTTCAATTACATCATGCCGTCGAAGAACTCAATGGTCTTGGAATCGGGCTTAAGTGTTACGATAGCCTTTTTCCACTCAGAGGTATAACCCTGATGGTAACCGAGTCTCTTCGGCTTCTTCTTCATGTTGATAGTGTTGACGCACAATACATCAACCTTAAAAAGCTCTTCAACCGCGCTTGCGATCTCAGCCTTTGTTGCGTCAGCAAGAACCTTAAAGGTGTATTTCTTGCTCTGAGCAGCATCCATACTCGCCTCAGTAATGATCGGCTTAATGATTATATCGTGAACCGTTTTCATTATGCGTACACCTCCTCGATTTTCTCAGCCGCTGCCTTAGCTACGATGAACTTATCGCAGTTGAGGATGTCGTAAACATTAAGTGTATTTACGAGAGCGGTCTTAACGCCGGGAATGTTTGCCATGCTCTTGATAACCATTGCATCATTCTCAGCTAAAACAACGAGTGCCTTTCTCTCACTGCCGAGAGCCTTGAGCATAGCAGTCATTGTCTTGGTCTTGTACTCTGTAGTTGTGATAGCGTCTACTACGATCATATCGCCGTCAGCAACCTTAGAGGAAAACGCGCTCTGAAGAGCGATTCTCTTAACCTTCTTGTTGATCTCAAAACGGTAAGATCTGGGCTTCGGGCCAAGAGCGATACCGCCGTGTGTCCACTGAGGAGAACGGGTTGAACCCTGTCTTGCATGACCGGTACCCTTCTGCTTCCAGGGCTTCTTGCCGCCGCCGGATACTTCGGAGCGAGTCTTTGTGGACTGTGTGCCCTGTCTCTGATTTGCGAGGTAATTCTTAACCGCGAGGTGGAGAACCGCACTGTTTACCTCTGCACCGAATACAGCATCGGAAAGGGTGATCTCGCCGACTTCCTTACCTGCCATATCCATAACCTTCATGTTAGGCATAGTGATTTCCTCCTTCCGCTTATGCTTTTACAGAATCACGGAGGAATACGATGTTGCCGCGAGAGCCGGGAACGGCACCCTTTACTGCAATAATATTCTTTTCCGCGTCCACTTTTACTACTTCGAGATTCAGAACGGTGCTCTTAACGTTACCGGACTGACCCGCCATCTTCTTGTTCTTGAAGATTCTTGCAGGGTCGATTACACCCATCGAACCGGGTTGACGGTGAATCGGGCCTGTACCGTGTGTTGCACGAAGCATGTGATGACCCCATCTCTTAACAACGCCCGAATATCCGTGACCCTTGGATGTACCGGTTACATCGACCTTTTCGCCTACGGCGAAGGTATCGGCGGTAATCACATCACCAATATTCATGCTTGCTGCGTCATCAAGACGGAATTCCTTGAGGTGCTTCTTGTTATCAACACCCGCTTTTTTGAAATGACCCATTTCTGCTTTGGTCATATGCTTTTCCTTGACTCCACCGAAGCCGAGCTGAACTGCGTCATAACCGTCGTTTTCAGATGTCTTCTTCTGAACAACTACGCAGGGGCCAACTTCGAGAACTGTTACGGGAACTACGTTTCCGATTTCGTCGAAGATCTGAGTCATGCCGATCTTCTTGCCGATAATGGCTTTTTTCATTTTGGTTTCCTCCTAAGATTATTGGTTGACGTTTTGAATTTTCGCTTTTCGCGAAACGCCAACATGACCTTTGGTTTGCTCCGTTCGGAGCGTCCGCCGTGTGGTTCGATTAAAGCTTAATCTCGATTTCCACGCCTGCGGGTAATTCAAGTCCCATCAGAGATTCAACTGTCTTCTGAGACGGCTTGATCACGTCGATAAGTCTCTTGTGAGTTCTGAGTTCGAACTGCTCGCGGCTGTCCTTATACTTGTGAACAGCACGAAGAATCGTAACGATTTCCTTCTCTGTGGGGAGCGGAATCGGGCCGGAAACGGTTGCACCGTTTCTCTTAGCGGCTTCAACGATTTTCTGAGCGGCCTGATCAACGAGAGTGTGGTCGTAGCTCTTCAGACGGATTCTGATTTTTTCCTTGACTGCCATTGCTTTTGCCTCCTTTTCTTAAATGGAGGGCGGTTTAATTCAAACACTATGTCGGGTGTTTCCTATACTCTCATATAAAAACCGCACTTGTACACAGGTAAAAACGCGGATATAAGTGAATAAGAACAGACAAAGCGCCTGATTGACAACGCCCGGTTAAATATCGGACATACTCCGGTGAAAATTCCCATTCAAGCGAATTCACTATCTTCGCCTGACTGCCACCTTTCACCATAAAACGCACGTCAACTCCTATATTATACACCAAGATCGTGTTTTTTGCAATACTTTCAGTAAAAATAATCCTTGCACGGCAATAAAATATTTCACGAACTTTTGTTCGATTTTTTGTACATATTGCTACATTTTCTTTCAAATATAATTTTTTGAACAAATTTCATTCTCATGCGTTATTGTTAATACTGCGTTAACAATTCGGAGTTATAATTAAGTAATCTTACATTATATATATTGGCAGGTGCTTTCATGACATCAAATTCTAAGCTTCCGTTAACACTTTTTATAGCTTCAATAGTCGTTTGCGTGCTTTCAGCTTTTTCAAGAATCTTTCTGACCTTGAACGGGCTTGATTCCCGTTACGGCGTATACCAGCATGGCGCGATTTTGCCGCATGTATATCACATCTCGCTTGCTGTCGCTTTGGTGCTGTTGATTGTATTCGCCATCAAGGCTTCTCCAAAGCAAGAGTCTTCCTATTATATAAGGAAGAATGATGTAACCATCTTTATCTCCTGCCTGTGCGCATTCATGCTCGGAGCAAACACGCTTCTTTCATTATTTAATGTTGTTTCAAACGGCTCCGCTGGCGTTTACGACATACTCGATATTTGCTTTGCAATTGTCGCAATGCTTTTCTTCTTCGGACTTATCAAAAAGAACGATGCTCCGTCAACCGCCTTGGCATTTGTTTCGCTCTGCCCGATTGCATGGTGCTCGGTCAATCTCATCAGAATCTACTTTGACTCAACCCTGCTTCATACAAGCTCCATCAAAACCTTTTCGCTCATCGCACTTCTCGGAGCAATGCTGTATTTCTTAAACGAAGCTCGCATGCAGCTTTCGATCATGTCGCACAGATTTTTCCTTTCGACCGCACTTACAGCACCGATACTTCTTATTACAAATGCAGTTCCCAATCTGATCCTCGGAGATAAGCTCACGCTGTCAAAATCAGGCGCCGTCTTGCTTTCCTTTATCGAAATAGCATTTTCAATCTTCATCTATTGCCGCCTGTATGCCTATATTTTCAAGGCTGAACAGTCTGATATTCACAGCGCGAATGAATAATAACCCCTTATACAGCTTACATCAAACAAACCTAAAAATGTGCGGAGTCAAATGACTCCGCACATTTTCTATATAGCTTAGCTTCTATTTGCCAATTCCGAAAATTCGCCTGAGTATCGGCGCAATAAGCTTCGGCGACTTCACAACAACGATCTTCATAAGTAATCGTATCCTTTCATGAGGCTCAGATTTCGAGCTGCTCACTACAGATTATGCACAAAATAATGTTTGGTTAATCATCCGACTCAATAACCAAAAGCTTGCCATCCAAAATCGAGATTTCAGCAAACTCCGAGGTTATCTCATTGCTGATCGCATACGAGTAGCCTCTCGTCAGAGTCACCGAATCAAGCGGATAGAATACGCCCTTTATACTCACGCCAAGGCATGTATCGGTAACCGAAACGAGCGACAGATATTTGTGCCTTCCGCGTGGGATTGTGAGTTTTTTTCTTCCTATTATAATAGTAGTGCGATTTCTTCCGTCGGTAATCTCACAGTCGACACCCTTATCCGCAATATGCTCGAGCAAAAAAACGGTCGAAAGCGTGTGATCAAGCCGTCCGCCAAGTCCGCCGATAATGAATATCTTCCGCGCACCCCTTTGAAGTGCCGTATCAACAGCAAGCTGAGTGTCTGTGTCATCCTTTATAGCGGGAACTATGAGCTTTTCAATAGAGTCAAGCTCATTCAAAGCAAGCTTTGATTTATCGAGCGAATCGAGATCCCCGAGCAAAAGGCTCGGCTTAATACCGAAGCGGCGAGCTGTAATATAACCGCTGTCTGCCGCAATAATCAAATCACCGTCGGCAGGTGCAATATCAAGCTCGTCAAGCGAGGAGGCGAACACCTCGCCGCCCGTAAAAATATAAGCGTTCATTTCTTTTGCCAATCGTGTTTATTTTTTAGATTCTCATAAAACTCAAGAAAGCTTGCATGACGTTCCTTGGGAATCTCTCCGTTCTTAACCGCTTCAAGAACCGCACAGCCCTCTTCCTTTGTATGAGTACATTTAGTATATCGGCAAGAACCGATATACGGCTCAAACTCGCGGAAAACGAACGGCAGATCTTCCTTTGAATAAAAATCGAACTGAACGAAATCAAGCATTCCAAAGCCGGGAGTATCTGCAATATAACCGTCAGCATTCGCACCGAACTGTTTGTCAAGCGGATAGAGCTCGATGTGGCGCGTCGTGTGTCTGCCTCTTTCGGTCTTTCGGCTCACCTCACCGGTTGCAAGCCCGAGAGAGGGAAATAAGCGGTTCATCAGAGTCGACTTGCCAACTCCCGATGCTCCGGCAAAAGCAGAAACCTTGCCCGAATTATCTCGAATAAACGTGACAAGCTCCGTATCATCTATACCCTGCCCTTGAACAAAAACCTTGAAGCCGCATTTTTTATAAATATCGGCATAACGCTGTGCATCAGATTCAGAAAGATCAGCTTTGGTAATTATTACGACCGGCTCAATCCCCTTGTATTCTGCAACCGTTATAAGCTTGTCCACAGTTGATAGCGACGGTTCCGGCTTCGAAACAGCTAAAACAGCGAATATTATATCAATATTTGCCATTGGCGGACGAATAAGCTCGTTGCGTCTTTTTGCGATCTCCTCGATCATAACGCCGCTTCGCGCTTCATCGCCGCGCTTGCCGCCGCGAGAATCTGCATCAGCCGTCCGCATCAGCTCTGTGTCGATTCGCAGAGTTACCTCATCACCCACAAGCAAGGTCGTTTTGTCATGCCGAAAAGCTCCGCGCGCTTTGCACGGGATCGTGTCGCCGTCGAGCCTTATTCCCTCGAAGCGAAGCTTGTCCGCATCAGCTTGACCAAGGCGAACATAATACAGCCCGCCGACACCTTTGATTATCTTACCGCTTTGTTTAAGCTCCACTTAATCTACACTCCGTTTTGTCATCGGATTTTACTGCCCGTCTGTTGTATCATCGGTTTGACCGGCAACCGTTTGGTCTGCAGTCGAGTCTGCCGGTTGATCATCCACACCCGAGCTGTCAGTCGTATCATCTCCGGTTGTGTCCTCTCCCATTGTATCATCACCGGTTGTATCATCCGGCTCTTCTATTTTGAGAGGCCCCTTGCTCATGACGAAATCAATTTTTGTTCCGGTCGGAATTTGTGCACCTATAGCACGGCTCTGACTGATAACCCGTCCGACTTCAACAGTATCGTCATGTTCATACGAAACATCTCCGAGCTTCAGATCATTCCATCCGAGCCCTCTCATGACTTCTTCCTCGGTCTTGTTCAGGAAATCCGGCATCTCAACATACTTGATGTTTTGTCCGTTGCTTACATAAAGTATAACAGTATCGCCGACCTTCAGAGTTTCGCCCTTTTCGGGAGAAGTGCTGATTACACAGCCCTCTAATATATACTCATGAGGCTCCTTCTCAATCTTCGGGATCAGTCCGAGATTGCGAAGCTCGATTTCCGCATCGCGCACATCATGATATGTCACGTCAGGAAGCTCACAGGTTTCTGCGCCCCAGCACACCTTAAGTTTCAAATCGCAAGGCTGTCTGTCGGGAATAACCTTGCGTTTTTCCTCGGGAAGCGGATCCTGCTCAATGATCTCGTAGCGGGCATAAGCGGAGTCGTATATATACTCAACTTCAACGTTATAGTGTTGCCCCTCAAGAAACGCCTTTAAATCCTCGCTGTATACAGTTCCAATCAGCGATGGAACGGTAATTTGCTTCGAAGGGTCAGTTGTCGTAACCTCAAACAAGCGTGTCAGAACAATTATTGCGCTTATACAGCATACAATAAGGAAAGAAGTCGCAACGCCTGCAATAACAGGAAACATTGAACGGCTCGCACGCCTGCGGGGTGTGAGCTTTTTCACATTAGACGGCATTTGAATACCGTTGTCAAGCGGCTCTGTATCAGTATGCTCAACCTTGGGCATCTTAAATACCGTCCTCGGATCGCGCTTCATCTGCTGAATATGTCGAAGCATCTGCGAAGCGTTCTGGAAACGGTTATCGGGGTTCTTTTCGATAGCTCCAAGAATAATCTGTTCAATTCCTATAGGAAGATTCGGCTTAAGCTCACGAGGCGGAAGCGGTCTGTTTTTAACCTGCATGATCGCAACCGAAACGGGGCTGTCAGCAACAAACGGCAGCTTGCCCGTCGCCATTTCGTACATAGTTATACCAAGCGAATAAATATCGCTTCGGCGGTCAATCGGCTTTCCGCTCGCCTGCTCGGGACTGATGTAGAAAACCGTACCTATCGCTTTGTCCGCCATAGTAACTGTTTCGGCGTTCGGAAGCTTCGCAATGCCAAAATCCGCAACCTTGATGACACCGTTTTTGAGCATCATAATATTCTGCGGCTTTATGTCACGGTGAACTATGCCCTTTGAATGAGCATGCTCAAGTGCCAGCAAAATCTGCTCGGTAATATTTACTATCTCATTGAAGCTGAGTCCGCCCTTTTTGAGAATATAATTCTTGAGCGTAATACCCTCAACGAGCTCCATTACAATGTATTTTAAGTTGTCCTTTACCGAAACGTCGTAGATATTGACAATATTCGGATGCGAGAGCATCGCTACAGCCTTGCTCTCGTTTATAAAGCGTTTGACAGATTGCTGGTCGTTGGTTATATCGTCCTTGAGCATCTTAACCGCAACATTACGGCGCATTAAAAGGTCAGCCGCTTCGAAAACGACCGCCATTCCGCCGATGCCGATAACCTTTAATATGCGATAACGCTTGTCAAACACCTGACCTACATATTTTTCAAACGAATCCATTTTCACCGCTCCTTACTCGTCGCCATCTGACGAAACGCCGCGTTCTTCATCGTTTCTCGAATATTTTGCAAGTACAACCGTAATGTTATCGGGACCGCCCATGTCGTTTACCGCGTCAATCAAGTGATTTGTTTTATCCTTAAGCTCAGCCTCAACGTCCGTGACAACATCGATATCTGTATCAGAGGATATGATGGAATAAATGCTCTCGGAGCTCAGCTGACCGCAAAGTCCGTCCGAGCACAAAAGCAGGTAGCAAACGTCAAGGTTTGACAGCTCAACAGAGAAAATATCCGCTTCAATCTTGCTCTCAATACCGACTGCTCTTGTTATGCGATTGCGATAGGGATGATAGCGAGCGTCCTCTGCCGTAAGAGTTCCGCTGTCAATAAGATGCTGTACATACGAATGGTCATGCGTTATCTGAGTAATAGTACTGTCAGAGATCAGATACAAACGGCTGTCACCGATATTGATAACATATACAAGATCATCAACGAAAAGTGCCGCAACAAGCGTCGTGCCCATTCCCTGATAATCAGGTGAGCTCTGCGCCTTTTTGTATACCGCCGTATTTGCATCCTGAGCCGCATCATCCAAAATTATGCACGCCTCATCCGAGGTAAGCACAAGCATTCCGTTTGAGGTTACCTTTGAGGAAGTATATTTAAGTACACGCTCGCAAAAAATATCTACAGCGCATTCGCTTGCAATATTTCCGCTTTTAGCTCCGCCCATTCCGTCGCATACTACGCAAAGTGCCGCATTTTTGCAAATGCCTCTTATGCGGTAGCTGTCCTGATTGGCCTGCCGTACCTTTCCCGTATCGCTTTTTCCATAAAAATTCATTCTATATCATCCTCTCTGTGGTGATATCACTCTGCATCACAATCGCTGTTTGCATTTTGGGAAGCTTCGTCTTCCTTTAGCTTCGCGCGTCGAAGCTGACCGCATGAAGCGTTTATATCGCCGCCAAGCTTCCGTCTGACGGTCGCGTTTATTCCGAGCGAGCCGAGCGTCGCCGCAAAAGCCTTGACAGCTTCACTTGACGAGCGAGAGAATCCGCTCTCCTCGACCTCGTTTACAGGTATCAAATTTACATGTATCGGGAAAGGCTTTGAGCCGCGGTAAAGTCCATGCTTTAAGGTTGCCGCAAGCCTTCTCGCATATTCCTGCGAGTCATTTTTCCCTCTTATAAGAGTATATTCAAAGGATATTCTTCTTCCCGTTGCCTGAAAGTATCTGCGGCAAGCGTCAAGAAGTGATTCTATGTTCCATTTTTTGTTGATCGGCATGATTGACGAGCGGGTTTCGTCATCCGCCGCGTGGAGCGATATTGAAAGAGTTATCTGCTTATCAGATTTTGCAAGCTCGTCTATACGGTCAACAAGACCGCATGTTGAAATTGAAATGTGACGAGCGCCAATATTGATTCCGTCGGGGTCACCGACCAGATTCAGGAATTTAAGCGTATTATCAAAGTTATCGAGCGGCTCTCCAATACCCATCATGACGATGTTGGATATTCGCTCGCCCATGTCGCGCTCAATACAAATCACCTGACCGAGAAGCTCTGCAGGGCGAAGCTTTCTGACAAGTCCGCCGATAGTGGAAGCACAGAATTTGCAGCCCATCGGACAGCCGACCTCGCTCGATATGCAGACGGTGTTGCCGTGCTTGTAACGCATGAACACGCACTCGATCACATTTCCGTCGTGCAGTCCGAGAAGATATTTTACAGTCCCGTCAAGCTTTGAAACAAGCTTTTGCTCAACTGTGGGAATATCGACCACAGCGATCTCAAGAAGTCGTTCGCGAAGCTTCTTTGAGATATCGGTCATATTTTCTATCCCGACACCGCGGTGCATCCAAGAAAATATCTGCTTTGCGCGATATTTGGGTTCGCCTATTGAAGCAAGAAACATTTCAAGCTCGGGTATGTTCATGCTAAGCAGGTCTGCTTTGCCGTTTAATGTAAGCATTTTTTACTTCTTTCTTAATTTTGCAATGAAGAATCCGTCTGTACCATGTATATGCGGTAAAAGTGTAAGCATTCCGCCGCTTGACGAAATCTCGCCCTCCGTAAAATCTTCAAGGACGAATTCGCTGTGCTCTGCGAGGAATCTGTTTACAACGCACTCATTTTCAAGGCGGTTTATTGTGCATGTCGAATAGCAAAGACTTCCGCCATGCTTTACATATTCCGATGCGTTTGCAAGAATCGAATACTGAATATCGGGAAGCCGTTCGATCTCATCGCGCGATTTATACCGTATCTCGGGCTTTTTCGCGATTACGCCAAGTCCTGAGCAGGGCACATCGCAGATCACCGTGTCCGCAGCTTCGACAAGCGCGCTGTCGCGAACCGCGCCGTTTTTCACATCGGTCGTAATAATTGAAATGCCAAGCTTTTTCGCTCCAAGCTCAACAAGCGACAGCTTGCTTTTGTGAAGATCGAAGCTCAAAACCTTTCCCGAATTACCCATGCAAATTGCGGCAGAGAAGCTCTTTCCGCCAGGGCAGGCGCATGTGTCAATCACAGTTGAGCCCTCGCCAACGCCCGCAAAATGGACCGCAAGCTGAGAAGCCTCGTCCTGTATATAGACGTAACCATTTTCAATAAGTTCCGAAATGCTCCCCCATGAAGCCCCTTCGGCAAGATTGATTCCAAATGGCGAGAATCTGCATGGCTTTGCTTCAACTCCCATTTGAATAAGCTTATCAAGCATTTCATCACGAGAGATCTTGAGCGTATTTACGCGAAGTGTCGCCTCGGGGTGGTGCTCAAAAGCATCAAGCAAAGCCTCAGAATCAGCCACCGAATCGGCAATGATGTCGATAACATCCTCGGCGCACGAATATCTGACGGATAAATACCGCCTGTAATCCTTTTTGTCAGGATACGGTAACTTATTTTTATCAATTGTGCGGAGAAAATTTCTGAGAACCGCATTAACAAGCGAAGCAGCTCTCGGTGTAAACTTCTTGGCGAGATTAACCGTTTCGTTTACCGCCGCACTTTCGGGTATGCGATTCATCCAAATCAGCTGATAAAGCCCGAGCCTCAGAAGCACAGCGACCTGCGCATCAAGCGCACCGACCTTTTTTGACGAGAGCAAATCGATCAGATAATCGAGCGTTATTCGGCGTTCGATCACTCCGTATACGAGTGCGGTATAAAGCCCGCGCTCCGCGCCCTCAAGACCGAAACGGCGTATTGCCGCATCAACCTCTATATTAGAATATTTATTATCACGCTCACAAAGCATCAGCGATTTAAATGCCGCCATGCGAGCATTTCCGTTGCTGTTTTTTATCATCTGCGTCTGTTGCTTCCTCTTACTAAAATAAATAATCGCAGTAAATTCGCAAGAGATACCGCAAGCGCCGCTACATATGTCAGCGCGGCGGCACGAAGCACCTTCTTGGCACTTTGGAGCTCCTCACGGTCAAGCGAGCCGTCAAGAGCATTTATCGCGCGCGAGCTTGCATCAAATTCCACCGGAAGCGTAACAAGCTGAAACACCGTCGAAAGTCCGAATGCAAAAACTCCGATGATCGCAAGCGTTGGGAATGACAGAACAAGTCCGAGCAAAATGAGCGGCATTGCAAGATTCGAGCCAATGTTGGTTATCGGTATAATAGCCGCGCGGAGCTTCATTGGCGTGTAGCCTTGTGCATGCTGAACCG
This sequence comes from Candidatus Flemingiibacterium sp., assembly GCA_045579745.1. Lineage (GTDB taxonomy): Bacteria > Bacillota > Clostridia > Oscillospirales > CAG-272 > Flemingiibacterium. The sequence goes on along the minus strand of JAZNMQ010000090.1, from coordinate 25,650 downwards.
CATGTCCCGCTTCATGCGCCGCTACTCCGATTGCCGCAACACTCGCGACCGAATGAACGGTTTCCGAAAGATATACCGTGTTATCGGTAGGATTAAAATGGTCGGTCATGCTTCCCGCAACAGTTGTGATCTTCACATGATACAAGCCGTTTGAATCAAGAATACGCCTTGCCGCATCAAACCCCGTCATGTTGCTTCGCGCATGAATCTTTGAATATTTTTCAAAAGTTGATTTCACATTTATCTGTGCCCAGAACGCCAGCAGAACCGCCGGTAAAACAAGTACGATATATGTTAAATCAATTCCGTAAAAATACATATTAGGATGCCTCTTTTATTTTGAATATTTTACGAGCCTATCTCCCGCCGAGATTTTGCGTCCGTTTATGAAATCCGACGCGTTCATGCGCCCCTTTCCCTCGGGAAGCAGCGACATTATCGCTATCGAACCGACCCTGCATGCAACCTCAATACGATTTTTAGCCGCATCACAGCGAAGCACCTCACCGGGATTCTTGTGCTCCTTGACCGTGTCAGCGAGCTCGGCACGCACTATTTTAAGCATGCGCCCGTTGTGCTCTGCCACCGACAAAGGAAATGGCGAAAGTCCTCGAATACGATTATAAACAGCCATTGCCTCGTTATCAAAATCAAGAACGCAGTCAGCGTTTTCGATTTTCGCGGCATAGGTTGATTTTAGATCGTCCTGCTTTTCACGCGAAGCAGTACCGTTTTCGATAGCCTCGATAGTATCGAGAAGGAGCGTTGCACCTGCAGCCGCAAGCTTGTCGTGAACCGTTTCAAAATCATCATAGAGCTCTATCGGAACCGAAACCTTTGATATCATATCGCCCGTGTCGATGCCTGCATCCATGTACATTATCGTTATGCCCGTTTCGCGCTCGCCATCGATAATTGAACGCTGAATGGGTGCCGCGCCGCGATATTTCGGGAGCAGTGAGCCGTGCACGCAGATACAGCCGAGCTTCGGATAATCGATAATATTCTGCGGAAGAATTTTTCCGTAAGCCGCGACGACAATAAGCTCGGGTGCGATGTCATCGATAAGCTCGGCAAATTCCTCGCCGCGAAGTGTTTTCGGTTGATATACGGGAATATTATGCTCAATTGCAGTAACTTTAACCGGAGGAGGCGTCATTACCATTTTTCTGCCCTTAGGCTTGTCAGTCTGAGTAACTACGCCGATAATGTCCGCGCCTGCATTAATGAGTGCTTCAAGCTGAATTCTGGCAAAATCGGGCGTGCCCATAAAAAGTATCTTAGACTTCATAACGCTTATGCCTCAATCTCGTCTTTATCGAGCAATCTCACTACATTATCTATAAACAGCACTCCCTCAAGATGGTCGAGCTCATGGCAGAATGCTCTTGCCAAAAGCTCCGAGCCTGTCGCGGTATGCTCCTTGCCGTCAAGTCCCGTATAACGCACGGTAACCGTCATCGGGCGATCGGTAATTCCCCACTTTTCGGGAACGGACAGACAGCCCTCAACATCGTTCTGCTTGCCCTCACGAGCAATTATTACGGGATTGATCATTACATAAGGATGATCCTCCTCAACCTCGACAACGACCAAACGGCGAAGCTTGCCGACCTGAACTGCCGCAAGGCCGCAGCCGTTTGCGGCGTGCATTGTTTCTATCATATCGCTTGCGAGCTGTTTTATACGTTCATCTATAACCTCGATCTTACGGCTCTTTTTGCGAAGAATCGGGTCGCCTTCCTTGACAATATTAAGCTTTGCCATATTTCCCTCCTGATATCATCAAATTGATGATGGATTTATATCAACATTTAATGCCGCGCGTGCGGATGAATGCGAAAAATCATTCATCAGTCTTGCGATCAGCTCTCTGACTCGTTTTGTGATACTGCACTTCAGAATCAGCCTCATTCGGTATATGTTGTTCACCTTGTAAACGGGTGCTTCGAACGGGCCGAATATATACGTCTTAACATCCGAAAACTCGCCCGCAAGATATTCACGAAGCCTTGTATCGACAGCCAATGTCATCGCCTGAACATCACGCTCCTCACTTCCGTGAATGCCGAGTAAAGCAAATTCGGAAAACGGCGGAAAGCAGAGCTGATAGCGAAGCTTGACCGCACTTTCGTAAAACGATTTGTAATCCTGACGAGATGCCAATACTATCGTTTCATTATCGGGCGAATATGTCTGAATCACGGCACGGCCTGCCTTATCTGCGCGTCCTGCTCTGCCGATAACCTGTGTCAGCAAATCGAATGTGCGCTCAGATGCACGAAAATCGTCAAGGTACAATGCCGCGTCAGCGTTGATTACGCCAACGAGCGTCACATCGGGGAAATTGTGCCCCTTTGTAACCATTTGAGTGCCGATAAGAATGTCTGCCTTGTGCTCGCGGAAGCTTGACAGAATCGCTTCATGCGAGAATTTTCCGACCGTCGCATCCGCATCAAGCCTTAGGATTCTTGCCGTTGGGAACAATGCGTGGAGCTCCTCAGCAACAAGCTGTGTACCAAAGCCGCGTCGGCTCATATGCTCGGAATTGCATTTCGGGCAAATCTCCGGAACAGCTCGGGTGTAGCCGCAGTAGTGGCATTTTAATATATCGCCGTCCCCCTCTCGGTGATATGTGAGAGAAACGGAGCAGTTCGGGCAGGTAATAACCTCGCCGCATTTCTGACAGCTTATAAAGTTATTATACCCACGCCTGCCGACGAACAGTATCGACTGTTCGCCCGAGGACAAATTTTTTTCTATCTCTGCGCGAAGCACCGAACCTATCGGAGAGATACTGCCCGAGCGTGTATCAAGCCGCAAATCGGCGATTTTAACCTCAGGAAGCACCGCAGCTCCATAACGCTTATTCAGCGTAACAAGCGTGTAGGTTCCACTGCTTGCGCGATAAAACGATTCAAGTGACGGAGTTGCGGAAGCCAAAAGCATCAGCGCGTTATTTTTTGCCGCGCGGAAGCGTGCGATATCCCGCGTGTGATACTTCGGATTCATATCCGATTTATATGTGTGCTCCTGCTCCTCATCTATAACGATCATTCCGAGATTATCGAGCGGAGCGAAGATCGCCGAGCGGGTACCGATTACAACATCGACCTCATGTGCGCGAATACGCTTCCATGCGTCAAGCTTCTCACCCTCGGAAAGCGAGGAGTGAATCACAGCAACACGCTCACCGAAATACGAGCAGAACAGCTCAACAGTCTGACCCGTAAGCGAAATTTCGGGAACGAGCACGATAACTGAGCGTCCGTCGGCAATAACTCTGTCAATCACCGATTTGATGACGCGGGTCTTTCCGCTTCCCGTAACGCCGAAAAGCAAAGCCGCACATGGCTTGTGTGAGGTTGCAAGCTGCGAGAGCGTTTCACATGCAGCCGCTTGCTCATCGCTTAGTATATTTGAATCTGCAAGCCGTCCCCGACCCTTGTACGGGTTTCGAACAATGGCACACTCTCTTAGTGAAAGCAAGCCCTTTGAGAGCATGTTGCGAAGCGTTGCTGCCGAAACATGCGCCGTTTGTGCAAGCTCACCCGCCGATTTTTCGCCGTCTGCTATAAAATCGACCGCGCGTCTTTCTGCCGAACCGAGCTTCAGCCCTGAGGTATCGACCGCGACGCGGTAGAACCGTTCAACGGGGTCACGCTTCAGCTTGAATAAGCTTCCAAGTGAGCCGCCCGGCAAAATCGCCTGAACAGCATCGCCCGTAGAGCAGAATGTGCGCTCGCGTAAAAAAGAGCACAGGCTAAGAAGCTCATCATTAAGCGATAAACGCTCGTCGGCAACCGCTAAAATCGGTTTAAGATTATCAAATTCGGATTCTCTGCACAGCTCGACAACAAGAGCACATCGCCTTGCCGTACCGCCAAAGCTGACCGAAACGAGAGAGCCTCGCTTCACTCTTGAAGCAAGTGCGGGCGGAATAAGATAATCATAGCATTTATCAGCAGTATACGGAAGCTCAAGTATGCGAACTCTCGCAATAGCAGGCTCGTCAAACGATGTCATTTATGTTGCCCCGACTTGTCGCAGCAAGTCTTCCTTTCTTTTCCTTGTGCGGTGCGAAGTAAGCTGAGATACTATCGTTTATATCAGAATCGCAACCGCAAAAAGGGCGGTCGAAAGCTTCCTCACCCAATCTTATTCAGCCTTGAGATTGATAGAATCGTCATCTATTTTGTATTCGCCCTGATAAATTCTATTGATTGCGTTTCTGACAGCCTTTTCATCGCGAATATCGCGTTTGATCATCGAAGCAAGGCTTTTGTCGGTTTCCTTGTTTGCGATAAGCTTTTCAGCCTGCTCACGCTGCTTTACATATTCATCGGTAACAAGTCTTGCGCATTTTGCAGTCGCAACGCAAAGAATATAGCGGTTGTATTTGCCTTTCTGGCTGAGTTCTTCAACTGACGGGAAAATCATTTTAATCACCTTGACCTTGTAATATAAGGTCTTCCTTATTCAAAATTTAAAATTATTCTATCGTAAACTGCCAAAAGCCGCAGCTTCATGACATGTTTTGTAACGCGTTTAGCCTTATTCGGCAAAAAATACTTTTTTGAAGTCGTCTATACGCTCCGTACGCTTCTTTTCGGAATCAACAATGCAGATAATATCGCGTGCAGCCTTTTCAATTCCGTTATCCTCATTCACAACCATGTAGTTGTACTCAGATATTCTGCCAAGCTCTTCCTTAGCCTTTTCAAGACGTTCCTCGAGCACCGATTCGGCAACATTGTCGCCTCTGCCGCGAAGTCTTGCCTCAAGCGTTTTGTAGCTCGGCGGCGCAATCATGATCAGAAGCGCATCAGGGCATTTCTTCTTGATCTGCATTGCCCCCTCGACCTCAATTTCGAGGATCACGTTCTTTCCTGCTTCAAGGCTTTCGTTAACCTCCTTTGCAGGGGTTCCGTAGTAATTTCCGCAGTACTCAGCGTATTCAAGCATCATGCCGTTTTTTATGCGATTCTCAAATTCGTCATGGTCAATAAAATAGTAGCTGACGCCGTCGATCTCACCGTCGCGAGGCTTGCGCGTAGTCGCGGATATCGAAAGCGCGAAGGAGTCGTCCATGGAAGTAAGAGCCTTCATTACCGTGCCCTTTCCGCTTCCGGATGGGCCCGAAACGACTATAAGCAGACCTTTATTCATCAATGTCCTCATCCTCTCCGTCACTCTCATCGCGGTCGCTAAGTCGATTTGAGATCGTTTCCGACTGGAAAGCAGATAAGATCACATGCTCGCTGTCGGTGATAATAACCGCTCTCGTACGCTTTCCGCAGGTAACATCGATAGCTCTCTGATTGTCCTTTGCGTCCTGTATAAGACGCTTTATCGGTGCGCTGTCAGGGCTGACAACCGCAACGACTCGCTCTGCCGCGACCATGTTTCCAAATCCAATGTTAATAAATTTCATAACCGATTACGCTCAAGCGTCCTTTCAATTTTACTCGATGTTCTGTATTTGCTCTCTGATTTTTTCAAGCTCGCTCTTTATTTCAACAACAAGCGTGGCTATATCCGTGCTGCATGCCTTTGAACCGATTGTGTTAGTTTCGCGATTCATTTCCTGCATAAGGAAATCGAGCTTGCGTCCGATGGGCTCATCCGATTTGAATATATCGCGCATCGCCACAAAGTGACTCTTCAAGCGAACGATTTCCTCGTCGATCGCAACTCTGTCTGCATGGATGGCACATTCTGTTAAAACCATCGAAGGATTTAACTCCACCTGATTATCCGCAAGAAGCGCAGTCAGCCTTGCTTCGAATTTTTTGCGGTAGGCTGCATTTTCCTCCTCGGAATAAGTGTTGATCTTGTCGACAATGGCTTCAATTTTGCACATCTTATCAAAGATATCGGCTCTAAGACGCTCGCCCTCAGCCTCACGAACCGCTAAAAAGGCTTCAATAGCCTCGTCAAGAGCAGGCTTGATTACAAGCCAGTCGCTTTCGGTATCCTCTTCGGGCTTGCGAACATTGAAGATATCGCGATTCTGAGCAACGCTCATAACCGAAATATCATCCTTCAAGCCAAATTCATCGCGCAGAACTCTTAACGCATCAATATAGCTTTTTGCAAGCGCGCGGTCGATATCGATAGTCATACCGACATTCTCGACCACCTCAACTCCGATGTAAACATCAAGCTTGCCGCGAGAAATTCCCTTTGTCTGAACATACTGGCGGACGCGCTCTTCAAGGAAGCTGTAAATGCGTGAAATTTTAACAGAGCAGTCAAGATATCTGTTGTTTACGCTCTTTAATTCCACCGTAATATTTTTACCGTCCGAGGCATTCTGCTTCACAGCTCTTCCGAATGCCGTCATACTTCGTACCACAAAAATGCACTCCTTTCGATGGCGAATCGTCAGCTTTTCTCAAGCGCAAACGATTCAAGCTGCCATTTTGGGCATATATATTAATTATACCTCAATTCAAGCAATTTGTCAACCGAATTATTGCCGAAATAATGCCGCAGGAGCAAAAAATATCTACATTTTTCAACATTAAATATCACCGATAATTTGTGTAGAGTATACGTTGACAGCATTTTCAAGTCATGCTATAATGATATTGCGTCCGGATATACGGCCGTAATAAATATTGCGCTGTATCTCGCCAAGCGAGAGCGGCAGCAGGAGGTTTTATGAACACACGCATTTCTTCCCACGACAAGGTTCGCAAGATGACGACACTCGCGATTTTGACCGCAATTGTAATCGTCCTTCAGCTTGTATGCACCTTCATCAAATTCGGTCCGTTTTCCATTACACTTGCGCTGACCCCGATCATAATCGGCGCGGCGATTTACGGTTGGAAAGCAGGAGCTTTTCTCGGTTTTGTTTTCAGCGCGGTTGTCTACATAACGGGTCTTATGGCAATGGACGGAGGCTTTGTTATGGCAATGATGGGCTACAACGCAATCGGAACGACCTTCCTTTGCTTGTTTAAGGGTACTGCGGCAGGAGCCATAGCAGGACTTGTTTATAAGCCTATCGCAAAGAAGTCCCCCCTTGCGGCATCCTTTACGGCGAGCGCGCTTGCTCCTATAACCAATACGGGAATTTTCGCACTTGGTATGATGACCATTATGTACGGCTTTCTTGCCGGCAGTGCAGCCGAAAATGAAAACCCGATCGGATTACTTTTCCTTGGTTGGATCGGCATCAACTTCATCGTTGAGTTTATCACCAACGTAGCACTCGGAGCAGTCATCACCAACATAATCGGATACTACAACAAATATAATAAAAACAAAAGCATGGTAGCATAAAATGCTTATCGCTGTAAATATCGGAAATAACGAAATACTGCTCGGCTTTTTTAAAAATGACGAGCTTCAAAGCACCGCATCAATAGCTTGCGAGCCAAATCGCACGCCCGATGAATACGCCTGCCTGATTAAAAATATCATGAGCTTTCGAGGTTTATCGCCCGAGGATTTCGAGGGAGCTATTTGCTCATCGGTCGTACCGTCGGTAACCGAAGCTGTACGAAGCGCGACCCACATGCTTTGCGGATTTCGCCCTCATTTGCTCGGAGCAGGCATAAAGACCGGACTCAACATCAAAACAGACGACCCGACACAGCTCGGCGGCGACCTTGTTGCGGCATCAATCGGTGCGCTGAAGGGCTACAAGCCGCCTATGATCCTGATCGACTTCGGTACTGCAACGACATTTTCGGTGCTTGATGAAAACGGCTCGTTCATCGGATGCTCCATAGCACCCGGCATGCTGATCTCGGCACAGGCACTCAGCAGCGGCGCAAGCCTTCTTCCTCAATTTGCAAGCCTCGCGCCGAAAAGATGTATCGGAACGAATACTCTCGAGAGCATGCAAAGCGGTTCGATCTTCGGAAGCGTCGCAATGATCGATGGCATGATACGCCGAATCGAGAAGGAGCTTTCAAGAAGCGCCACGATTATCGCCTCGGGAAAGCTCGCGGATATCATCATCCCCCTTTGCGAGCGTGAAATCATACGCGATGACACACTGCTTCTGAAAGGGCTTGCACATATTTACTTAAAAAACAAAAAACGGCACAGAACAAACAAATAGCTATAAACGGAGTGAGCGCAATCACTCCGTTTTTTGTTTCTAATTGTAAATTTATGCGATAAAGCATTGATTATATAAGTAAAAAATGGTATAATGCAGTTGTTGTGTAATTATTTATGAAAGGCAGTAATTCTTGCATGGCAGGTATTCTTCTTGCTTGGCAGGTATTTGGTATATAGCTATGAGCTTTTTAAATCGCGTGCTCGCTCTGACAATCGCCCTGACGGTTTCGGCGGCGGGGATCACCGTTGTAGGATCGAACGCTCCCGAGGTGGACGTCATAGTCACGCTTGAGCAAACCGAGGCGGCATCTTCAGGCGAGCTTGCAATTAAATATGCCGATGCGTTTGAAAGAAGATTTCCTCAGGTTGAGGTCGGATTTGTATACGACACCCTGCTTTGCGGCTTTCACGCAAAAATTCCCGAAAATATGATCGGAATGGTAGAGCAGCTCGATTATGTCGAGGATGTTTTCCTTTGCGGTAAATATGAAATGCTTGAAACCGAGGAGAGCTATGGAGTTATCGAAAACAGCTTCGATATGATAGGCTACACGGATGAGCTTGGCGAGAAATTAAGCGGAGATGGCATAAAGGTCGCTGTGATCGACTCGGGCTTTGACGTATCTCACCCTGCGTTTTCGGGCAAAGGGATCACAAACACGCTCGATCTCGATGAAGTTAACAATTCTAAGTTTCCCGACCGCATTCAGGCTTTGAGAGCTGTTGAAGATGCGCATGAGCTGTATGTGAACGAAAAAATACCGTTCTGCTTTGATTATGCCGAAAATGATAAGGATGTTAAAGCATCTTCCAATCACGGAACCCATGTTGCAGGTATTATCGGAGCAACACCAAACGAGATCAGCAGCATGAACGGTATTGCAGAAGGCTGTCAGCTTCTTCTCATGAAGGTGTTTGATTCGGACGGCTATACGCGCGACCACATTCTTGTTGCGGCTATGGAGGACGCTTTAAAGCTCGGCGCAGACGTCGTAAATCTGAGCCTTGGTAGCTATTCGGGATCCGCTAACCAAAGTCAGCTGAGCGGCATTGACGATATTCTTCAAAAGATGGAGAGCGCAGGCTGTATGGTCATCTGCGCAGTAGGTAACGACGCAATCGCGACGGGCGAGCAGGAAAATGGCGACTACTCCACTCTTCCGCCTGCAAGCTATACGGATTTCGGCACAGTCAGCACCCCATCCGCCTCAGATTATTCTTTAGCGGTTACAAGCGTTGACAACCGATACAATCTGTCGCAGTTTATTCTTCACAAGCCGTCGGGAGCAAAAATTGAATATTCTGATACCAACATCGATTACGACGTTCTGGATATCCGATTTGCAGAGCATTTTAACGGTCAGACGCTTGAATATGTGCCAATTCCGGGGATCGGCTCGAGCTCTGATTACGATGGGATAGATGTAAACGGCAAGCTTGCACTTGTTGAACGCGGAACGATAACCTTTGTGGAAAAGGCTGATATCGCGGCTTCAAAGGGCGCGGTAGGACTGATAGTATACAATAATGTCGAGGGCGCCATCGGCCTTGAATTAACGGGTGCGAAAATTCCTGCTATATCCATCAGTCAAAGCGATGGGCTAATGCTTACATCGGCAGTCAAAGCGGAGCTAACCTTCGATACAGCTAATAATATTCGCAGAGAAAATCCAACTGTAGGTAAAATATCAAGCTTTGCCTCGCGCGGCGCAACTCCCTCTCTCACATTAAAGCCCGATATCGCGGCAATCGGTGACCAGATCCTGAGCGCGATAAACGGCGGAAATTACGGCGTCAACTCGGGAACCTCGATGGCGGCACCACAGCTTTCGGGAATGTGTGCGCTCATGCTTGAAAAGCTGGGTTCGGACGGCATAACAGAAAACAAGGCAGAGCTTGTAAGACGGGCTCTTATGAATACCGCAAAGCCGATAATTCAGGAAAACGGCGTTGAGTGCTCGCCTCGCACACAAGGCGCAGGACTTGCAAGCATCAGCTTGGCTGTGTCAAGTGAGCTTGAGCTGACATATGCTCCGACAGGCAAGCCGAAAGCCGAGCTTTTCGATTTCGAGGGCGACTCGGTAACGCTCGAGCTTCAGATAAAAAACATCACCGACAACGAGCTTAATATTTCACTCGGTGCAACGATCTCGACCGACGGATATCTCGAAGCTGAAATTAGCGGAAAGACTACATACTTCAACTCGCTCGAGGCGGTCAGCGATACTACCTCGGCAATAACCGCATTCGATGGCGGCAATCTGAATCGGAACGCCCATGATTTCGCCCCCCTCTCAATAGCCCTGAGCGCAGGCGAATCGGTTACTGTTCCCCTTAATTTCAAATTTGATATGAGCTATCACAATAAGCTTGATGAAATCTTTACAAACGGGCATTTTGTCGATGGCTATATCTACTGTGAAACGGATAAGGGCTCCTACTCATTGCCTTACATGGGCTATATGGGTGATTGGGGAGCCGCTCCCGCAATCGACGCGAATTACTATACCGACGAATATAATGTATTCGGCGGCACAGCCTTTATCAGCGAAGCTGATATGAACATGGTGATTTTGGAAGCTCCCGATAAGGATGCGGATATCGCATTTTCACCGAACGGCGACGGCATCGGAGATTCTCTGCTCTTTGGTATTAAGCCTATCCGAAACATCAAAGCAAGCTCATTTGTTGTCAGCGACACCGACGGCAGCGAGATCTTTTCATACGACCACGGCTATATCACAAAGTATTATATAAAAGGCATATATGTATATCCTCCATTCACATGGACCGGAAATGACCGCTACAATAAACGGTATTACATGGAGGACGGCATCTACACGGTAAAATACAGCTTCACGCTTGATGCAAAGGATGAGCCTACGCAAAGCTATGAATATCGCATCAGAATCGACACCGAAAAGCCTACGCTCAATGCGCTCAGCCTTGACGGAGAATTGCTGACCGTGTCGGCAAGCGATGTGAGTGAGATCAAAACCATTTACATATGCGAAAATGCACTTGAGGGTGCGTATTACCAAATGGCTGTCGAAACCGATACAGCAACCTTCGATATTTCCGATTATTCCGGGGATGTGCTGTATTATGAAATAATCGACCACGCGCTGAATACGCTTGTCGGCAAGATAAATCTAAGCAAAATCCGCGCGTGACGAGGATGGGGAAAATATATGAAACTGATAAAAAAATTTATAAGCCTTGTGTTAATCATCTCTCTCTCCGCAACACCGATTTTGGGAGATGATAAAAACGATGAAGCTTCAGCAGGTCAAGAATATCGCGGAGAGGGCATGTGCGTTGCGGTCATCGACACAGGCTTTGAGCTTGAGCATGAATCGTTTGTAATTACAAACGAGAATCCCAAGCATACAGAGTCTACCATTGAAGACGCTATCCCAACACTCTCGATCAAGGATGCCGAAATCACCTCCTGCTATGTAAGCGACAAGATTCCTTTTGCTTTCAATTACGCCGATATGAATAATGACGTATCAGGTGCAAGCTTTAACGGAACGGCAATGCTTTCTATAGTCGGCGGAAATGCCGATTTGCTTGAGGATCAGCTTATAACCAAATACGGAATCGCGCCCGAGGCACAGCTCTTCGCAATGAAGGTCAGCTCGCGCGACGGCGTTAAAATTAATGAAGAAGCGCTGATTGCCGCAATTGGCGATTCGGTGAAGCTTGGAGCGGATGTTATTTTGCTTCCGCTTGGCGATCCCTGCGGTTTTTCAACAAGCAACGAGGCTGTTCACGAAGCTATAAAATCCGCATACGAGGCAGGCGTTATCATCGTTGCCGGTGCAGGCAACAACGACACCTACGGTAAGGGAAGCGTATATCATAACGAATATTCACTCTATAGAACGACCGCGGATTTTCCCGACATCGGCACAATAGCGGACTATGGAGCATTTCCTGAAGTGCTGACAGTCGCAAGCTCGGACGATAACCGTTTAGTAGCTTACAATATCGTTTTGCCCGACGGAACCAAAATAGGCTACAGCGATTCCAATTACCTTTACGAAACGACGACCGAATATCGCACCTTCGCCGCATTCGGCAAGGATAAAAGCTTCGAATATGTTATAACAGAGGGGCTCGGCAGTACAGAGGAGCTCCTAAAAGCAGATGACCTGAAGGGCAAATTCGCAGTTATACAGCGCGGAACCCTCTCCTTTAACGAAAAGGCGAAAAACGCCGCCGCCCTTGGAGCCATCGGCGTTATTATAACGGATAATCAGTCCGACCCCATTGAAACTCTGCAAACACTCATGGATATTTCGGAATCGCCTATACCCGTAATACTCGTTTCCGAAGATGCGGGAGAGCTGCTTCGTGCAGAAGCGGACAAACGCTTCACAGTCGGCGACATGGGACTTGTAAAGTACCGCGAGGAACAGTATATGTCTTATTTTTCAGCTTGCGGAACTACGCCTGAGCTGATATTAAAGCCAAACATAACCGCCGCAGGAGAATCTGTCGTATGCGCGACAACAGGAGATGAATATACGAGCATCACGTCTACAACCGCCTCAGCCGCAAAGGTTGCGGGAATGTGCGCGATCGTAAAGCAGCATTTACTAAAAACTGCCTCCTCGCTTAGTGCAAAAGAGCTCTCAAGCAGAGTCAGCGCACTGCTCGTTTCCTCCGCAAGCCCGATTATGGCTTTGTCAGCTCCCTACTCTCCCAGAGCGCAGGGCGGCGGCTTTGCAAGTGAGGAAGCGGCAATTAATGCAGGAATTCTGCTCACCTCCAACGGGGACTATCAGGTTTCTGCAAAGGACGGTCATCACAGACTGATTACATTCCCATTGACCGCAGAAAATCTCACAGGCGAGCCCCGTGAATGTATAATTGACGCAGTAGTCGGCTCGGACGACCCGCGAATTATGAAGTACAGCGACCTTGAGCCTGCCGAAAGCATAAACGGCACGCCTTTATCAGAACGGCTCGGCAAAACTCCCGAGGACGAAATAGCCTTCAACAGCGGCTTCATTCCGTTTAACGAAACAACCGTCTGCTATGGAGATTTCTACGGGCAGCTCAACAAGGAAGCGGAAAATTATGAGCCGCTGAGCTTCACTCTTGCCCCTTATGCAAAGGCGACCTTCAATATCAGCATTTTGATCAGTCTTGACGAATATAACGAATATTCAAAAATATACCAAAACGGCTTCTTTGTCGAGGGCTTTATGAGCCTCAGCTCCAAGGATGAGGTTGCCACACTTCCGTTCGTCGGATATTCGGGTAATTATTATTCATCAACAGCACTTGACGCCCAGCTGTATGACGGCGAGCAGCCAATATACGACGGAATCAGCTTTTACAGAAACATCAGCGACTACAACATAAAGTCAATGCGTGTTACGGTCGGAAGCAATCCCTTTGAAAGTACGGATGATTTAAAAAACAAGCCTTTGGTTTTCTCGGCAACGAAAGACAAGTCATCGGCGATGCTCTATTTAAAGCTCGGCCTTTTAAGAAGCATAACCGATGTCACAGCGAATATTACCGACGCAAGCGGAGAACTTATAAAAGAAATGGATTTCGGCAGTGTATCGCGGACCTATGTTGACTATCGCACGGGAATGCGCACAAGCGCCGAGCTTCCCATTTGGGACGGACGTGCGCCTGATAATCCCGCTTATGTTTATCCCGACGGGGAGTATTATTTCACGCTGAGCTACAAGCTCGCCAAGGACAAGCGAATTCGCACGCTTTCCTATACTCTCACCCTCGACTCGACCTCACCGATAATCGAAGAAATCAAGACAGGCGAGGACGGGGAGTACAGCATGCAGGTGACTTCCTTTGACAACAACGGTGTTATAGAAACATTGGTGTACGACACGGAGAATGTATACGCCTCACCTTTGGAGGACGGCTCGTTTGATATTAGGGAGCTCAAAGGCGAATATATCTACATAGAGGTTTACGACAGCGCATTCAACTCAACGATGAAGCGAATAAAGAATCCAAACTATTCAGGCTTTCTCGACATGTGACCTCTCTCGCGCCAAACAGACAAAGCGATCGCAAGTCCGATAGGAAACAAAAACAGTCCTATAACGCCGAAAAGCTTTGTTCCCACGAACATTGCCGCAAGGGTTAACAGCGGATGCAATCCGACCTGCTTTCCCACGATTCTCGGCTCGATTATATTGCGCACAACCGTTATTACAGCCCACAAAATAAGGATCCCAACGCCAAGCGTTATCCTTTGACGAAGAAGCTCAATTATCCCCCAAGGGATGAGAACACCGCCGCAGCCTATGACGGGCAAAACGTCAAGAAGTGCGATCAGAAAGGCGTAAACTACAGGTCTGCCAACCCCGAGAATATAAAAGCCGACTAAAAGCTCGACAAGGGTGATCAGCATTATAATTGTATACGATTTTGCATAGCGTTTTATTGTAATGTCAAAACGCTCCTTTAGATCACCTAAAAAGGCAGATGTGCGGCGCGGTAATTTTGTCTTTATAAAGCCTATGAGCTCCTCGTAGTCAACAATAAAGAAAAAGCTCGCAATAACAGCGAAAACAAGCTCGATCACGAAGCGCGGTATCCCTGCGGCAAATGCGGAAAGCCTTGTCAGTGCCTTTACCGAAACGTCTGATACCGCGGTGCTCATGGTCGTCCTGAGTGATGTGAAAAGCTTTGCGATCCCCTCCTCAAGCGAGCTGTTTGACGAAAACTCAAAATGCGAGATCGCCTTGTTGACAAGCTCGAACATCCAGGTAATCGCAGGCTCTATCGTGTCGGAATAAAGTGCTGGGAGCGCACTTGAAAATTCGCCTATTCCGACTGCCAGCCTTACAACAAATATCGTCAGCAGCATTCCTACAGTCGCATGAAAAATCAGCAGAATCATTACAGCGCACGGCTTTCGCTTCATATCAAAGCGTTTTGACAAAAAGCGCACGAGAGGGTTTAGTGTCGCCGCAACAAAAAATCCTATCAGAAACGGCATAACGATATAAACTGCGTATTTGAAAGCAAAATACACAATCGCCGCTATCGTCAGATAATAAGCAGTAGAAACGACAAAAGCTTTTTTCTTTTCCGTGGAACTCACCTCCGTCACTATATAGTATAACTCTGCAGCCTGCGCGGTATTCCAAACATGGAAAAAATCAAAAAGCTTTCACAAATCTGTCAATTATCTCCCACATTCGGGTGATAATATTAAAGAGAAACTAAAATTCATATGGAGGATAAAATGTCAAAGGGAGAAAGAAACAGAAAGGCAAACGCCGAAAAGCAGCAGAAGAAAAACGAACGCTTAAAATTGGAAGCAAAAATGAAAAAGGTCAGACAGATCACCGCGATAATAACAGTGTCGGTTATTCTGTTATTGGTGCTCATAGCATCGGTCGGCATTATTTCGTACAACATCAGACTTAACAAGGGCGAATATCTGCGCAAAGAGGTTGCGGCAGCCACACAAAACACCGAGATCGACGGCGCAATGATGAACTACTTCTTTAATGACACCTACAACACATTTGTAAGCTATTACGGAAGCTACGTTTCGTACTTCGGGCTTGATACGACAAGATCACTTCGGAAGCAAAATTTTTCCGATGGCGAAAATTGGTTTGATTATTTCATGAACGGTGCGAAGGCTACAGTCGAAAATGTGCTTGCGCTGAATGACTCAGCAAAGGAAAACGGTGTTTCCTTAACAGATGCCGAAATTGCCGCGATCAACTCTCGCGTAGATAACATGGACGAGGGACTGTACGGCAGGGGCGTAAACAAGACGGACATTAAAAACGCCAAGCTTCTTGAAGGACTTGCGTTCAAGTATCAGTTCATGAAGAATTCCGAATTTGCACCGTCTGAGGATGATATCGTCAAAAAGTATGAAGAAGATCCCAAAAGGTTCCAAAATGTAGATTTTTATTCGTACTCTATGACCTATTCCGAGGACGGAATGAGCGAGGATGAAGTCAAAGCCTTCGCTTCACAGCTTGCTTCGGCCGCCACGACCGAAGATTTTGAAGCGATCGTTAAAAAGATTCTCTACGTTCAAAATCCCGAATCAACAGAGGATCAAATAAACAGCACGCTTACAAATTTGCAGGCAACGAACGTTCTGTATACCGAGGGAGATGAAGCTCACGAATGGGCATTCGAAGCCAAGGTTGGTCAAACGCTGACCGTTCCCGATGCCGAAAACTCAGTCTATACAGTCTATTTGCTGACCAAGGAAGCGGAGCGCGACGAGTCCAAAACCGTCAGCGTAAGGCATATTCTTCTCCCGACATCTTACTATAACAGCAATGAGGAAATGCAACAAGCGGCGTCCGATATTCTTGAAAAGTTCAACGCAGGAGAAAAAACCTCCGTCGCCTTCGGACTTCTTGCGCTCGAGCTTTCAATGGATGACGGCTCATATTACAACGGCGGACTTTATGAGCAGATAATCGAGGGACAAATGGTCACAGAGTTCAACGATTGGTGCTTTGATCCATCTCGCCGCACAGGTGATACGGGCATTGTCGAAACATCCTACGGATGCCACGTTATGTACTTTGAAAAGAGCGATCTCGAAGCATGGAAAGCTTCCGTTTCCGATGCAATTATTGCAGATAAAGCAGAAGCCTTTTTAACCGAGGTAAAAGAAAAATATCCCGTTGTTTTCGATGAAAATGTGCTTGACATGATTCCCGACTGATAATTCCCAAAAGCGTAAAATGCGATACTCTGCATTTTGCGCTTTTCTATTTTGCGAGAAGCTCATATTTGCCGTCATAATGTTGACAGAGCGCTGATTTTATGTTATACTTCATACAAGGCTGACATTAATATAATGCACCCTTATTTCTGAAATGCAAAAGCCGACAGCAACGGCAAAAGCCTACATAATTTCAAATCCATACATACACACAGAATAGAAAAATGAATTCTTCAGAAACAATAAATATAGCAACCTTCAACCTGAAAAGCGATCTGCTCTGCTTCGGTAAAAATCATTGGCGTAACCGACGTGACAGAGCGGTTGCTCAGCTAACGGAGCTTGGCGCTGACATTATGGGTGTGCAGGAATTAACGCCGCGCATGCGGATCGATTTAGCCAAAGCCCTGCCAAACATACGCCTGTTCGGACGCGGACGGACTGCGAGCTTTTTAAACGAGCACTCCGATATAGCAGTTCGCGGCGGGATAAAGGTCAACCGACATATAACCTTTACTCTGCCAAGCAAATGGCTCTCGTCAATGTTCCCTCGCATTTGTACGGTAATCGAGCTGACACTTCCGCAAACGCAAAGACGGATTCGGGTTTTTAACACGCATCTTGATGTTTTCAGTGAAGCGGTTCGCTTCATTCAGCTCGAGCTCATCTGCAAGCATATCAAAAAGCTTAATGAGGCCGACCCTCTGCCAACCCTGCTGATGGGCGATTTCAATGCGCTTCCCGCCTCAAAACTGATCAGGCGCTTCAGGGAACACGGCATTGCAGGCGTCAGGATGCGTGAGCTTGTAAGCGAGGGCGGAACATTCCATAATTTTCGAAGCAGAAATACATCAAAGCGAATCGATTATATCTTTGCAAGCGATGAATTTATACCGCTTGACGTGAAAATAATCAAAAGCAACTACGGAGGTTATTTCCCGTCCGACCACTATCCTGTGTTTGCAACCCTGTGCCTAAAAACAAGGATGGCTCCATGCAGCAAATCAGAACGAGCATCTCACAGTCACGTTGAATTATAGACGGTTAATATACCGAGGTTCAAGACAAAATATTAAGCAGTAAAATATCACCCGGAAATCAATCATCATGCCTTAATGAAACAGGAGGCTCATAAGAATCATTATGAAGGTCGTACTTGAAAATCTGACAAAAAAATTCCCGAATCGCAACAAAAAAAGCCACGATGATGTCGTAGCAGTCAACGATTTTTCTTTTGAAATACCCGACGGAACGCTAATAGGTCTGCTCGGGCCATCAGGATGCGGAAAAAGCACAACGCTGAACCTTATCTGCGGACTTCAAAAGCCGACAAGCGGCAGGATATACTTCGGTGAGGACGATGTGACCGAGCTTCCGCCCGAAAATCGCGGTGTCGGCATGGTGTTCCAGAACTATGCGCTGTATCCGCATCTCACCGTAAAGCAAAATATTACATTCCCTCTCGAGAACCTAAAGGGCAAGCAAAAAATGACAAAAGAAGCTATGTCAGAAAAGGCTGTGGAAATTGCAAAGCTTGTCCAGATAGATGACCTTCTCGACAGAAAGCCAAACGAGCTTTCAGGCGGTCAGCAGCAGCGTGTTGCAATAGCCCGCGCACTTGTAAAAATGCCGAGAGTTCTCCCGCTTGACGATCCGCTCTCAAACCTCGATGCACGTTTGCGTCTGCAGACCCGCGAGGAAATACGGAGAATTCAGAGAAACACAAATATAACAACTATTTTTGTCACGCACGACCAAGAGGAAGCCATGAGCATCTCCGATATGATCGTCGTAATGAAGGCAGGCGTTATCCAGCAGATCGGCAAGCCGCAGGATGTATATAACGATCCTACCAATCTTTTTGTTGCAAAATTTCTCGGCACGCCTCCGATAAATGTTTTTTCGGGCTTCGTGCGTGAGCAAAAGCTTTATATCGGAAATGAAGCCGTTCTTGATGTCAAGGGCGTATCAGATTGCGAGGTTTATGTCGGCATTCGTCCGGAGGGCTTCATCCTTTCAAGTGACGGTGCACTCGGCTGCGAGCTCTCGGGAGTTGAGGTTATGGGACGCGATATAAGCATCGTTTCTACACATAAAAACTGCGAAAACGCCGCAATCCGCTCTATAATCAGCGCGGAAAATGAAGTTTCTCAATCTGCATCTGAGGTTCGCTTTGACCTGAAGCCAAACAAGGTCTTTATCTTCGATAAGCAAACCGAAGAACGCATTTATTTCGAGGTTGAGTAGATCATGGAAAATCGAAATTTAAAAGCCTGGATATATCTCTTGCCGGCAATTGCCTTTCTTGGCGCGTTCATGATTTATCCGCTTATTGACGTTCTCATTTATTCCTTTGAGGAGGGCTACAATTCAGCCTCTCAGTCATTTTTTGGAACGGGCTTATACAACTTTTCCTATGTTCTGCACGACCCGTATTTTCTGCAAGCGCTGAAAAATACGTTTATTCTTGTAATTATCACCGTTCCGCTCTCAACGGGAATCGCGCTTCTCATCTCGGTAGGACTAAATTCAATACAAAAGCTGCGCGATCTGTTTCAAACGATTTACTTCCTGCCGTATGTTACAAACACCTTGGCGGTAGGACTTGTATTCATGATCTTGTTCAAGAAAACCGCATATACCGAGGGACTTATCAACCTGATAATCAACTTCTTCGGCGGAAGCTCTGTCGATTTCATCGACGGTCCATATTGGGCAAAAATGCTCGTCTTGTGCGTTTACACAATCTGGATCGTCATGCCGTTCAAAATTCTGATCCTGACAAGCGCACTCGCGTCGGTTAATCAGAATTACTACAATGCGGCAATGGTTGACGGCACATCGAAGCTTCGCATCTTTACAAGAATTACGCTTCCGATGATTTCTCCGATGCTGTTTTATCTTGTAATAACAGGCTTTATCGGCGCATTCAAAGCCTACAGCGATGCAGTCGCACTGTTCGGCACCGACCTTAATGCCGCTGAGATGAATACCATCGTCGGATACATCTACGACATGCTGTACGGCGACAGCGGCGGATATCCATCATACGCATCCTCAGCCGCGATAATCCTTTTCGCGATTGTTTTGACTATCACATGTATAAACCTGCTCGTCAGCAAAAAGCATGTGCATTATTGAGTGGGAGGCAATCATGGATAACAAAGCAAGCTATGAAAAAATAGAGAAAAACGCAAATACCCGCAGAACCGTTCTCCGCGTTTCAACCTATATACTGCTTACAGTTTGGGGAATAATGGTTCTCTTCCCGTTTTATTGGATGATACTCACATCCATAAAAAGCTATTCCTCATACAGCTCGGAATATGTTCCGCAGTTTATAACCTTATCGCCGACCCTGCAAAATTATCTTGACGCGTTCACAACCGTGCCGCTCGCTGATTATTTTGTAAACACGCTGATTTTTACGGTAGCGACCACAGCGATAATGCTTGTAGTTATAATACCTGCCGCGTTCGCGTTTTCAAGGCTTGAGTTCAGAGGCAAAAACCTTGTTTTCACCCTCTTTCTCTCGCTTATGATGATACCGAACGAGCTTGTTATCATAACGAATTTCACGACTATAACCAACCTTAATCTCAGGAACACCTTCCTCGGACTTATTCTTCCGTCTGTCACATCGGTGTTCTATATCTACCTTTTAAAGGAAAACTTTTCGCAAATTCCAAATGAGCTCTATCTCGCGGCAAAGGTTGACGGAACCTCCGACTTCAAATATCTCTGTCGGGTTATGATTCCGATTTGCAAGCCGACGCTCATAACCATAACCATTCTCAAGGTTATTGAATGCTGGAATTCGTATGTCTGGCCAAGACTTATAACGGATAATGAAGCTTATTTCCTCGTGTCGAACGGCATTCAGGAAATTCGCGAAAACGGCTTCGGACGCGACAATATCCCTGCAATGATGGCGTCGGTGGTTGTTATCTCCGTTCCGCTTGTCATACTCTTTTTAATCTTCCGCAAAAAAATCATGGAGGGCGTTGCCAGAGGAGGTACAAAGGGATGAAAAAGCTTTTTGCTTTAATGCTCTCGGCACTGCTCTTGCTTCCAAGCCTTGTCGGCTGTCATGGGTCGAGAGGGCTCGAGCCCTTTGAAATGCCCGAGCAGTTCGACACAACAAAAACCTACGAAATAACCTTTTGGGCAAAAAACGACACCAATAAAGCGCAGACTATGATCTACGACAAGGCGATAGCCGATTTCGAGGCTCTCTACCCGAACATCAAGATCAATCTGCGTCAGTACACAAATTACGGCGATATTTACAACGATGTAATTACAAACATCGCAACTCAGACAACGCCGAATGTGTGCATAACCTATCCCGACCATATTGCGACATATCTTACAGGCACCAATATCGTCGTTCCGCTTGACGAGCTTTTTACCGATGAGAAATTCGGCTTCGGCGGAAGCGAGGTTCGCTTTGATTCTCCGAGCAAGGATGAAATTATTCCTCAGTTTCTTGGCGAATGTATGATTGACGGAATCCACTATGCCCTGCCGTATATGCGCTCGACTGAAGCCTGCTATGTCAACAAAACTTATGTCGAGAAGCTCGGCTATACGCTTCCCGAGGTGTTGACATGGGATTTTGTCTGGGAGGTTTCCGCGGCTGCCGCAAAAAAAGCTGACGACGGCACATTTCTCCTCAACGGAACTAAGGTCATGCTTCCGTTCATCTATAAATCAACGGACAACATGATGATACAAATGCTCCGACAGCAGGAGGCAGGCTACTCAACAAGCGAGGGCGAGGTGCTGATCTTCAACGATACAACCAAAGCTCTTCTTGAAAAGATAGCGGAAGCTACCGGCAAAAACTCTTTCAATACCTTCAAGATTTCGGGATATCCCGCAAACTATTTAAACGCAGGACAGTGCGTATTTGCAATCGACTCGACTGCGGGTGCAACCTGGATGGGCTCAAACGCACCGCTGATAGATATTGACGAGAATTCTGTGGTCAAATTCGATACCGAAGTCATGATGATACCTCAGTTTGATATAAACAACCCGAAGATGATTTCTCAGGGGCCCTCGGTTTGTATCTTCAACAAACCCGATTCAGCTGAGGTCGTTGCATCGTGGCTGTTCGCTCAGTATCTTCTCACAAATGAGGTTCAAATCGCGTATTCCTGTACAGAGGGATATGTTCCCGTAACCTCTAAAGCACAGAATTCGAAGGAATACCAGGACTATCTCTCACGCTCCGGCGAGGATAACAGTCATTATTACGATGTCAAGATAAAGGCGGCTAAGCTGCTTCTTGATAACATCGACTCAACCTTCGTAACACCTGTATTCAATGGCTCGGCATCCCTGCGTGACGCATCGGGACAGCTTATCGAAAATACGACAAAGTCCGTAATGCGAAAGCAAACCGTTGATGACGCTTATTTTGAAAAGCTCTACAGCGATGTAACCTCGCTGTATCGGCTTGACCAGATTCAAGCAGGCGGAGCTACTGCGGCACAAAAAGCAGAGCTCGGTCCACTTCCGACCGAAGCGATAGTGCTTCTGTCAGCCATTGCATGCGCATGGATTTTAATCGGGGTATATGTGCTGATTGAAAGAATAAAAAAAAGCAAAATTCAGCATTAAGATATTGACATCTATAAAATATGAATGTATAATAGATATTGAACAAATTTGGCACTTTTTGTGTCTTAAAAAGGAGATATCAAAATGAAAAAACTTTTAGCTATCGTTTTAGCACTCACACTCGTGTTTGCTTTCGTAGGCTGCGGTGCGCAAGAAGATCCTACCGCAAAGTCCGAGGGCGTTATGACTTATGCTGAGTATGCAGCAGCTGAGCTTCAGTCCCAGGTAGTTGTTGAAACCTACGTTCAGGCTAAGCAGAGCTGGTGGGAAAACAAAGCAACCATCTATACTCAGGATGGCGACGGCGCATATTTCATCTATGAAATGCCCTGCACCGAAGATGAGTACAACAAGCTCACTCCCGGTACCAAGATTAAGGTTACCGGCTACAAGGCTGAATTCAACGGCGAAATCGAAATCGCTGACGTTGAATCCTTCGAGATTCTCAGCGGCAAGTATGTTGCTCCCATTACCGATGTAACCGCACTTCTCGCTTCCGAGGAGCTTATTGATCATCAGAACAAGTACGTTGCTTTCAAGGGCATGACCGTTGAAGCAGCTAACGACAATGGTGACGCTTTCCTGTACAAGTGGGATGGCTCAGGTGAGGACGGCGACGACCTTTACTTCAATGTTTCGCTTGACGGCAAGACCTACACATTCACAGTTGAGTCTTACCTTACCGACAGCTCTACAGCAGTTTACTCCGCTGTTAAGAACCTCAAGGTTGGCGATGTAGTTGATATGGAAGGCTACCTTTACTGGTATGAGGGACTTAACCCCCACATCACAGCTGTAACTGTTAAATAATCGCGCAAATTCTAAAGGGATTACCTCACACGAGGTGATCCCTTTTTGCAACAAAGTTACTGTATAATTTGGTCAAATAAACAGAACGAGCACAATATTTTACATAATATATTGACATTTTATGATTTTTATCGTATAATTATTATAAAATATCGCATTATGCGAAAAAATGGAGGTTATTATGGGAAAGTTTAAGGTTAAAGAAGTTTCATCCGGAGTAAAATTCGACCTTTGCGCAGGAAATGGTCAGGTTATCGCTTCCTCTGAGGTTTACAGTGCAGAAGCATCCTGCCTCAAGGGCATCGAGAGCGTTAAGAAGAATGCTCCTGTAGCTAATTTTGAAGACCAGACAGTTGAGGGCTTCGAAACTGCAAAGAACCCGAAATTCGAAATGTACACCGATAAGAAGGGCGAGTATCGTTTCCGCCTCAAGGCTCGCAACGGCGAGATTATCGCAACATCCGAGGGTTATACATCAAAGGACGGCTGCCTTAACGGTATCGAAAGCGTCAGAAAGAACGCAGTTGACGCTGAAATCGTAAAAGAATAATCCATCTCAGGGTCGGTGCAATTCACCGACCCTATTTTTATTGCCATTATTTTTTTGCGAATTTCACTTGACAAAAAGACATTTTTCTGATATACTGAATTAAACTGTTGAAGAAGAGTGAGTAGGTTATCAGTAACGCTTTCAGAGAGTCGCGGACGGTGTGAGCGCGATAGTAGGCTGGTAATTGAATGGGCTTCGGAGGGCAAGCGGAACGGATAGCTGCTATCTTAGTATGTACGACAGAATGACGAGCTGTATTATTTCGTCAACGCATTTTGTGCGAAGAGTGGACTGATTTCAGTCAAGCCGGGTGGCACCACGAGAGTTATCTCTTGTCCCAGCATTTTGGGGCAGGAGTTTTTTGTTTTAAAAATCTTTCCAACATTAAGTATAAAGGAGAACGAACCATGGGAAATAATATTCCTTACAAAACTTACCTTGACGAATCGGAGCTTCCCCGTCAGTGGTATAATCTGCGCGCAGATATGAAAAACAAGCCTGCGCCGCTCCTCAATCCAACAACACATAAGCCTATGACGGCAGATGAGCTTTCGGAGGTATTCTGCAAAGAGCTCGTAATGCAGGAGCTTGATGATACAACGCCTTATTTCGATATCCCTGAGGAAATTCTGTCATTTTATAAAATGTACCGTCCCGCTCCGCTCGTGCGTGCTTATTTCCTTGAGAAAAAGCTCGACACCCCCGCAAAGATTTACTACAAATTCGAGGGCAACAACACAAGTGGAAGCCACAAGCTCAACTCTGCTATCGCTCAGGCATACTACGCAAAGAAGCAGGGACTAAAGGGCGTCACCACTGAAACAGGCGCAGGTCAATGGGGTACTGCACTCTCGATGGCTTGCTCGTATTTCGGACTTGACTGCAAGGTATATATGGTTAAGGTATCCTATGAGCAGAAGCCCTTCCGCCGTGAGGTAATGCGCACATACGGCGCATCGGTAACCCCCTCTCCGTCGATGGAAACCGCTGTCGGACGCAAGATCCTTGCCGAGTTCCCCGGAACCGGCGGAAGCCTCGGATGCGCGATCTCCGAAGCTGTTGAAGCCGCAAGCTCAATGGAAGGCTACAGATACGTTCTCGGAAGCGTATTAAATCAGGTGCTTCTCCATCAGACAGTTATCGGACTTGAAGCAAAGCAGGCACTTGACAAGCTTGGCGTAAAGCCTGACATCATCATCGGATGCGCAGGCGGTGGATCAAATCTTGGCGGACTTATTGCTCCGTTCATGGGCGAAAAGATTCGCGGTGAAGCCGACTATCGCATTATTGCAGTCGAGCCTGCATCCTGCCCGAGCTTTACACGCGGCAAATATGCGTATGACTTCTGCGATACCGGAATGGTCTGCCCGCTTCAGAAGATGTACACGCTCGGAAGCGGATTTATGCCGGCTCCGACACATTCGGGCGGTCTTCGTTATCACGGAATGAGCTCGACACTTTCTCAGCTTTACGACGATAAGCTTATGGAGGCTACGTCGGTCAACCAAACCGATGTTTTTGAGGCGGCGGAATTATTCGCACGCGTAGAGGGCACACTCCCTGCTCCCGAATCCAGCCATGCAATCCGTGTTGCCATTGATGAAGCGCTGAAATGCAAGGAAACAGGCGAGGAAAAGGTAATTCTGTTCGGCCTGACCGGCACGGGCTATTTTGACATGATGTCTTATGAAAAATTCCACAACGGTGTCATGCAAAATTATGTGCCGACCGATGATGAAATCAACAAGGCTCTCGCGAAACTGCCTAAGGTTGAATAATCTTAAAAGGTTGCAGATATACATCTGCACGAACATCTGAATATAAACGGAGCTGTTGCACTTAAGTGCAACAGCTCCAATAAAATACACCTTGTCAC
>JAZNMQ010000089.1:0-30397 GCA_045579745.1 Candidatus Flemingiibacterium sp. | reverse complement strand
TGTGTGCAATGCACACAAAAATGGAACCCCTGGTGGGTGACAAGCAGTATTTTATGGGAGCTGTTGCACTTAAGTGCAACAGCTCCTTATTAGCTTCTTGTTGAAGAGAATGTGAGTCCGCTGACCGTTTCGCCGTCGATCGTCGCCGAAACTGTAACTCCCGTCAGACTGTAGCTGTAAATTCCGAAGCTTTCCTCATAATCACTGCCGAACGCCGCTTCAACATCCGAGAGCGAGCTTCCTATCATGAGTCCGTTATCAAGCCCTACAACATCGGATGTAAGCACGATGCTGAATACAAATTCGTTGCCCTTTGCATCGGGAGAGGTCGTCAAGGTAAATCCGTCGTAGGTGTAGACCTTGTCAAAGCCGGGATGAACACAGCTCGGAGCCTCCATGTAATCGATATATTCGCCAAGCGCCGTAACAGCCTCGTCGGCTGAACCGCCGATAACAACCGTTACGCCGTTATCAAGCTTCAGCTCGTATGTATCGTTGTTTTCCTCCGTAATATTATCTGTATCGGGATTTTCGCCCGAGTCAGGACTTCCCTGCAGATTGGTGGAATCGTCTGTGCCCTCGCCTTGCCCGGAAGCGCCATTTGAGCAGGCTGCAAGCGAGAGTAATACAAGTGCAGCAATAATCAACGATAGAATTTTTTTCATTTTTACATTCCTTTCTTAGTTGGGGGTTGCGGGATATTTTGACTTGGTGAAGCTGTAATATCCCTGTTTTGTAAATTTCGAGAGCTCGTTGGTAGTCAGAAGGAATACCTCAAGCTTGTGCGGTGACGGCTGAGGGCAGGTGTCAAAATGATACCATTTTCCGCCTATCTGAACAAGATTCCAATAGTGCGGATTTACCGTGCTGTTTCGCTGTATCATGGTATTCGTAATGCCTGCTCTTGTTAGAAGCACGCTTGCGACTGCATAATAGGTGTAGCAGTTTCCGTAGCCGAGCTTAAAGCCCGAATAGGCAGCCTTTGCGAAATATCCCATCAGATGGCTCGTTGTAGTCGAGTATCTGATATTTTTGATGCACCAATCATAAATAGCGCGCGCCTTTTGACGCTCGGTCATGGATTTTGTTGTGATCTGAGCAATTATTTTGTCTGCGAGAGGATTTACAGCGTCAATGGTGATCGCTTTGATCGTAACGTTCGCAGTCTTTTTTGCGGTATTGCCCTGCTTGTCTGTAGCTGTGTAGGTTACCTTGTAGGTTCCGGCAGTGCTCGTTTTAACCTTTGAAGCGTCAACCGTTACCGTAACCTTTCCGTCGTGCGCATCCTCGGCATAAACGCCCTGCCTGTAGGAGATTGAATCTCCCTCATACGCCGTGAGATTCTTAACTCCGTATATTACGGGCGCATCATTGTCGCGTTTGACATGAAGCACCGTCTTTTCGACAGTCTTGTTTCCCGACGCATCAATCGCAATAATTCCGACGGTCAGATCACCCGCCTTTGAAACATCGGGCTTTGTTTGATAGCTGATTTGAACATCCGATTTATCGTAACAACTCTCAATGAGCGATTGTGGCTCGGGCAGAGCTCCGATATATGTTGTAAACTCGCGAAGCTTCAATCTCGGCGGGGTCGTGTCAACGATCACTATCTCGAGCGGTATGGGTGAATATTCGCCCGAAACTTGCGTTTCATATGTTCCGATCGCTAAATTATCGGTATCAAAGCTTTCATCGAACTTTATTGCAGCCGCACCTGAGCCGAACATTTGTCTTACCGATTCAATATATCCAATCGTAGCCGTTCCTGCTTCAAGAACAAGCTTCGACTTCGCATTGTGAATGTAAATGTCAGCCTTTTTAACCGAGCTGTTGCCGTACTCATCCTCAAGCTTGATTTCGATGCTTTGCTTGCCGAGCTTCGTAAAATCCGGCTCCGTTAAATAGCTGATTTCGACATCGGAATTGTCCATAACATCCGTGATAAAATCTTCAATCGCCAGATTCTGACCGAGAAGCAGATCGAATGAATGCACCGTCGCATCCGGAGCTATCGTATCTATTATCGTAACACTAAAAAGATAGCTTCCATCCTTGCTTTGCGCTTTAACCTTGAAAATTCCGCAGCTAATAAGCGAGTGATCTGTGAATGTAATTTCATCAAGGTCGATCGTGTCAAAGCTGTATTCTTTTTGGATTTCTTTCTTTATATCATCGATCGTGACATCGGGCTCAAAGGTGAAGCCGTCAAGCTTTTTGTCGATTTTATAGCTCTCACGAACGGTGGTGATATTTCCGCCCCCGTCAACCGCAATAATCGTGGCTGTGCCGTCTGAAGCTGTGTCGGGCTCGCCCTCAAAGCTCAGCGTAATTTCGGTAGAATCCTCTGCCGAAGCCACAAAATCCTCGGGCGTCAGCTCACAGCCGCTCATTATGTAAAGAGAGCGCGTTGTTAATTTCGGCGCAACCGTATCGCGAACATTTAAGCTCGACTTAACCTCAAACACACCGAAAATCACGAGCTTCAGCTCATGCTCTCCGATCTTTTCAGTATCGATCGAATCTAAATCCGTATCAACCTGACAAAGCTTATCAAGAAGCGGAATCCGCTCAAACGCGGGAAGCGATACAGCCTCACCGACCTCGATATTGACAGGCATGCACGCATAACCTACAGCCGCACCGAGCACCGCGAGGATTAATATAGCAGTACAGCCTACGATCAGCATTATACGCTTTATCAGCCTGCGCTTTGGTGATGCCATGGCGGCTTCGCAGGACTTCTCCGGTTCTGTCGGTTCAGTCGATTCAGTCGATTCCGTCGATTCGGCAGATTCAGCCGATTCAACCGATTCAGACGATTCAGCAGATTCAGCAGATTCAGCAGATTCTATCGCTTCAACCGATTCCGTCGATTCAGTCGCTTCAACCGATTCCGTCGATTCAGCAGATTCAGCCGTTTCGTCCTTTATCTCGGATGCCACAGCCTCACTCTGTTCCGCAGCCTCGCCGGACTCTGTGCTCTCGCACAAATCCTCAGCGCACGAGGGTTCATTTTTATCGTTCAACTCATTTTGAGAGTTTTGCATATGTTTCTCCATGCCGCCACAGCGGCTTTTTCCTTAATATAGTTAAGACTTCGGCAAGCCGTCGCCCGATGTATAAACCACGCCGTTTTTGTCTACTCCGACAATGCCAACCGAGCCTACATCATAGCTGACGATACCGTGCCAATCGTTCGTGCTTCCATAGTCACCGCCAAGCATTCCGCCGTGTACATACAGCTTTCCATCTCGCCTCTGCGAGAGGATAACCGAGGAAGCCGCACAAACATCGGTAATGTCTGTAAGCCCTTCAACCTCCTCAAGTCCAAACGAGCGGTTGCCCTGCAATTTCACAGTACCGTCCGAGAACAGAATGACCGTGGTTTGATTGCAAGCGGCGATATCAACGACATTGCGATATCTTGACACATCGCACTGACCGTTTGTATTCGAGCCGACAGCAACAAGCGTGCCGTCGAGCTTCAGTCCAACAGTAAAGCGCTGACCGACAGCGACCGCGGCAATATCCGTCCACTCAGCCACGTCGCATTGACCATAGGTATTATCGCCGTATGCGCTGAGCGTTCCGTTTGCATGAAGCAAAACGGCGTGCTCCTCGCCGAGAGCGATCTGAACGATATCGCCAAAGCTCGGAATATCGTATTTTTCGGCTGTACTGTCATCGGGATGAGTCGTCACGCTTCCATCCTCGTGAAGCACCATAAGCATCTTGGAATTGCGTTCAACCGAAACAGCATCGTCAATATCTGTTCCGTTTATATGCCCCGCTTCGATCAGAACGGGCTTGCTGTTCCAAATTGTAACGGCATTTGCGTGATACGCGCGCTTTTGCGAGGCAGTAAGCAGAGGATACAGTATTTCAAATTTCGTGCGAACGCCCTTGTCGGCGGATGAAATTACGGTCTGCGCAGAACTTATCTTTGAAATATCGCTGTAGTGATTTGAAAGATAAAGTATGCAGGCGTGGTCCCCAACCTTAGAGCACTCTTCTTGTGCGACCTCGAGGATATATTCTTTTGACTGCTTGAAGGTCGTATCCTCCGACATCTCCTCGATAAACGCTATCAGCGCATCGTAGTCGTTTCTCGATATGTAATGATTGAGCGCCGCGCGGAAAACCTCATCCGTTTTTTGCGGTTTTGCTTCATCGTCGCGAAGCTCGCTCATAACACGAAGCGCGTTTGGATAGTCGCCGTTTTTGGTAAGAATATCGCTCATTGAGCTGATGATCTGGTCAAATTTTGCGTCATCAGCCGTCATTTTCGCAACTCTGAATGCGTTTTCATTAATTTTTCCGTCAGATATCGAAACAACGCTTTGAGCGGCATAATCGATTATCGTGTCAGTAAACGGGTCGGGCGCACCGTAAGCGTAAACATACGCCGATTCGAGATCTCCGATCGAGATATAATAGACCGTAGCCTTTTCACAAACGCGCTGGAGCAGTCCATTGTAATTCGTTTGGGAAACGATCTTGTATGCCTCGTTGAAGCGGTTATCGCTCATGAGCATATCGGCAGAGCGTTTTATTCCCGTATATTGGCTCAGGAACATGAAGGCTATCGCTTCAATAACAAGAGTAAAAATTACAGCAGTCAGAATCACCGTAAAACGCACATGCTTCTTTTTTACAGGAATCTCTTTGTTGCTTGAAGGAGTGCTTGAGGGAGCGTTTTGAGGAGCTGTCCTCTCGGAATTTGCAGGCCTTGCCGACAAAGCGGATGGCTGAGTCTGAGGCTTGTTACCTGCCGACATTTCTGGAGCAGACGGGCTCTGAGGCTTCTTCGGGCGAAGTATGAATCTGTACTCCGACGCCTCAAAGGTCAGCACCTGCCCGCTTGTGAGCTTTATTTCGGAAATATAAGCTGAGCATGCTTCAATATTGATTCCGCTCGGGAGCGCTCCGTTAAAGGTTAATTTATCGGATGAATTTATATCATCTTCGTTGTAAACATAGCTATTAAAGCGGTGGTTGACATCGGACGCGTAAATCGGCAGATTTGAGAAGCGGTATCTGAATGTAAAGCTCTCGATCTCAAAGGCAAGATCACGCTTCACGACAATGCGCATAACGTCAGGCTCACCGATTTTTTTCACAAGCGCGATTGATTGAACCGCGGCAGGAACCTTCCTGTCGGGCGGAAGCATCGGCACGGCAAATAGCAGCTGCTCCTCGCGATTTGTTCCCATAGTATTCATAAAAATCTCCATTTCGATTTTTGACGGTTCGCATGAGCGAAGGAAATATCCGTGACGCAAATATTATTTCAGCGCAGTTTTTCACAGCGCAAATTAAATTTGCGTGGAATCACAATTTACACTTTAAGCCTAACTTGCGTAAACATCCAGCATATTCTCGGATGGAACCAAAGGTATAGAGTCAATCGGATGGTCGGTCGGCAGATAGTTTTTGGTATCTCTGCATTGGAAATGCCACCACTCGGAAGTGATATAGGTGAAGCCGCAGCTTGTCATCACTCGCGTCATGTAGTCCATATTTTTGCGCGCGGTATCACTCATTTCCTCGCTGGTTCTGGCAGAAGCCTCGGTAAACGTGTGCATTGGAGTCGGCATTTCGAGCTCGTTGCCATCCTTGTCGATAAGCGACATGTCAATTGCCGTTCCTCTGTCGTGAACACCGCCCATTCCGCGAGAGGGGTCCGCAACCCACTTGTGCACGCGGACTACATCAAACCAACGTTGTTGAACGCTCGTCGGTCTGTAGGCGTCATAGATAACGACTGTATAGCCGCTCGCTTTGAACATGTCTATCGCCTTTATCAGCTTTTGCAGGGTGTCATACTGTAGCAGGCAGAGATTTCGATTATAGAACGGCTCATTTATTGAGGTATCCGAGGTTGAAAGCTTCATTGAAACCTTGACATCGTATTGAGAGAGATCAACTCCCTCATTTGACTGCTCGGTTGATTCATACACCCTCAGATATTTTCGTATGTCAACAAGATGGGAGTAGGCATCTACCATTGTTCCCTCAAGCGTTCTCGCCTGACCGTATTCTATCGGAAGCTCGGCGTAAAGCTCTGTATCGGAATTTATCGATTTGAGAAATCCCTCCTTGGTAATGCCAAGGCGAATGCCCTCCAGATCGTAAACCGTTGCCCATTCGCTGCCATACTCAGGCTCGACTAAAATTATCTGTTCTCCCTCGCGCAGAGTGTTGCAGGGATATTGCGATTTTTCTGTTTCGTAAAGGTCCATGCTCTCAACCACCCTCATACGAAATGACGAGGATGACGTGCCGATTATATTCGGACCTTTTTCCTCCGTCGGCAGAGTTTCAACCGAGAAATCGCCGAAATCGAATGCGTCCGACGGGAACTCGAGCCCGAGGCTTTCCTTAACATCAAAATCTTCATATGTGTGATTTACAGCCGCACTTGAAATTCCGCAGGATGAAACCGAAGCGAAAATAGCAACGGCAAGCAAAATAGTCGTCAAAGTTCTGCAAGACGGAATAAATCGCCCTTTCAATCAAATCACTCCTTAAATCATTCTATACAGCACGCTTATTTAATACGTTCGTCCGCACCTATGAGCGTGCGCAGATTTCGCTCTGCAATCAATATAATAACCGTATCAGCCTTATAATCCGAAAGCAGATCTACTCGGTAAGGGACCGAACGCTCAAGCTTGGTTTCCGAGAAGCTTGCTGCAGCGAACGGGATCAGCGCATTCGCAAAGGAATCACGGAACATAAGCAGCTTGCCCTCTCCCGAACCGCGCGAGGAGATCGTCATATCCATCGGCGTTGAATAAGCAGAGGTGAAAACATACTGACCGCTAAAATCATATTCAGTATTGTAATCAAACATTTCTCTTTCGGGAAACAAAAGTGTATCGAGGTCGCCCTTGAAATTGTGAACCTCGGTTGGCGAGAAATCATCAAAAATCGGAAGCTCAAAGCCCATTTTAAAGGCAATAGCTTCAAGTGCAATTCTTGCTCCCTCGGCATTCCAATGGGTGTCACGCTTGTGGTAAACCGTCTTATCCGCCTTAGCTTTGGTGAGCACCTCGCGAAGGTCAAGATAATCCACGCCGCAAAGCTCAAGCGCGTCATAAAGTCTGTCTATGTCGCGAGCCTCGGTGTTCATAATGTAGCGTGAGGGCATCATTTCGGGATAGATGCTGTTTTTATTGGGTGCAACGACGAACAAGAACTTCGCGCCGTTTTCTTCGGCGTAGTCGGAAATGTTGGAGAGGGACTGAACCGCCCCGTTAATTTCCTCGTCAGTCATTTTGTTGTTTCCAAGAAAGTCGCCAAGCGTATCCTTAAAGAACAGAAAATCGTCCTTGCCAACGATGACCTGCTCGTTGCCCTCTGAAAACACAGAGAGCTTTAACATGGAAAACGCGTCTACAACCTTGCTTCGATAAGCAAAGCTTTTTGAGAAATAATTTTCGAACTCGTCACCGAAGTTTTCGTTTAAATATGATGCGCCGTCCGTGACAAAAAATTCGGGCATCGAAACATCTCCTTCAGCCGCATCGGATGCGTTCGGAATGAGCATTCCGAGTGAGAAGAAGGCGCATGAAATTAAAAAGATTGCACAGTAAGCAAATAAAAATATTTTTTTCATAACCGTCCTCTCAGAATATGTAGTAAATGAACGGATTGAATGTCGAGGATGCAAGCGTCATAACACAAAGCGCGAACAAAAGAATAGTCACAGCGTAGCTGACAGCCTCTGACACACGCCCCAGCTTAACTCCTCGCGAGGTGATCTCACGAAGCCGCGGAATAATCGGCAGGGAGAATATAATGCCGAGCACGAGCATCAAAACCGTATAAGGCGTGCAGAGCGCAAGTGCATCTGACGAGGCGCCCGTAAATGAGAACATTTTAACAATATAGTCGAATGCGAAAGAAATGCTCGGTGAGTTGAATACAACGAAGCCGAGGCATACGAAAAGAAGCGTATAGGCTCTGAAAAAGGGCTGCAGGATAGGCTTTTTTGCGATTTTTTCAATTCCCGTCATTTGCTCGAACATCATCAGCAAACCGTGGAGCAAGCCCCAGAAAATGAATGTGTAATTCGCGCCGTGCCATAATCCCGTGAGGAAAAATACCGCAACACGGTTAAAAGCCGTTCTGAATCTTCCGCAGCGGTTTCCGCCGAGTGGGAAATAGACGTATTCTCTGAACCATGAGGTGAGAGAAATGTGCCATCTTTTCCAGAAATCGCGAATGCAATATGCGGCATAGGGATAATTAAAATTCTCTCTGAGCGTAAATCCGAACATTAAGGCAAGTCCGATTGCCATATCGGAATAGCCCGAGAAATCGAAATAGAGCTGAATCGAGTAGGATATCGCACCAAACCATGCGAGTGCGCTCGATGGGTCGACAGCTTCAAACGCAGCCTTTGCAACAACTGCGGCAGTATTTGAGATGATGACCTTTTTTGAAAGACCGTAGATAAATCTGCGAATACCGAGAGCCGTTCCCTCAACTGTAACCGTGCGAGCTTCGATCTGGTCCTTGATGTCGCCGTATTTGACGATCGGGCCTGCAATAAGCTGGGGAAAGAATGAAATATAAAGTAAAAGGTCGAAGAAATTTCGCTGAGCCTTAGCATTTTGGCGTCTGACATCAACGACATACGACAGCACCTGAAAGGTGTAGAACGAAATGCCGACAGGTATCGTGAGCATCGGTATCGGAATTGACAAGCCCGAAGCATGATTAAATAATGAAGTCAGCCACGGCACATATTTGAAAAATCCGAGCACCAAAAGGTCACATATTACGCATATAGCACAAATCATACTTGCAAGGCGAGGCTTGCCGCGTGTGTTCATAAAATGCGACATAAGCAGGGTCATAGCATAGTTGAAGGCGACTGACGCGATCATTATCAATATATAAACAGGTTCCCCGTACGCATAAAAAAGGAGGCTGAATATCGAAAGGAGAATATTCCGTGCGTTCAGATATTTTTTAGGTATCAGAGTATGTAAAAGCCAGACTGCAGGCAGAAATATAAAAAGGAAAACAGTTGATGAAAAAACCATTGTGACCTCACAAGAAGAATTTGACTGTTTTTTTGCAAATACATAGTTATTATACCACTTTTTCACTTAATATGCAATACTTTTTTGTGAACTCACTTTGAATTCAAAATTCATAAAAAAAGCTGTCTTCTCGTGAGAGAAGACAGCCGTTTGCCATAATACGAATTGAAACTTTACGTCTATGACTTATGTTTGAAATAGAGTTTATCTCTGTTTTCTAAGAAATAGAGTTTATTTCTTTTTTGGGAGAAACAGAGTTTATCTCTTTTTCCGGAGAAAAAGGATTTATCTCTTTTTCTTGAGAAATAGAGTTTATCTCTTTTTCCGGAGAAAAAGAATTATCTCTTTTTCTTCGCTACCGCGTAACCAGCAGCTGCGAGAACTGCAGAAACTGCACCGATAACGGTAGGATCGAATGTATCTGTGCTTGTGGTAGGATCAGAGTCGGAACCTGCATCGGAAGAACCTGCATCGGAATCGTTATCAACTACCGGAGGAACATATTCGCCGATGAGCTCAAGCTCATTCTGCCACTCATAACCATAGCTCGAGTGAGGCTTTTCAGCGCCCTCATCAGAGGAAGTGATCTGCCAGTCACGCTTTGCGTTATCGTTGCTGTCGTCGTTGTACTGAGCTACTAAACCGAATACGTCGCCAAGTGCAACAGGTGCAAGATCAGGGTCATAAGGAATAGCTACTTCCCAAACATAAGTGGAAGCTGTACCCTTGAAAGCGGTCTGTACGCCTTCATAAACCTGAGTGAAGTACTTACCTGTATAAGTGTCAGTAACAGCGCCGGTACCGCCTGCAAGGTGGCTGCCTTCAACCAAGCTGCCCTTGAAAAGGTCGCTTGCGAATGTGAACTGTCCAACACCTTCGGGCTCAGCACTGTAAATGCTGCGTGATGTGCCGTCGTATACAAAGTCGAGGCAAAGCTCAACGGAGTCAGTCATATATGCAGCAACATCAGCACCCTCATGGGTCTTGCCGTAAGAAGTCTTGGTAGAATCATTAATTTCAATAAAGAAATAAATGTTGTCAGCATCCCATGCGGACCATACCGTACCTGTAGCCATTTCGCCGTTCTTTTCTTCGCCATCGCCACTACCGTTACGCTCAATAACGACAGGAGTGGAACCATCATACATTGCGTCCTTTACAGCGTCAATTGTAGGAGTGCCGTTAACGGACTTGAGAGTCTGCTCTGCAGCAGATGCGCCTACAGCGAGGGTAGCCGCCATAGAAGCCGCGAGAAGAATTGAAAAAAGTTTTTTCATTACAATCTACCTCTTTTTCAAAATTTGTATGTGAATAAACGTTCCCCATACTACAGTTAAATTATACAATACAGCCTTAGGATTGTCAATATTTTTTTCAATTTTTTTCAAGAAATTTGTTAATATTTTTATGAAACTTCTCGTGCTATCAACAGCCGTGCGGCAGCTCAAAGCATGAAAAACCTTATGGGGTTAATGGGATTTTTAAATTTACAGCGCCTTGATTTTATTTACAGCATTTATCGCCGCAAAAAGAGCAAGCGTGTAGCTGTACGCGCCAAAGCCGCTTATCTGTCCTACGCATACGGGAGCAAGCACAGACCTCGAGCGGAACTCATCGCGCGCATGGATATTCGAAAGATGCACCTCAACGACCGGAAGCTTTACTGCGGAAATCGCGTCGCGAATTGCATATGAATAATGCGTATACGCGCCTGCGTTTAATACAACCGCATCAATTCCGCCGCCTGCAGCCGCTCTCGCCGCATGAAGTCGGTCAATCAGCGCGCCCTCGTGATTCGACTGAAAAAATTCGAGCTCAACGCCAAGCTCTGCCGCCTTTTTTTCAAGCTCGGTCATTATCGATTCAAGTGTGTCTGTTCCGTAATGGCTCGGCTCTCGCTCGCCGAGAAGATTCAGATTCGGGCCGTTCATGATAAGGATTTTCATAATTTATCTTTCCTCCTTCGTACGGTCAGGCTCGTCAAGCCTTAGCCAGTATCTCCATATAATACTTTTTCATTGCCGCCGCATCCTCCGCCTGAGTTCCTGCGGATTCGCAAATTATGCGTGGGCAAACATGCTCAGCGGCGATAGCCTCCATAAGAGGCTCAAACGGCGGCTCATATTCCTCATCGACAAAGCGAACATGCTTTTTCTCACCCTGCTTTGTGTATTCAATCTTTGAGAAATGGCAATGCAGAGTCTTTGCGTATTTATCGCCGAGCCTGCTGCCGATTTTGTCGAATACAGCGCGGTAATCATCAACCGTTACAAATACTCCGCCCGTCTGGGTCGGCTCGTCAAGCTCGAACACTCCGCTTTCAAAGCGTCCTCTGCAGTTGAGATGACCGAAATCCACCACAGGATAAAGCCTCGGGTCAAGACTGCACAGTGTCAGCACCTCGTCAAGCGTTCCAAGCTGATTTAACTTGCCCATGGTTTCAAGCCCGATGCGAATATCGGTGTCGGTGTCCTCGAGAAGCTTGTACAGCGTGTCAGATGCAAGCGACATCGCCTCGGCACGAGTAATTTTCGCCGCACTTCCCGTGTGAACAACTATCGTATCTGCCCCGAGAAGCTCTGCAACCCTGAGGCCTGTTTTAATGTATCCAATGCTGTTAATGCGCTTTTCTAGCTCCACGCTCGACAGAGATATAAAATACGGTGTATGAAGGCTCAGCGCAATGTTACATCTCTTAGCCTCGGCTCCGACAGCCACAAGCGACTGCTCACCCGCCTGATAACCGCGCCCTGCCTGATATTCATACGCGTCAAGTCCTCGTCCCGCAAGCCATTCGGGAGCCTCGAGGGTGTGCTTTTTGCCATCCGCGTAAAAGCTCTCGCAGTTGCCGGCAACTCCAAATTTTGCGCACTCCATATTCTTCACCTCAATCATTTAATCAGATCAAACGCGCGCTTGCATGCGTCCTCGTCGGGAAGCGTTCCCGACCACCTCTCAAACGCGAGCGCGCCCTGATAAACAAGCATCCAAAGACCGCTCATCGCCATAAGCCCTCTCGCCTCGGCTTTCTTCAAAAGAAGCGTTTCGAGCGGATTGTACACCGCGTCAATAACAAGCGCATCAGGGCGAAGCGCCTCAACAAAAGAAAGGTCCTCAAATTCAGCCTTCCCTGCCATTCCAGCCGCGGTGCAGTTAATTAAAATATCACAGCTCTCTGCCGCACGCAAGAGCGAGTTTCTCTCAAGCTCAAAGCATTCGCAGTCAACGCCGAGCATCGTTTTAAGAGCGATGGCAGATGATAATGTTCGGTTTAAAACAGTCAGCTCCGCTCCTGCATTTTTGAGCGAAAGAGCTACAGACCTCGCGGCTCCGCCTGCACCTAAAAGCGCGACTCGCTTTCCGGTAATATCAGCGTCAGCCTTATTCATCTCACGAAATCCGCGCTTGATTGTAAGCAGGATCCCGCCGCCGTCGGTAGTGCCGGCATAAAGCTTTCCATCCCTCACCGCGACAGTATTTGCCGAGCAAAGCTCGCGCGCCTCATCCTCAAGATAATCGGCAAGCAATGCCATATCGGTTTTGAGAGGCATCGTGCAGTTAAAGCCGTCATATCCCTCAGCAATCAGTCGTTTAACCGTTGGAATCAAGCTCTCGCGCGTTGTTTCAATACGCTCATACGAAAACTCACAAACACCGCAGTCGCGCGCAAACGAATGCTGAAGCTCAGGCGAACGGCTGTGAGCAATCGGAGATCCAAGAACAGCAAGCTTCATAATTTAACCGTTTTGTTCTTCGGTCGGTGCGGCTTCTTTTTCCACCGGAGCCGCTTCACCTGCGCTCGGAGCACTTGGAGCATTCGCCGCATCGGGAGCTTTCTTCAAGGCTATCTTGATTTTATAGAATGCGAGCATATCGCGAATGCCCTCGCCGATCTCCTCGACAGAGAAATTCTGCTCGCGGAGGTCGTCCTCGCTCATCTCGGAAAGTCGAGCGTAAAATTCAAGTCCGATGGCAAGAAAAACAGGCTGCTTGACATCAAACGAGTCAAAAAGCATGTTCTCCGCGACATTGATACTGCGCGAGGCAATAAGCTGACGCAGAGCGTTCAGCAGTCTGCCCGGACGGCTGTTGTCGGGAATCGCATTTTCGGGAATAATCGGCGAATCCTTTTTAAAGAGCGTAGCCGCAAGTAATTTTGTAAGATTGTAATACGGTGTCATATTTATATCCATGACCTGCAAAATCAGGTCAGCCTTTCTGCCCGATCGGGCGTGGTTTGCATTGGAGCAAAATTAAAGCATTTTATTTTTAACAGATACACCTGCTAATTTGATCGATGCTTTTTATAGTAGAGCCGCAAAAACGGCTTTTCGAGCAATCTTTTCGTACGGAAAAACAGCGTTAGCTTGTCCTTGATCGGCGGAACGAGAAACGCCCTCATGCCGCAGCGCTTCGCCGCATAAACATCCGTAAAGATCTGGTCGCCTACGGCGGCGGTTGATCCGATATCGCTGCCCATAAACTTCATCGCTTCAAAAAGATAGCGTCGGGAGGGCTTTGCCGAATCGGCGTGGAAATAGCAATCCATACCCTTGCAGAAGCTTTCGACTCTCGGCTGATGGTTATTCGAAACAAACGCGGTTGAAATTCCTGCCGAGTGTAGAGCGTCAAGCCAATTTTTCACGGGTTCGGTCGGCTCGGGATCATCGTAGGTGACAAGAGTATTGTCAATATCGAGTATCAGCGCAGAAATTCCAAGCTCTTTGAGCTTATCAGGCGTGATCTCGTAAATATTGTTATAAATTGTTGTAGGTAAGAATTTGTCAAACATATTAACTCCGGTATGTATATTTGCATACACTTATATTTTATCACAAACAGACTGTATTGGCAAGAGATTTTTTAAATATTCTGCCAAATTGCAAAATGGAGCTGCAGCACTTATGTGCAGCAGCTCCTTAATTTTATGCAGTTACAATCGACGCGTCAGCATGGAGATTGAGGTATTCAACAGCCTCCTCACGCATCTTGTATTTGAGGATCTTGCCTGCGGCATTCATCGGGAAGCCCTCAACAAAGCGGATATAGCGTGGGCACTTGTGCTTTGCCATATTATCGAGGCAGAACTGCTTGATTTCCTCCTCGCTTGAGCTCTCACCGTCGTTCAGAATAATACAAGCCATGATTTCCTCGCCGTAAGCCTTATCGGGAACGCCGATTACCTGAACATCCTTTATCTTGGGATTGGTGTAAAGGAAATCCTCGATTTCCTTGGGATAGATGTTCTCGCCGCCGCGAATGATCATATCCTTAATTCGTCCGGTTATCTTGTAATAGCCGTTTTCGACGCGTCTTGCAAGGTCGCCAGAGTGGAGCCAGCCGTCCTTGTCGATAGCCGCCGCGGTTGCCTCGGGCATCTTGTAATAGCCCTTCATGATATTGTATCCGCGCGCACAGAATTCACCGTCAACTCCGTCGGGAACCTCCTCGCCTGTATCGGGGTCGACAATTTTCGTTTCGACAGCGAACATCGAAGCACCAACGGTTGTGCAGCGAACATCAAGCGGGTCGGTGGTCTTGCTCATCGTGGTCGCGGGGGAAGCCTCAGTCTGACCGTAGGTGATGCAAATTTCGGGCATGTGCATCTTTTCCACGACCTCTTCCATGACCTTGATCGGGCAAGGCGAGCCTGCCATAATACCCGTTCTCATGTGCGAGAAATCGGTTTTGTCGAAGTTTTCGTTGTTGAGCATTGCAATAAACATCGTCGGAACGCCGTGGAAGCAGGTGATCTTCTCCTTGTTTATGCAGTCGAGTCCGAGTCTTGGCGAGAATGCGGGGATCGGTGACATTGTAACACCGTGAGTTACAGAGGCTGTCATCGCAAGCACCATGCCGAAGCAGTGGAACATCGGCACCTGAATCATCATGCGGTCCTCGGTTGAAAGGTCCATGCAGTCGCCGATAGCTTTACCGTTGTTGACAACATTGTAGTGTGTCAGCATAACGCCCTTGGGGAAGCCTGTGGTGCCCGATGTGTACTGCATGTTGCAGACATCATGCTTTCGAACCGACTTCGCGCGGGCTTGAACCTCAGCAAGTGAGGTTTCGTCAGCTCTCGCGTTTGCGCTCTCCCATGTATAGCAGCCGTCAACCTCGCAGCCTACTGTGATAACATTTTTGAGCATCGGAAGCTTTTTGGAGTTGAGCTGACCGGGCTCGCTTGAAGCAAGCTCAGGGCAAATTTCCTTGATGATCTCCACATAGTCTGCATCCTTGTAGCCATCGATCATAACGAGCGTATGCGTATCCGATTGGTTGAGAAGATACTGAGCCTCGTGGATCTTATAAGCAGTATTTACGGTTACAAGCACAGCACCGATCTTCACAGTAGCCCAGAAGGTAATATACCACTCCGGAACATTAGTCGCCCAGATTGCAACATGATCTCCACGCTTTACGCCCATTGAAATGAGCGCGCGCGCAAAGGTATCGACATCGTCGCGAAATTCGGTATAGGTGCGTGTATAGTCAAGAGTTGTATAGCGGAAAGCGTATTGATCGGGAAATTCCTCGCAAATACGGTCAAGAAGCTGTGGGAAGGTGTAGTCAATAAGATGCTCCTTCGGCCAGATGTATTTGCCAACACCGCGTCTGCTCGTCTGAAGCGGCGGAACGGCCTCCTTGACATGCTCACGCATGTATCTTGCAAAATGAGGGAATACGATTCCGCAGTCCTCGATCTCGGATGCCCAGCGCTTAACCCATTCAAGAGAGATATATCCATCATAGCTTATTGAGCTGAGCGCACGGAGCATGTCGGGGATCGGCATGTCGCCCTCACCCATCATCTTGTATTTTACGGTGCCGTTTTCCATTACGGAGTCCTTGACATGAACATGCTTTATGTATGCGCCGAGGTTTTCAACCGTAGTTTCGGGAGCTTCACCTGCGAATCTGTATGGGTGATGCGTATCCCAAAGCGCGGCGACATACGGAAGATTTACCGCATCGAGAATCTTTCTCAGACGCTTTGTATCTGAATAGATGCCGTTTGTTTCGAGCAGCAGAGTTACACCCGTATCCTTTGCAAGAGGTGCGATCTCTCTGACAGCTTCGATAATTTTTGCATCATCAATCTCGCCTGCAGGTGCGGCATCAAGGTCAGCAAGCACGCGTATATACGGTGTACCGAGCTTTTGTGCAAGCTCGATATATGCCTTGATTTCTTCCTTTGCATCGTTTAGCTTATCTGCAAATTTCAAGCAGCAGCCCGAGGTAAGGCAGGGGATTTCTAGGCCGAGGCGCTCAAGTGTATTTATAGTCTTATCGATTTTAGCGTCTGTAAACGGGCGTGCCTTGACCGCGAAAATATCGCTACCGAGTCCGCGGATCTCGATTCCGTCGAAGCCGAAATCCTTCGCCATGGAATATATATCAGTCCACGAGAAATTCGGGCATCCCAATGTTGAAAATGCAATTTTCATAGGGCATCTTCCTTTCTTTGAGTATTTTATATCGCAAAACAAACGATAATAATATTCTACCACAAAATGCGAAGCTTTTCAATAGTTTTTTTAAACATTTTGCGAGATTAAAGCGGAGCACTTTTTTATACTTCGACGAAGACTCCGCCACACTCTTCATATGCGCGAAGGCTTCTGCGCTCGATAATAAACCGAGCCTCGCCGATGCCTCTGACTTCAAGCGCGGGCACGAAGCATTCAACACCCTCCTCGCGTGCAAAGCTGATAAAGCGGTGCTTTGCGTCGTCCTCGAGCCTCACCATACAGAAATCGCCAAACGTTGGCGGAGTACCCCTCTGGCAGGTCAGAAAATCAAGCGACAACGCCTTTGCAAGCTCTTCATCCTCGCCCTCTCGGATGAACGCATACAGCATTTCATACGCACGCGGCTGAGATAATTCCGTAATTTTTATGCCCGCGCCCAAAAACCGCTCGGCAAGCAAGTCAAGCATATAGAACGGCGAGCCAAAACGACTGCAAAGAAGCTTGAAGCTTCGCACAAAAGAGCCTGAATTTACATATCTGTCGAGCAGGTCGTCTATCTCATGTAGTCTGCAAAGCTCCGCAAAGCTGAGGCTGTCGGTAAAAAGCACCTCATACGGTGGTCTGTCGGAGTAAACGCATCCGAACTCGTCCGCAGCGCGCCTTAACTCAGAGCCGTGCAGCAGCTTCAAAAATCCGAGCTGCAGCATATCGCAGCGTCCGAAAACCGCGTCAAAGGAGCGTGCAAAGCTCTCGAACCCCTCACACGGCAAGCCTGCTATAAGGTCGGCATGGATGTGCATGTTGCCAAATGAATGCAGACGCGAGATATTCGAAAGCAGCACCTCGGTATTCTGAGGGCGGTTTATCCTTCCGAGCGTTTCTTTATTTGTCGATTGAACGCCGATTTCAAGCTGAAGCTTTCCCTTTGGGAACTGCGAGAGAAGCTCAAAGCTTTCCTCGTCAAGCAGCTCCGCGCAAATTTCGAAATGGTAGTTTTTTGTATACTGCTCGGAAAGCAAACCGCGCCAGATCAACTTAGCGCGCTCTCTGTCAAAATTAAAGGTTCTATCGACAAATTTGATAATTTTAAGACCATCGTATTTCTCGAAATACAGAAGCTCAGACAGCGTCTGCTCAGCAGTTTTAGCACGAATTTTCCCCGACAGAGCCGACAGACAGTAGGCGCATCTGTACGGACAGCCGCGCGAGGATTCATAGTAAAGCATCCTCGAGCCAAGGCTTTCATCTCCGTAAACATTGCCCTGAGATTCAAATTCGGCGTAAACGCCGCCGTCGATTATACGCGCAATTTCCTCTCCCGAATCGAATTTTCGCACAAGCTCCGAAAAAGCATGCTCACCCTCTCCGGTAATAACGCAGTCGATCGACGGATTTTTCGACAAAAGCTCATCGGCATTGTATGAAGCCTCGGGGCCTCCGAGGACAATAAGCGAGCTCGGACGAAGCCTTTTTAAATCAGCGGCGAACTCACACAGCTCGCGCACATTCCATATGTACGCGGAAAAGCCGTATATGTCCGCCGCGGCGTTATTAAGAGCTTCGAGGATTTTCTGGCGCTTGTCCTTCAGATTGCATTCGAGAACAAAAGCCTCGCAGGAGTTATTCTCGGCAAGGCTTTTCTTTATACACCGCACAGCCAGATTTGTATGCGAATATGATGCGTTGAGCGCAAACAAAGCTACTTTTGCCATATTATTGCTCCACCGTGATCTTCTTGACAAATTCGCAGATATCGCTCGTTGAATTCGGCTTCGCGATTATATCTATAGCGTTTTTCATCAGATCAATGCGTCTTGGATCGGCAAAAAGCTGATAGAGCACATCCTCGAGCGGAGAGGTGCTTGTCACCGACATTGCAACACCGTTGTTTGTGAGGAATTCGGTATTGCGGTCCTCCTGACCGGGAATAGGGTCGACAATAACCATCGGAAGACGCTTTGCAAGCGCCTCTGAGGTCGTAAGCCCGCCCGGCTTTGAAATAATGCAGTCAGAGGCATCCATCAAAAGCTCTACATTGTTGACAAAACCGAAATTCAGAACGCGGTTTTTGGTTTTAAGCTCGTCAATTTTAGCCTTTGCGGCATGATTGCTTCCGCAAACGGTAATGATCTGTAAATCATGCGGAACCGAGTCGAGCGCATAGACGGTATTTTCAATATTTCCATAGCCCATGCTTCCGCTCATAAGCAGAATCGTGCGCTTGTTTATGTCAAGCCCGAGCTTGGCACGCGCCTCCTCCTTGCTGATTCCGCTTGCGAATTTTGGATGTATCGGGATTCCGAAAGGAAGCACCTGCGATTCCTTAAAGCCCTTTTTCAATGCCTGAGAGAGCATAAGCTCGTTCGGCACGACCACATAGTCGAAATTGACCGCTTCCTCCCAATACGGGTGAACGGCGAAATCGGTGACAACTCCGATCGTTTTGGCGCGGATTCTGCACTTTTCCTTCAGCACATCAACGATAATTCCTGCGAAAACATGTGTGCAGATAATGACATCGGGGTCGAATTGATTAATGTATTTTAGAAGCTTGTAGCTCAGAATATTGCCCGACGCGCGTGTCGGAGAAGCATCTGTGCGTGATTTGCGGCGTTTTTCCGCAAGGCGGTATGCGCCCTTGTATGCAAGCTTTGCGTTGTTC
This sequence comes from Candidatus Flemingiibacterium sp., assembly GCA_045579745.1. Lineage (GTDB taxonomy): Bacteria > Bacillota > Clostridia > Oscillospirales > CAG-272 > Flemingiibacterium. The sequence continues at coordinate 11,204 of JAZNMQ010000089.1, read as the reverse complement.
GCGGCAAGAAGATATCCGCGCGATACTGTTTCGCCGAGAATAGGGTTTACATATTTAAATGTATCAAGCATGGCTGCTTCACAGCCAATATTTTCAAGATATGAGCAGAGAGCCTTGGCAGTAGCATTATGCCCCTGCCCTGCTGTTACGGATAGCACGAGAACCTTCAATTTCCGTTTTCTCCTTAATGCAATCTATTAAAAATTCGGAATAATACCAAGTAATATTTTACACCCTTTTGAAATAAAAATCAATACCTTGACAAAATGTTTTATCTGTGATATAATAGCTGATGGTTCATGCGGATATGGCGGAACTGGCAGACGCGCCAGACTTAGGATCTGGTGGGCAACCGTGCAGGTTCGATTCCTGTTATCCGCACCAGAAAAACCTCGTCTTTCGACGAGGTTTTTCAACGAAATTTGCCCTGCGGGCAAGTGAAATAGCTTCGCTGTGAAATATTTGCTCCGCAAATGTGAAATATTCGCTGACGCGAATGTGGGCAAATTTCATTTCACATTGCGACGAAGGAGCAATATTTCACAATTTCCGCAAGGAAATTATTTCACATTCGGCGTGAGCCGAATATTTCACTAATAATACGCAAGTTCAAGTCTCCGCACAAGAATTACAGAAATATCTTTTTCCAACTAAATCCACCCTTGCGGCTTTTATTGTATCAAAACATCACTTAACTCAAACAGAAGATGAGGTGCTTGAATTGAAAAGCGTTCTTAATGTAACCGTGTCTGCCGTTTATATGTTAACGCTTCTTTTTGCCTACGGGTTTATGATATTTTCAGTCCCCGCGCTTCTTATGCTGATAAAAAAGCTGCGAAAAGCATGGGTTTTCGCTCTGAGCTCAGCACTGTGCGCTGTTTTGCTTATCGCGTCAATGTACAAAATGACCGCTTCTCCGCATATCATAATTCCCGATGAGTATGCTTTGTATATCACCGAGGAAAAGATTTCCGATGTTACAGACTCCCTCGCGATATGCAATCCGTGGAAGCTCTGCGTACCGCTGTATATCGAAATCGTTTCTGCAAGCGAAACACACATTTCCGCAGAAGCACATTATACCGGATTTGGCGGCGAGCTTGGCGTAACGCAACGTTACGAGAACGGAATAAAGACCTCAGGCGAGCTGTATCCGCCAAATTAAAGCAGCACCCATTCGGTTATATGTCCCCGTATTGATCACAAAAACAACGATATTCAATATAAAACATCAGAGGCTATTCCCAATAAGGAATAGCCTCTTTCTCATTCTAAACAATTATAACCTGCGCAGCTTACTCAGTCCTCAAGCAGCTTCAAAAATGCCGCCTTGAAGCTTTCCATCAAGCTGTCGGCTTCTGCCTGAGTTTTGCCCTTGACGCCCATATAAAGCTTAACCTTGGGCTCAGTTCCCGAGGGTCTGATGCAGCACCACATGTCGTTGTCCATCTCGAAATAGAGTACATTCGAGCACGGCAGTCCTGTTTCACATTTAGCGCCGCTTGCATAATCAAGCTTGACATTCGTCTTGTAGTCCGCGAAAAGGTTGACCTTGTACTGACTGATATACTCAGGCGGATTACTTCTGACATTGCTCATAATGCTCTGGATCTTCTCGGCACCGTCTATACCCTTCAGAGTAACCGTGTAAAGCTCCTCCTTGTAGTAGCCGTAACGCTCATAAAGCTCGATCATCTTATCCCAAAGCGTAATTCCCTGCTCCTTGCAATCAGCCGCAACCTCGCAAAGTGCCATAACAGCAACAACCGCGTCCTTGTCGCGGGCGTGAGTTCCGATAAGACAGCCGTAGCTCTCCTCGAATCCGAACAAATATTCGTATTTTCCGGTCTGCTCGAATTCCTTGATCTTCTCGCCTATAAACTTAAAGCCGGTAAGCGTTTCGAGAATCTCGATATTGTAATCCTTTGCCATCGCACGCGCCATTTTGCCCGACACGATGGTGGTAACAAGCGCTCCGTTTTTAGGAAGCGTGCCCATCTCCTTGCGTTTTGCAAGCTGATAGTCGCAGATTACCATGCCCGACATATTGCCCGTAAACGAAACATATTCGCCGGTTTTGCTATCCTTTGCGTAAACGCCGAGTCGGTCGGCATCCGGGTCGGTTGCAAGCACGAGATCGGCATCAACCTTTTTTGCAAGCTCGAGTGCAAGTGCGAAAGCCTTTGGATCCTCGGGATTCGGATAGCCTACGGTCGGGAACGCTCCATCGGGCATTTCCTGCTCGGGAACGATATAAACATTCTCAAAGCCGAGCTCGCTCAGCACGCGTCTGACGGGCAGATTTCCCGTTCCGTGGAGCGGAGTGTATACGATTTTAAGCGAAGAAGCCTGCTTTTTGATCACCTCGGGCGAAAGCACGAGCGACTTCAGCGCTTTGATGTACTCGTCATCAATCTCTTTTCCGATAACGTTATAAAGCCCTGCCTTGATGGCATCCGCTTCACTCATCGTCTTAACGCTGTTGTAGCTTTCGATGGCGTTAACCTCGGCAATAATCTGCTCATCCTTAGGAGCGGTTATCTGTGCGCCATCCTCCCAATAAACCTTGTAGCCGTTGTATTCGGACGGATTGTGGCTTGCGGTGATAACAATACCCGCAATGCAGCCGAGTTGACGCAGAGCAAATGAAAGCTCAGGAGTTGGTCTTAAGCTCTCGAAAATATACACCTTGATATTGTTTGCAGCAAAGCAAAGTGCCGCTTCCTTTGCAAACTCGGGCGACATTCTTCTCGAATCGTATGCGATAACGATACCGCGATCAGCGCCGTTCTCCTTGAGAACAAAATTAGCAAGGCCCTGGCTTGCCTTTCTGACCGTATAGATGTTCATTCTGTTGGTGCCGAATCCGATAACGCCGCGCATTCCGCCCGTGCCGAATTCAAGCTCCTTGTAGAACCTATCCGCAATCTCTTTTTCGTCACCCTCGATCGCTTTAAGCTCCGCTCGGGTTTCCTCATCAAAATACGGGTCAGTGCACCAATCCGTATATTTCTTGATAGCGTCCATGTTGCCTCCTTGTTTTGAAAAAATCTTATGCGTATCAATAGAACGGTATATTAAGACTTGTCACTTCATTAATATACCGTTCTTTTTTCGAAAAAATGCGTATCTGATTAAATATTTCTGTTGCGCTCGATCAGCTTGCAGATGGTATCAACGCTTGCATGGGTATTAAAGCCGTCAACAGGTGTATTCTTGCAGTAATCGATCATTTTGTCGATTGTTGTAGTTGCAACATGGAGTCTTGTGTCGCTGGATGCGTAGTAAATGAAGAGCTCGCCGTTTTCCTTAGCAACCGCACCGTTGCAGAAAAGAACGTCGGAAACGTCACCTACGCGCTCTTCCTTGTAAGGAGCCATGAAATATCCGCCGGGGCTGTAAATAACCTTTGTCGGATCATCAAGCGAGGTCATGAAGCAGTAAAGCACGTATCTCAGACCTGCCGCATTACCTCTTACACCGTGAGCGATATGCAGCCAGCCCTCGGGAGTCTTGATAGGAGTAGCGCCTGCACCGTTCTTGCTTTCCTTGATGGTGTGATAGATCTTGTATTCGAAAATCTTTTCGTTTTCGATAACGGCATTCTTGATATCCTCAACGAGAGCAAAGCCGATACCGTTTGCATATCCAACGTCCATAAATCCGTCGGAGGGTCTTGTGTAGAATGCGTACTTTCCGTCAACGAATTCGGGATGGAGAACAACGTTTCTCTGCTGAAGCTCGCTCTTTAGGTCGTTGAATCTTTCCCATGTCTTGAAATCCTTTGTTCTTACGATGCCGCACTTTGCAATAGCGGAGGAGGTGTCGCCGGGAACTGCATTCGGGTCCTTCTTTTCAACGCAGAAAACACCGTAGATATATCCGTCCTCATGCTTTGTCAGGCGCATATCGTAGAAGTTTGTTTCGTCATCGGCAAGCTTGGGGATTCTTATCGGCTCATCGTGGAATCTGAAGTTGTCAACTCCGTTATCGCTGTCAGCAAGTGCGAAGTATGATTTTCTGTCTACACCCTCAACGCGAACTACGAGTCTGATTTTCCCCTCAAATTCGATAGCACCCGAGTTTAACGCCGCGTTAGCGCCGATACGCTCCATAAAATAGGGGTTTGTAGCCTCGTTTAAGTCGTATCTCCATTCGATCGGAATATGCTCGTTTGTTACTACGGGGTAAACGTATCTGTCAACTACGCCGTTATACCAGCTGTCATCAATCTCATTTTTTCTTGTAACAAGGGCTTCGTATCTGTCAAAAACCTTCTTTTTTGCTTCAGAAAAATTCATGGTTATCTCTCCTTGAATAATAAATTTTATATCATAAATTTATTATACCATAAAAAGATAACCATTTCAAGTATTTTAGTAAATTTTGCAATTTCGGCGCAAAAAGCCATTTTAAAATGCGCCGATTGCACGATGCCTATTCCTGAGGCTTCATGCTGTTAAACAGCTTCCAAACCGTCGAATCAATTAGCGCCCTCGTTGTTTGCGCATCGAATGTGATGCCGTTTTTTTCAAGAAGCGACACCGCATAATCGTATTTCGCCGACTTGTCGATAAGTCCGCATCTCGCCGCCTCCTCAGCCGCACTGCACGCAAATTCAAGCCAACCGACGATCTGCCTAAGCTTTGATTCGCCGAGCTTTTCCTTGATCAATGGAATCAGCACAACACCGATCACAAGCGCGGCTAAATTTACGACCGCTTCGATAATGCCCGTAATATCAGTCATTTCTACCCTCCTTTCTCGTTTTATTTTCAAATTTTGCCTCCTCGCGCTTGATTATCGCGCCGAGAGCAAGCTCAACCGAGCCGACAATTCCGCATACTGTATACGCCGAAGTGTAGTCATACCCCGTCAAGCCCTGAAGCACCGCAACAAACGGTAAATAAAATCCTATGTAAATAAGAACGCCGAGTATCAAGCGCTTTAAATATCTCATATCGAACCTCCAAACCTCATATCAAACTTCCAAATCTCGCACCGAGCCGCCAAATCTCACACCGAACCTCCGAATCTCACACCATACCTCCGCCTCTCATATCGAGCCTCCGAGCTTTTTTATTAAATCGGAAAGGTGCTCCACGCTTTGAACGGCTTTCAGCCAATATTCAGGCGTATCTACGATCCCACGCTCAGACAGCCGTTTTAGTGCAGCTTCAAGCTCCGGACAAGGACTGCTTGCCCGTTTGATCTCCCTCTGTGCGCGGATCAAAAGAAGATCGAGATATTTCGTCTTTGTGTAATTTTTGCGCCAATAGTACGGCGAATCGATCACGCCGATCGCGCCGAGCTTCATTATCGCAAGCTCCGCTTCGGAAATATAGCCTCGGCTCATATCAACATTCCCTGAGATTCCCCCGACACGTCCCTTGTCGGTATACTGCCATGCGAGAAGCCTGTCGCCTGCCTCGCTCGGCTTTGTTTTCCCATAATGCGCCTGCCAAACGGGATACGGTATCGATTCAAGCCGAATAAAGCTGTTGATGTGGTCGGTATTTGTGTAGTGAATCGGAAAATATCCGTGTTTTTCAAGCCTTTTGCAGAAAACGGTGATCAGCCTCGACAGCTCATCGCGCGAGAGCCCGAGCAGCCACTTGTTGCCGTAGTTTTCAGCGTCGCACGCAGCATAGATAAGCTTTGATTTGTATGGCGAGATCTCATCTGCGAAATAATCAGCCTCGCGCCTGGCCTCTGTTTCATTCGAAGCCGTAAAAAAATGATACGCGCCAAACGGTATTCCATATCGCATACATTCCTTGGCATACCCGTGAAAGGCTCTGTCGGTGAAAAGATATGCCCCGCTTGACAGCGCGTGACCCTGAGTTGCCTTTACGATCACCGCATCGGCTGATTTTTTAAGCGCACTCCAATCATTTACATTTTGGTAATGCGAAATGTCGATTATTGTCTGCATATTTTACTGTAGCTTCCGTCGCGGAAGCTTCCTTTCTGCCCTTTTGGGGCGCAGTTAATTTGAGCGATTTGCCAAAAGGATTGCTGAATAATTTCCGGATTTTCTCTCTGAGCTCAACGCCTAAATAAAGCTGTTCTTTTCAAGGCATTGTCTGTATAAAGCCTTGATATAATCGTACTGCACATCAATAAGCCCATTAGTAAGTCGACGGGCTTTTATTGTGCTCACATACTTCCCGTGGAGCGCGATTATGTGCTCAAATTGGTCCTGAGTGTGCTTGACGCCGTTGCGGCAGCTGTTTGCAAAATTGAGAATCTCCCAGCGAATTCGGTCGATCTCGTTTTTGTCGATCGTATCGTAAAGCTCGTCAAGCTTTCGCTCCTGCGCGGCTACCTGCTCGCTGATGCCCTTGTTTATTCTTTTACCTATCCATCCGAGCAGGGCTGAAACGGGTGACAGCTTTATCGGCGCAATTTCAACAAATACGGATAACGCTCCAACCGCAAGCGCGCCAAGCCCCGCAAGCTCGCTTATCGCATCCATGTCATTTCCTCCTGAATCTTCTTTCTTCATATAAGGTAGCACATTTAAAGCTTTCACCGCCCGCCGTTACCCGTCCTGATGCGTCAGCATTTTTACTGAATTTTTGCAAAAACAAAAAGCCCTTGACCGAATCGGTCAAGGGCAAGATGTAAAATATTCTGTTAAAAATCAAAGAAAGGAAGCAGCGCAGAGCCTGCGATATCCATAATATAATCCTGCGCACGAAGAATTGCTATAAGCTCCTCTGAGGTCGTAGGAAGTGTTCTCGTTCTTGTCGCGCAGAGCCCCTCATAGCCGGGATTATGAAGGTCGGTTCCAATCGTCATAACGGGAAGATTATTGTCCTTTGCCCACCTTGATGCCATTGCAACGCGCGAGTTGTGGTGAGGGTGCATATTAAAGCTCTCGATTCCGTCAAGATGGTCAGGAGCAGCCTGCACGATACCGGAGCGGAATGGATGCGCTTGCAGAATGAGCAGCTTTTCGCTGTGATATTCCTCGTAAAACTGCGCAAAGGTCATGTCAAGACGCTTTACGGTTTCGCGAAGAAACGCCTCGTCAACTCCGTAAACCAAATAGTCGTTACTGTTCTCCTTAAAGCGGTATTCAGCTCCGAGAAGCACCTTGACACCGCGCTTTTCGCCTGCCTCGCAAGCGGCATAATAGTCGGCAAGATAGGTTCCAACAGGGTCGTCGGTCCAGTTAAACCCACCATCAGGTGTGAAATGATTTGTTATAACGACCTCATCATAGCCCTTCGCGGCAAGTCTGTCGATGAGCTTCTCAGGCGGAAGCTGACTGCACGACGAAACGGGGCTTGTATGAGCGTGAAGCTCGATTTTGTAGCGAAAAGCCGAAAGATATTCGACTACTTCCATTGGTAGATTATGTGCCATTACAATATCCTCTCATATAAACTGATCAACGAGATTATTATACATCATCAAATCGGATTAATCAATGGTTTGAGTGAAATTCACCGAAAAAAGTTGAGGGCAGGCGTCAAATGCGCTTGACAGACAAAATTCGCGATGATATAATGAAATCAACTAAAGCAGTGAAATCAACTTAAAAAGGAGAGCATCGTTATGAAAAAGCTAAGCCCCGACCGCATTACGCTCGGCGTTTGCTATTACCCCGAGCATTGGGAGCCCTCTCTCTGGAGAGAAGACCTGAAACGAATGAAGGAAGCAGGCATCGAAACGGTTCGTATCGCCGAATTTGCGTGGAACAAATTCGAACCGCACGAGGGTGAATTTACCTTCGAATTTTTCGATAGCTTTATGGAGCTCACGCTTGAGGAGGGCATGAATGTAATTTTCTGCACGCCTACCGCAACGCCTCCCGCATGGATGAGCGAAAAATATCCCGAAATTTTAAATGCTGACGCGCGCGGAAATCTCTATGCACACGGACTGCGCAGGCATTACAATCTGACCTCGGAAAAATTTCTCTTTTTCTCCGAGCGTATATCAGAAAAAATCGCAGAGCACTACAGCAAATATCCCAACATAGTCGCCTGGCAGCTCGATAACGAGATCAACTGCGACTGCAAGGAATATCATTCAAAGAGCGACGATATAGCGTTCAGACGATTCCTGCAGAATAAATTCCAAACCATCGATGCGCTCAACGAAGCTATCGGTGCAGTTTTCTGGAATCAGACCTATACAAGCTGGGATGCGGTCCATCTGCCCGGCAATACCATCTTTTCGGGTCACGCAAATCCGCACATGATGCTCTTGCAAAAGCGGTTTATTTCAGATGTTGTGTATAATTTCTTCAAGCTTCAGGCGGATGCTATCAGAAAATATTCAAGCGCGTATATCACCACAAACGGACTGTTCGCCAACATTGATTACCGTCGGCTTGTTGACGATGTTTTCGATTTTATAACCTACGATAACTACCCGAATTTTTCGTATACTGTAAAATCGCACCCATCGGACATGCAGGACCGCGGTTCCTCGCTCAATCTTATGAGAACGAGAAGCATTTCGTCAAGCTTCGGAATCATGGAGCAGCAATCGGGCCCCGGCGGCTGGAACTTCCGACTTGATCAGCAAAGAACGCCAAAGCCCGGTCAGATTCGCCTGTGGTCGCTTCAGGCTATCGCTCACGGAGCAGATTTTGTAAGCTATTTCAGATGGCGAACCTGCACCTTCGGTACTGAGATTTATTGGCACGGCATCCTCGATTATTCGAATCGCCCGAATCGCCGACTTGCCGAAATTTCCAATTTGCACAGCGAGCTTGGTAAGTTAGCGGACGTCTGCGGCAAGGAATATCTCGCTGAGGCTGCATATCTTTGCGACTACGATAACGAATGGGACGGTGCCGAGGATATTTGGCACTCCGCAGTTGAAAATACAAGCTTCCACGGTTGGTTCAGGGCCTTCCAGAAGGCGCACATTCCGTACAATTTTGTTTACATCAACGACAAGACAGAGCTCGACGAGCTTAAAAAGTACAAGCTCGTAGTATACCCTCACCCGACGATCCTTACAGAAAAGCGCGCAAAGCTTCTCCGGGATTATGCAGAGCAAGGCGGAACAGTCATACTCGGATGCCGCACGGGCTACAAGGATCTGAATGGAAAATGCTACATGATGCCGATGCCCTGCCATGCGGCTGAGCTGTGCGGAGCCGAGGTCGAGGAATTTACATTCCTGACACCGTGCGATGAGCCTCAGTTTATCGAGCTCGATGGAAAAAGAGTCAGCGCACCGATTTTCAACGATATTTTAGATATTACCGACGGCGAGCCGATCGCATACTTCTCGTCTGATTACTACAAGGGAAAGTGTGCGGCTTCGCTCAAAAAAATCGGAAACGGCAAGGTTTACTATTTTGGCTCGGCATTCGCAGAGGACACCGCCAAGGCGATCATCTCGCTTGTCGGCATCAAGACTCCGCTTGAGCTCTCAAACCTTATCGACATTCCCGAAAGCATTGAGCTTGCGATCCGAGGCGACTTTATTTTCCTTTTGAATTATAATGCAAATCCCATCACATTTGATTGCAAAGAAGCTTTCGTCAATGTTATCAGCGGCGAGGAGCTCCAAGGCTCCATTACAATTGATGGATATGGCGCAGTGGTACTTACCCGTAAATAAAAGAGGAGCGCGAAGATGTACAAGATCTACGAAACAATCACCATTCCCGAAACTGCATCCCTGACGCTGACCTCGCCCTCGGGCAAGGTAAAACAGCTTGTTCCGTTTGAATATCAGCCGATCAGATTCGACTATAACGAAATGGGGCTTGAAACAATTAGAAAGGATGGAGAAGCCTACCCGGTCGTGCGCTTTTGCCCCGACGAGGCAGGCACTTGGATGCTCGGTGAAAAAACGATCGAGGTTTCAAGCGACGACGGCGCGCATGGCTATGTTGAGGTCAGTAAAAACGATCCTCGATATTTCGCGTTTACCGATGGCACAGCTTATTTCCCGATCGGTATAAATCTCTGCTATGTGAACGGAGTCAGCCTGCCCGCAGGCGGTGAATTCAAGCAGAGTGGAAAATATGCGTTTATCGGCATGCGACAGTTTGAGCGTTGGTTCAAGGAGTGCCAAAAGAATGGCATTGACCTTGTTCGCATTTGGCTTGGAAACGAATACACCTGTCCTGACACAAGCGAAGCAGGTGTGCTCGACAGCGTACAGCTTACAAAGCTCGATCATCTTGTCGCACTCGCGAAGCGCTATGGCATAAAGATCAAATTAACCATCGAAAAGTTCAGAAATGTTTCGCCCAACCCATCAAAGGGATTTTTCGGCATCTGCCAAAAAAGCGGCGACAGAATTTGCGAGTCGGTAATCGAATGGTTGACCGAGCCGTTTTGGCGCGAGCTTTGGCTTAAAAAGCTAAGCGTGCTTGCGGGTAGGCTTGCAGATGACCCGACGATATTCGCAATCGAGCTTTGGAATGAAATGAACGCGGTCGAAAACCTCTCGGGAGAGCTGCTCGTTGATTGGAACGAGTATATGCTCGCCGAGGTAAAAAAGCTTTTCCCTCGGAATATGGTTATCAATTCACTCGGAAGCTACGACTGCGATTGGGCTGACAAATCGTATAAGGGCTTCTGTTGGGATTCATCGGAGATAGTTCAGCTTCACCGCTATCTTGATCTTGGAGCGGGACTCGCCGAATGCCGAGGCGACCTCATCGAGCTCGTAACAAGGGGCGTTTCAAGACTTAAACGCGCAGACAAGCCGTTAATGCTTGCCGAAACGGGTGCGGTCAACAATAATCACACGGGAGCCTTTCCGTATTATGTTTGCGACCATGACGGAATAATTTTCAGTGATTTGTGCTATGCTCCCGTATTCTGCGAAACCGCAAGCAATGGTCATCTTTGGCATTGGGACTGCTATGTTGAGCAGAAGAATCTTTTCCCGATGTACAAGCCGCTCGCCGAGCTTTGCCGAGGCATCAGCTTCGATGTTGAGAGCTTCAAGTCCGAGGAATACCGCACAGAGGAGCTCACCCTGCTCCTGCTTCGCGGAAAGACGGTGACCCTCGGCTATATCAGAAACACAAGCGATAGCTGGCAAAATGTTCTCCGCGATTTAAACGATGCAGCTCCGTTTGACGGCGAGCTTGAGATAAAGCTTGACGGCAAGCTCGAGATTTTCTCCTATCACCGAGAAGAAGGTGGAACGCTCAAAAACGAAAACACACTCAAAATCGAAAATCTCAGCCACGGATTGCTCTTTAAGATAAC
>JAZNMQ010000088.1:0-9758 GCA_045579745.1 Candidatus Flemingiibacterium sp. | reverse complement strand
ATCATTATTGAATTCATTTATGGTGGGGGTAGAGGGTATCGCGCCCACTCGTGCCGTCAGACAAAGGTTTTACAGACCTCCCCATCTCTTTAATGGAATACACCCCCAAATATGGCGGACTGCCGGGGACTTGAACCCCAGACCCTCTGATTAACAGTCAGATGCTCTAACCGACTGAGCTAGCAGTCCACTAATAATGGTGCTCCGTTGGAGATTCGAACTCCAGACCCTTTGATTAAAAGTCAAATGCTCTGCCTGCTGAGCTAGTGGCTCGTACCTATAAAGTATACCACATTTCGACTCGCTTGTCAATAGGTTTTTAGAAATTTTTAGCTGTATAAGGAACATCATATTTCGTCGTATATAAGGCTCGGGGAAGGAATAGCTTCTGTCAAGAAGCGCTCCTTCCCCAATGCTTTTACTTAATATATTTTCGCTGATTCTCGTAATACGCGAGCACGCCGTCGGCGATTGATCTTGCAATGCGATCAATCGTGCCTGACTGCATCATGACCTCATATTCCTCAACCGAGGTGATAAAGCAGGTTTCAATCAGCGTTGCAGGGAACTTTGGATTGCGAACCATTGCAAGACGCTGCTTAGTCGGCGAACGGTCAAGCTTGCCGAGCTCGCTGCTGAGCACCTCTCCCATAACATCTGTCAGCATATATCCCGAATCAGCCCAATACAGCCCGACAAGTCCGCGAACCTTTGTAATATCGGTTGTATACGGCATGGAATTTTGATGAATTGATATTACAAGGTCAGGCTGAACATCAATAAGCGTCTGCATTCTATCGGCAATCGGAACATCGATCTCGCAGTCGCGGTCGCGTATCTGAATGACATTCGCACCGAGATCCTTTAGATATTTCTCAGCGGCGAGAACGATCTCAAGATTGAAATCAGACTCATTTAATGCACCGTCTGCTGCACCGAGGGGGCCGAGCGCACCCGGATTCTTTCCGCCGTGACCTGCATCAAGAATGATAGTCTTGTTTAAAAGGGGAGTAGCTCCGTCGTCGAGAGCTTTGGGATTTGTAAGCTCTACTATAAGATACCCGTCCTCGTAGTAGTGGTCAAAGCCATAGAAGTTTTCAAGCGCAACAAGCTTCATAAAGTACTTGTAAGCGTTTGCCTTTGCACTTTTTTCACCTCTTGCAGATGTGAAAAGCGGATTGTCCGCCATCTCAAGCTTTGGCGCATTTTGTGCGTCCATGTTGTATACGGTGACGCAGAACTCTCCGTTTTCAATATAGCAGTTTACGGGGATATTTTCGCTTGCCTTGAGCTTAATATATGTCGCCTCGCCGTCGCTTGTAATAACAGCTGAGTCGAGCTTTGCAATCGGAATCGTATCGGTGTCGATTTCCTTGATTTTATCTGCCGAAACATATCCGCCGCAGCGGAGCTTGTACAATCCGCTTGAAAGTGAAACAGCATTGTCACGCATTCCTGCCGATTGAGGCGTGTAATCGTCGTAATACCAGCTGTCGGGCTGTATCTTCATTTCCGTGTCATCAGAGATAATCTCTATCGGTATGGCAGCCCCCGAGCCTCCTACGCGTATATTAGCCGATTCTGCGGTGTAGGTTTCACCCGCAAATACCGATTTGAATTTAATCGTTCCGAGGTCGCGTATCTCTCCTGCATTTGCGGAAAGGTTAAAGCTTCCTGTGAAAACCTCTTTCATATATCCGCCTTGATTTGGCGAATAAATCGTCGGACTCAGCGTGATTTTCTTTCCGTCGAGCTCAGCTGTGACGGTTGAACCCTTGGGTGCGGTCACGCTGACGGGCAGGGTTCCCCTGCCGAACCATTCATAGGATGGTGTTACCGATGCGATTCCCGGAGAATCAAGCGTGGGATATGTTATCGGGGCTTGGGCCACCGGCTGAGTTCCTTTGTAGATGACATATTCGACAGTCTTGCCCTTATGCTCAAAGGTGAATGTGTTCTTTGGGCTTTTCAGATTCAGATAATGCGAAAAATATCCGCTTTTCGTTCGTCCGATCTGCACTCCGTCGATATAAAGAAGCTCTGTCGGGTCGGATGTTCCGATAACAAAGGTTCCCTCGCCGTCGATGTAGCTTCCGCTGTAGGGAATGCTGATTATCAGATCGCGGTCATTTGAAACGGCGTCTGTATAAATAATCTCGTCATTAAACACCTCGCGCGTTTCATTAAAAAGTCCGTTGACATCCCTTATCAGAGCGTCGTAGCCGTAAAGGATCGAGCCTCGGTAATTCAGCTCGCTTCGCGCGAATACTATCTGGTCGCGGAGCTCGTTTTCGGGAGCTTCCCATGTTTCGTAGTTGTAAATTCCGTGGCTTATCAAAAGCTCGACGCCTGTTCCGTCAAGCATTGCGTTCCACCATCTGACGAGCTCGCCATAGGGAGCTGACGTGGAGCTGAAGCGCCAATAGATCTGCGGCGCGAGGTAGTCGACATATCCGCCCTTTGCCCATGCGATCGGGTCACAGTAAATTGATTCGTAGGATTCAAGTCCGTTTGTCTTGCTTCCGCCATTCTTGCCGTCGTCGTTCTGCCATATTCCGAACGGAGCGACTCCGAATTTGCAATCGGAATTTACCGCTTTGATTGAAGTGTAGCATTGCTCGATCATTTTGTTTACATTATCGCGACGCCAATCGTCAAGACTCATATTACTGCCGTATTTATTAAACGCCTCGTCATCGTCGAAGACGGCAAGTTTCCCATTCGAGGCGTAAACCGGATAAGGATAGAAATAATCGTCAAAAATAATTCCGTCGATATTGTATTTAGCCGCAAGCTCGGCTACGCCATCTGCAATAAGCCTTCTCACTTCAGGCATTCCGCAGTTATAATAGAGCCGTCCGTCGTCATATTTTACGACATATTCGGGATGAAGCCTTGCCGGATGGCCCTCTGAAAGGGCATTTACATCATGCTCAGGCTTTGAAGCAGAGCCGACTGTAACGCGCAGAGGATTGACCCATGCTTCAACGAAGATCCCCCTCTCGTGCGCGGCTTCAACAAGATATGCAAGAGGGTCGAAGCCGTCTGGCAGAGGTGCGCCTTGCGTACCCGTCAGATATTTGGAAACGGGGAATATATCGGAGTCATAAAGCGCGTCCGATGCAGGGCGAACCTGAAAATATATCGTATTTATATTTGTCGCAAGGCAATTCTCTATTATTTCGTCAAGCTCAGCTTTGAGATCATCTGACGAGATGCCTTGCTTTGACGGGTAGTTGATATTCAAAACCGACGCTATGTAAATACCACGCACCTCTGAGGCAGGGTCGGCAAGCTTGTTGATCGGTGCATCGTTTTGATTCTGAATTTCGGGGGGGATAGTTTGCGAGGGATTTGACGACAGCTCACCGCTTGGAGCCGAGCGCGAAATGCTGTCGGCAACAATGATCACACCTGCGGAAATGAACGCCAAAAGCGCAGCAATGAGCAGGATTTTCACAAGCCTTGTTATATCATAAGCCTTTTTCGGACGGCGCGGCGGTCTGTTGTCTGACGAGTACATGGCTACCTCACTTATTTGTGCAACAATATATATTAATTATAACAAATTATTACTTTGTTTGCAACAAGAAAATTGTTGCAAATTTGCAAATTTCGTCGATTTGTAGTAAGTTTTTTCAATCCGTTATAATATTACGCAATCTTGCAATAATATAGTATCGGTTTAGTGAGATTTTATGATAAAATAAGAAAGGACAAACCAAAATGACATTATTATCCCTCGTTATGATAATGTGGCTTGTAATAATTTTAGCGGCTATCTTCTTTGAGGCGTTATTTGAAAATCTTGTTGCGGTGTGGTGCGCGCCTGCGGCACTAATAGCGTTTATCTGCGGATTTTTCAGCATATCAACACGTTCTCAGGTTTTGATTTTCGTAATCGCTTCTATATGCTTTATTGCGCTTTCAAGACTTATCAAGCTAATTTTGCGCCTGAGAGATAATCATAAAGCATCAAGTAAGCGAATAGAATTTTAAAAACGGAGGGGAAAATGAGAGCAGTTGTATTAAAACGTGTAAAAGCTGTAGCAGGTCTTATTTTATTCGCCGCGCTGCTTCTTCTTGCCTGCGCGATAACCTTTTCGGTTGCACAGCTCGGAGTCAAAACCAAATCCGCAATCGTTGATATAAAGACGGAGGAGCTTCCGACTGTTATAATAGACGCGGGTCATGGCGGCATAGACAGCGGTACTGTCGGGCGTGACGGAAGCCTTGAGAAAAATATCAACCTTGATGTTGCAAAGCGTCTTGAAGCCTTGTTTCGTCTGTCAGGCATAAAATGCGTAATGACGCGCACGGAAGATAACATGCTTGTCGAGCCTGATATCAAGTCGCACAGAAAGATGCATGACCTTAAAAACCGTCTTGCGGTTGCAAAGGGGCTTGAGGAAAATGGAGAAAAAACGCTGTTTGTCAGTATACATATGAACAATTTCTCGGACCCGATTTATTCGGGCCTGCAGGTGTGGTATTCACCGTCAGAGGCGGCGAGCAGGGAAGCGGCGAGCTATGTTCAGGACTATGCAAAAAAGTTTCTCGACAGCAACAATACACGCGAGATAAAGCGTGCAAGCTCATCGATCTACATTCTTGACCATATCACAACTCCTGCAATTTTAATCGAGTGCGGGTTTTTATCAAACCCCGAGGAATGTGCAAAGCTCGGAACCGAGAGTTATCAAAAGGAGCTCGCAGTTACAATTTTTTCTGCAATATGCGAGTACATATCGACAAGATAAAAGGTGCAGCTGCAAGTTTTCAATCTGCAGCTGCACCTATAGCCTATAAATGTTATTTTATTGTCTTGAGTGCATCAACGAGGTCGAGCTTTTCCCACGGAGCATCAAGATCCTCGCGGCCCATATGACCGTATGCAGCAAGCTTGGTGTAAATCGGTCTGCGAAGCTTGAAACGGTCGATGATTGCGGCAGGGCGAAGGTCAACAAGCTCAGCTACCTTATCGGAGATAGCATCCTCGGATACCTTAGCAGTTCCGAAGGTTTCGATAAGCACAGAAACGGGCTTAGCAACGCCGATAGCGTATGCGATCTGAACCTCACACTTGGAAGCAAGACCTGCAGCAACGATATTCTTAGCTATGTAACGAGCGGCATAGGATGCGGAACGGTCAACCTTTGTCGGGTCCTTTCCGGAGAAAGCTCCGCCGCCATGACGGGAATATCCGCCGTAGGTGTCAACGATGATCTTGCGGCCGGTCAAACCGGAGTCACCGTGAGGGCCACCGACTACAAAGCGTCCTGTCGGATTAACGAAGATCTTCGTATCGCCGTCAATGAGGTTTGCAGGAATGATGGGCTTAATAACGTTTTCGATAACGTCAGCGCGAATTTGTGTAAGCTCAACATCAGCGCTGTGCTGGCTTGAAACAACGATAGCGTCGATGCGAACAGCCTTGTCGCCGTCGTATTCGACTGTTACCTGAGTCTTTCCGTCGGGACGGAGATAGGGAAGTGTGCCGTTCTTGCGAACCTCGGTAAGGCGAAGTGCAAGCTTGTGCGAAAGGGAGATCGGGAGCGGCATGAGCTCGGGAGTTTCATCGCACGCATAACCGAACATAAGACCCTGGTCGCCTGCACCGGTATCATAATCGTCTGTAAGCTCGCCTGCCTTAGCTTCAAGGGATTTGTCAACTCCGAGTGCGATGTCGGGAGATTGACCGTGAAGCTGATTGATAACTGCGCAGGTGTCGCAGTTAAAGCCCTTAGCGTCGTCGTCGTAGCCGATCTCGCGAACAGTTTCGCGAACGATCTTCTGAATGTCGATTGTTGCGGTAGTGGTGATCTCACCCATTACCATAACGATGCCGGTTGTTGTGGTAGTTTCGCAAGCTACGCGTGACATAGGATCCTGTGCAAGAAGTGCATCGAGAACCGCGTCAGAAACCTGGTCGCAGATTTTATCGGGATGTCCTTCTGTAACAGATTCGGATGTGAATAAATGCTTTGCCATAATTGTTCCTCCGTATTTAAAATGAAAATAATTACTATATTAAGCGAAAAGAAAGCCCTCGGTTTTCCCGAGGGCAGAAAAGCGATAAATGGCTCTCATCTCTCAGGATTTAGCACCACACTCTGAAGTAGGTTGCCGGGCTTCATAGGGCCAGTCCCTCCGCCGCTCTTGATAAGAATTAAATTGTACATTATATTGTATCACGAATTTTGAGCTTTGTCAAGTAAAATCAAAATAATCCTACAAAAAATTTGACAAGCTGAGAACCGAACGTCATAATAAGTCCTGCCGTTATAACTCCGCCGAAGATCGATAGCGAGGCTTTAAGCTTGTTCATGCCGAATACCGATGCAACGAGCGCGCCCGTCCATGCACCTGTACCGGGAAGCGGAATAGCTACAAAAACGAATAGTCCGAAGGTTGCATATTTTTCAATTTTCGGGCGATTTTTTTCGGCTTTTTCGTATAGCCAATTGGAAATCTTCGAGAAAAGCGAAATACTGCATGAGCGCATCCATTTGAGGACTGCATTGACAAACAGCAGAATTATCGGAATCGGCAAGCAGTTTCCGATAATCGAAATAATCAGCGTAGAAAGCCAATCAAGCCCCATTCCGGTGCCGATCGGTACAGCACCGCGAAGCTCAATAAGCGGGACCATTGAAACGAAAAATACGATGATATACTTAACTAATGTACTCACAAAATACCTCTATATGTGAAGCACCTTCGATAATCTCTTGTAAAGCAGAAGATTAATGAGGGAGCAGATCACGCCTTTTAACAGATTGAACGGTGCGACCGCAAAGGTGACGAGTGATTTTAGATCACCTACAAGCGGATTGACCGATTTTCCCATAGAAACTATGGCATCAAGCTCGATTTCATATAATTTAGAAAACGCCGGAATTAGGACAAAATAATTAAATAAGCTGCCGATAACAGCAAGCGAAAGGGTACCGACTACAAATGAAATCAGCGCACCTTTTTTGGTTTTGCTGTATTTGTAAATAAGCGAAGCGGGCACTACAAATGCGCAGCCCGTAATGAAGTTGGCAAGCTCGCCGATATAAGCAGTTGAGGTTCCGCCGTCAAGAAGCATGTTGATAAGATTTTTTAAAAGCTCGATAACGGCAGCAGCAAGTGGTCCCATCGCGAAACCGCCCATCAGAATTACAGCCTCAGAAAGGTCAAGCTTATAGAATGGTGGTGTGAACCAAAGCGGAATTTCAAAAAGCATAATAACTGCAGAAATTGCAGCTAAAACGGCGATTTTTGTTATGGTTTTAAGCGAGATTTTGCGGTCTGATGTAACTGACATGGTTGTTCTCCTATGAATTTAATTAAAAATCAGGAGAAGATAAAAGAACCTCGAGGGCATAAATACCATCGGGGTAATACATGATCGAATACGATGTGAGTTTATCTTCTCTCATCCGGACTTTACCGTCGGTGCAGGAATTTCGCCTGCTCGGCTTCCGTTTGGAAGTTAGTGGACTGTAATGAGTAAATATATGCTGTATACACAGATAAATATACTCAAGCGCGGATAAATGCTTCGCATTTCGCGCAAACCACCGGTAAGGAATTTCACCTATCCCCGAAGAAATGTGTTAAAATGAAGCATATGGGGGGTCAAAGCCCCCCATATACGATTAGTTGATCGCTAAATTATTCCTGGATTTCGGAAACAACGCCCGAACCAACGGTACGGCCGCCTTCACGAATAGCGAGGCGAAGACCCTTTTCAATAGCGATAGGAGTGATAAGCTCAACGGACATATCAACGTTATCGCCAGGCTTGCACATTTCTACGCCATCGGGAAGAGTGATGATACCGGTAACGTCAGTAGTTCTGAAGTAGAACTGAGGACGGTAGCCGGAGAAGAAAGGCTTCTGACGTCCTCCTTCTTTTTCGGTAAGAACGTAAACCTGAGCTACGAACTTAGTGTGGGGGTTTACAGAACCGGGCTTGCAGAGAACCTGACCGCGCTCGATCTCGTTCTTCTGAACACCACGGAGAAGTGCACCGATGTTGTCACCAGCCTCTGCGCTGTCGAGAAGCTTGTGGAACATTTCGATACCGGTAACAACAGTCTTTCTGCGCTCTTCGGTAAGACCGATGATTTCAACTTCCTCGTTGAGCTTGATGATACCGCGCTCAACACGACCGGTTGCAACAGTACCACGACCGGAGATCGAGAATACGTCCTCAACAGGCATAAGGAAAGGAAGGTCATCATTTCTTGCAGGAGTAGGAATGTACTCGTCAACTGTCTTCATAAGCTCAACGATAGGAGCATACTCAGGAGCAGAAGTGTCATTGGACTCGCTAAGGAGTGCTTCGCGAGCAGAGCCGCGAACGATAGGAGTATCGTCGCCCGGGAAATCGTACTCGTTAAGGAGGTCACGAATTTCCATCTCAACGAGGTCGAGAAGCTCTTCGTCATCAACGATATCGCACTTGTTCATGAATACAACGATTGCAGGAACGCCAACCTGACGAGCAAGAAGAACGTGCTCGCGGGTCTGCTGGAGAGGACCGTCAGTACCAGCAACAACGAGGATAGCGCCGTCCATCTGAGCTGCACCGGTGATCATGTTCTTTACATAGTCAGCGTGGCCGGGGCAGTCAACGTGAGCGTAGTGACGATTCTCAGTCTCGTACTCAACGTGACGGGTGTTGATTGTGATACCACGTGCCTTTTCTTCAGGCGCGTTGTCGATCTGGTCGTAAGCCAGGAACTCGTTCTTATCGGAACCGATAGAAAGAGTCTTGGTGATAGCAGCAGTAAGAGTGGTCTTACCATGGTCAACGTGACCGATGGTACCAATGTTAACATGGGGTTTCGTTCTTTCGAATTTAGCCTTTGCCATTTTTAATTTCCTCCTTGAAATTGTGTTTTTTTGTTTTTGTGTTGAAATCGTTCGGGAAGGGTTGCTTCCCGAACGTTAAAAACCGTTAGAAGCTAATAATTAAGCTTTTTTGCCGCGCTCGGCAATAATCTTTTCCTGAATGGACTTCGGAACTTCAGCAAAGTGGCTGGGCTCCATGGAGTAAAGTCCGCGGCCCTGGGTTCTGGAACGGAGGTCGGTCGCATAACCGAACATTTCTCCGAGCGGAACTGCGCAGGTGATCTGAGTTGCACCGTTGTCGGGATCCATAGACTGGATCTGACCGCGGCGGGAGTTGATGTCGCCGATTACATCGCCGAGGTAATCATCGGGAGTAATAACAACAACCTTCATCATAGGCTCGGTGATTACGGGATCTGCAATCTTCATTGCTTCCTTGAAGCACATAGAACCAGCAATCTTGAACGCCATTTCAGAAGAGTCGACTTCGTGGTATGAACCATCATAAAGTGTAACCTTTACGTCAACTACATTGTAGCCTGCGAGGACACCCTGCTCCATAGCGGACTGAATACCCTGATTTACAGGCTCGATATATTCCTTCGGAATAGCACCGCCGACAACCTTGTTCTCGAACAGATAGCCAGCACCGGGCTCGTTAGGCTCAACAATGATCTTACAGTGACCGTACTGACCCTTACCGCCGGACTGGCGGGCGTACTTGGTATCCTGATCGGCAGTGGTCTTGATGGTTTCCTTATAGGCAACCTGAGGCTTACCGACATTTGCTTCGACCTTGAATTCGCGAAGCAGACGGTCAACGATGATCTCAAGGTGGAGCTCACCCATACCCGCAATGATGGTCTGACCGGTCTCCTCGTCCGTATAGGTACGGAAGGTGGGGTCTTCCT
>JAZNMQ010000087.1:0-2455 GCA_045579745.1 Candidatus Flemingiibacterium sp. | reverse complement strand
GAGCTGGAATACTGTATCGGAAAGCGGACCCTTGTAAGGAACGCGTCCTTCAACTCCCTCGGGTACGAGCTTGCGCGAATTCTCTTGGAAATAACGGTCCTTGGAGCCGTTTTCCATAGCTGCGAGAGAGCCCATTCCACGATATACCTTGAACTGACGGCCCTGATAAATCTCGGTTATTCCGGGAGATTCCTCGCATCCTGCGAAGAGCGAGCCAATCATGATTACCGAAGCTCCTGCGGCGATAGCCTTAACAAGGTCGCCTGAATATTTGATACCGCCGTCAGCGATAACTGGGATTCCTGCACCTGCTGCAACGCATGCCGCATCGTAAATTGCTGTAATCTGCGGAACGCCGATACCTGCAACTACTCTGGTCGTACAGATGGAGCCGGGGCCGATACCAACCTTAATTGCATCCGCACCTGCAGAAATGAGGTCCTTTGCAGCTTCTGCAGTAGCGATGTTACCTGCTACGATTTGAGCATCCGGGAATGCGTTTTTAACCTTATCGATACAGCTCATGATATTCTTTGAATGACCGTGAGCGGAGTCGAGAACGAGGAAGTCTGCGCCGACTGCAAGAAGTGCACGGGCACGGTCGAGCACGTCCGCGGTAACGCCGATTGCCGCACCGCAAAGAAGTCTGCCATTCTTGTCCTTAGTGGAGTTCGGGTACTTTGTAGCCTTCTCGATATCCTTGATTGTGATAAGTCCGCGAAGGATTCCCTTATCGTCAACAAGCGGAAGCTTTTCAATTTTATTTGCACGAAGAATTTCCTGAGCCTCGGCAAGTGTTGTTCCGACCGGAGCTGTAATGAGGTTTTCCTTTGTCATAACCTCGCTTATTTTCATCTGATGATTTGTAAGGAAGCGAAGGTCGCGGTTTGTGATAATACCAATAAGACGGCGTTCATCATCACAGATCGGCACACCGGAGATTTTGTATTTGCCCATGAGCTCATCAGCTTCATATACATAGTTGTCAGCTCCGAGATAAAACGGATTCACGATAACACCGTTCTCCGAACGCTTAACGCGCTCTACCTCGTCAACCTGCTTTTCGATAGACATATTCTTATGAATAACACCAACACCGCCCTCACGAGCCATAGCAATAGCAAGGCGTGATTCGGTAACTGTATCCATTGCCGCACTCATCATGGGAATGTTAAGCTTGATCGTCTTTGTAAGCTGTGTGCCGAGCGATACCATGTTCGGTGTAACCTCGCTCTTTGCGGGGATAAGCAGCACGTCATCAAAGGTCAAGCCCTCTTTTAGAAATTTTTCTGCATGATTGCAATTTACCATATACAAAAATCTCCTTTCATCAACTTATGATGGTTTTATGTGATTATCAATATTATACTTGAAATAAGAGATTTTGTCAAGGATATTTTTCGCGCATCTTCGCACTTGATGCAAGCAATTTATTAGCTATTTTGTCGATTCGTTTCTATTTTGACTTGAATTGTTAATTTTAGTGTGTTATAATTATATCAAAACTATGGAGGGCGCCGTATGGAATTATGCTGCTGTACTGCTCATGAGGATTCAGAGCGACTTTTGGTTTTGAAAAAGTTGGGCTTCAAGTATTTTGAGGCTCGGCTTTGCGATTTTGAAAATACGGATCCAAAAAAGGTTCAAAAAGCCGCAGATGAAATAAACAGGCTCGGAATGTCATGCATTTCGTACAACTGCATGTTTCCGCCGCACCTAACTCTCCTTGGCGGAGCTTGTGATTATCCAAAAATCGAGAATTATCTTCGCAAGGTTCTGACCAATTCCATGCCACTCGGTGGTAAATATATCGTACTTGGAAGCGGAACCGCACGAAATATTCCGGAGGGCGTTACAAAAGCTGCGGCATCGGAGCGGTTTATTTCCCTGCTTCGCGACTGTATTGCACCAATCGCTAGGGAATTTGACAAGATCGTTGTAATCGAGGAACTTCGGGCTGAGGAAACCAACTTCATTAACTCAAGCCGCGAGGCGGCTGAGCTTGTACGGAAGGCTGATCTGCCTGATGTCAAGCTTCTCGTGGATTATTATCATGCAACACTCGCCGGTGAAACTACAGAAGACTTTCTCACCTACGGCGATATTCTGTGTCATATTCACATTGCAAGTCCGATCAGATGGCGTAATTATCCAAACGAAGAAGACTATAACGATTGCAGGGAGTTCTTCAGGGCATTAAAAAGAATCGGCTATTCGGGCGTGATCTCCATAGAGGGCATTCCGGCGGAGCCATTTGAAGAAACCTGCAGGACCGCATACAGCGTGCTCAAAAGGGCCCTTGAAGACGCTTGAATTTAGATGAATTGTCAAGCTAAGTGCAACACTTTTTGATAGAATCTTGAAATAAATCCAAAGGATTATTGTAATTTAAAACTTTTTTAGGCCTGGCGTTGATCAACGCCAGGTTCTTTTTGAGGGTGGCAGGACTAACTCT
>JAZNMQ010000086.1:0-4639 GCA_045579745.1 Candidatus Flemingiibacterium sp. | reverse complement strand
AACAAGCTCGCCCTCATCTCCGCGCGCCTTGACCTTACCCGTCGCGCTGTCAATGATTTCAGGGAGGAAATGATCCTCTGCAAAGTGCATTCCACAGCGGAATCGGCACTCACCCGCAACACCCGGACCGCAGAGCTCACTCATACCGTAGTTGTCGGTTGCGAAAAGGTTCCACGCCTCCTCAATCTTCGAGCGCATCTCCTTTGAGCATCCCTCGGAGCCGAACAAGCCAAGGCGAACATTAAGCTCGCGGCAATCAATTCCCATATCCTTTGCAGTTTCCGCAATATAGAGAGCATACGACGGAGTTGAAACGATCGCGGTGGTTCCGAAGTCCTTCATGAGCTTCAGCTGTTTTTCGGTATTGCCGGTAGAAGTAGGAACGACCGTTGCACCGATGTTTTCAAGACCGTAGTGAAGTCCGAGCGCTCCTGTAAAAAGTCCGTAACCAAACGCGATCTGAACGATATCATCCTCTGAGGCACCTGCCGCAACGACAAGTCTTGAAACGCAGTTTGTCCAGTTTTTCAGATCGTTTTTAGTGTAGCCAACAACTGTAGGATTTCCGGTAGTTCCGGAGGAAGCATGAATACGAACGATATCCTTTTTGTCGACTGCAAACAATCCGAAGGGATATGTATCGCGTATATCCTCTTTTGTTGTGTAGGGGATATTTTCAATATCGCTGAGTGCGGTAATTTTGTCCGGTGTCATGCCGACTTCGTCAAGTCTTTTTTTGTAAAACGGAACGCGATTGTAGCAGTATTCAACAATATTCTTCAAACGCTCAAGCTGAAGCCTTTCGATATCGGCTCTGTCAAGCGTTTCTATTTCTTCATTCCAAAACATTTTTTCGTCCTTTTCAGAAATTATATTTGTGCACAATAAACCTATTATTAAATTATAATATATATTGTATTATATGTCAAGTAATATCTGAATAAATTATCGAATAAAGTCAAATTCGACGTCATAGATGTTGACCGTATCTCCGTTTTCGCAGCCCTTTGCGGTAAGTGCATCGATTACACCGCTTGACTTTAGCACGCGCTGGAAGAAGCCTACCGACTCACGGTCGCCGAAGTTAACCGAGTTAATAAGCTGCTCAAGCCATTCGCCCTCAACGAAATAAACGCCGTTAACGTTCTTAACGATTATTTCGCGCTCTGCCGCACCGTCAAATTCAGGCTCCTCGGGAGCTTCAGCTTCATAAATGGTCAGCGGAGGAAGCTCAGCTAGCATTTCTGCGGTGCGGTACATAAGCTCGTCAACGCCCTTTCTCGTTGCCGCAGAGATGAAAAACAGCTCCGCACCGAGTTCATCGCACACATACGCCTTGAGCGCATCAAGGTCAACCGCTTCAGTGTCGCAGGCATCGATTTTGTTAGCCGCAAAGATTTGCGGACGGGATGCAAGCTCCGCGCTGTAGCGTGCAAGCTCTGAATTTATCTTTTTAATATCGTCGATAGGATCACGTCCCTCGGAGCCGCTGACATCGACCACATGAATGAGCAGTCTGCATCTGTCTACATGGCGGAGGAAATCGTGACCGAGTCCCGCGCCCTCTGCGGCACCCTCAATAAGTCCCGGAATATCCGCGCAAACAAAGCCCTTTCCTTCTCCAGTCTGAACAACACCGAGCTGAGGCTGAAGCGTCGTGAAATGATAGTTTGCAATTCTCGGGCGAGCCGAGCTGATAACGGATAAAAGCGATGACTTTCCGACATTCGGGAATCCAACCAGTCCGACGTCTGCGAGCATTTTAAGCTCAAGCTCTACATCCGCTTCCTCACCCTTAAGTCCCGGCTTTGCAAATCTCGGGATCTGACGGGTAGGTGTGGCAAAGTGGCGATTGCCCCATCCGCCGCGGCCGCCCTTCAGCAGGGTATACGGCTCGCAGTCAGACATATCCTTGAGAATTCTGCCGGTTTTTGCATCCTTGATTATCGTTCCGGGCGGAACGAGTATCGTCAGGTCCTGACCGTTTTTGCCGTGAAACTTTTCTGTACCGCCATCGCCGCCGTTCTCGGCAATAAATTTGCGCTTATAGCGAAACGCGAGGAGAGTGTTTGTACCCTCGTCAATCTTAAAGATGATATTACCGCCGTTTCCGCCGTCACCGCCCGAGGGACCTCCCTCGGAAACATATTTCTCGCGATGAAATGCAACGCAGCCGTTTCCGCCGTTTCCTGCCTTTATGTGTATTGTAACCTTGTCTATAAACATAGTAATCTCCATTCCGCCGCGCTGCGGCGGCACAAATACTGAAGTTGAATTGATGAGCCGCTTTGCGGCAAAAATGGGACGAGTCCCATTTTTAATCAATTTAAGGCGTGAAATTGTTTACTTTATTGCCCGCTAAACTAACCTTTCACGCTATGTCCTTTCTATCTCATCCTGCAAGCGTTATTCATGCTCACACATTCGAATAAGCTCCGCCTCATCGATAATCTTCACACCAAGGCTCTGCGCCTTGGTCAGCTTTGAGCCTGCCTCTTCACCTGCAACCACAAAGCTCGTTTTCTTAGAAACCGAGCTGCTGACCTTGCCGCCGTTTGCTTCAATCAGCGCCGTTGCCTCGTCGCGCTTCATTGTGGGAAGCGTTCCCGTCAGAACAAATGTCAGCCCCTCGAACAGATTGCCTCGTTTTGTAATTTCCTGCTCAGTTTTTATCCCGCAGGCCTTGAGCTTATCTATCATTTCACGAGTTTTGGGCTCAGCAAAGAAATCGATAATGTTTTTTGCAGTTATCGCGCCAATATCCTCTATCCTGCAAAGCGATTCGATGTCAGCCGCAAATAGGTTCTCGATATCGCCGAAGGTCGATGCCAGCACCTGAGCCGCCTTTTGTCCGACCTGACGTATACCAAGCGCATAAATCAGCCTTGCAAGTCCTGCTGACTTCGAAGCTTCTATCGCCGCAATTAAATTTTCAGCGCTTTTTTTGCCCATCCGTTCAAGCCCGATGAGCTTATCTGCTTTCAGACGGTAAAAATCCGCGGCGTTGTTGACAAGCCCCTCTCTGTGCAGAAGCGAAATGAGCGACGGACCGAGCCCGTCAATATTCATCGCGTCCTTTGAAACGAAATGAATCAGATTTCTTAGAAGCTGTGCAGGACATTCTGAGTTCGTGCATCTGTATGCAGTAGTACCGCTTGCTTCCTCATCATCAGCATCCGCAATAACCGTTCCGCCGCAAATCGGACATACCCTCGGCATTTCAAAATGTCTTTCGGAGCCGGTTCGCTTACCCTTTACCACCGACACCACCTCGGGAATAATGTCACCCGCCTTGCGCACGATTACGGTATCACCAATCATAATATCGCGCTCTCTGATAAAATCAAGGTTGTGAAGCGTTGCGCGCGAAACGCTCGTTCCGGCAAGTCTGACTGGCTCAAGCACCGCGTTTGGCGTCAGAACGCCTGTGCGCCCGACTTGTATAACGATATCTGTCAGGAGCGTTTCCTTTTCCTCAGGCGGATATTTATATGCAACAGCCCATTTCGGTGTTGATGTGTTCTCTCCAATCAGCTCACGAAGTGGGAGTGAATTTACCTTGATCACCGCTCCGTCAATTCCGAACGGCAGGTCGCTTCGCTTCGAGTCAATATACTCTATCGCTTCTATTACCTCGTCAGCCTCCCGCACTACTTTGAAATCGGGAAGTATCGTAAATCCGACCGATTCGAGCCATTTTAAGCTTTCGGCGTGACTTTCAAAGGTCTTTGTACCCGTTTGATAATTAAAAACAAAAATATCAAGTCCACGAGAGGCGGTAATCTTTGAATCGAGCTGACGAAGCGCTCCCGCGGCGGCATTTCTCGGATTGGCAAACAGCGCTTCCCCATCCGCTTCACGCTGCAGGTTTAGCTTGTCAAACCTCGCGCGTGACATATAGACCTCGCCCCGAACCTCGACATACGGCTCATCCGTTTCGATTTTCAGAGGAATTGAATGAATCGTGCGAAGATTTTCGCTCACATCCTCACCTATGCGGCCATCTCCGCGAGTAGCACCGCGAACAAATTCGCCGTTTTCGTATATAAGCGCAACCGAAAGACCGTCGATTTTACATTCGACCGTAAACTCACAGTCAGAATCAAATTCCTTCATGCGCTTCACAAATGCGCAGACCTCGTCGTAGTCGAACACATCCGTCAGGCTTCCGAGCGGAACATTGTGAGCAAGCTTTGAGAAAGAATCAAGCGCCTTGCCTCCAACGCGTTTTGTAGGCGAATTGGGGTCGGCAAGCTCGGGATATTTATTTTCAAGCTCTGTGAGCTCGCGAAACATCATATCGTAATCATAATCGGAGATTTCGGGATCGTCGAGCACATAATATCTGCGCGAATGATATGCAATTTTCTTTTCAAGCGACGCCATTTGCGCTCGAATTTCCTGAGCGTTCATGAAACAAACCTCCGTTTAACGATAATAAATTATTAAGCCATGAAGCCAATTGCTTGCTTGCAAGGGCATTTTTGCGAAGCCGTCAATAACGCATCCGCGCGAAGCGCGGCAGGGGTGAAGCCCCAAGACTTGCGAAGCAAGGCTTATGCGTATATTATACCATGAAGCAAAAATGCTTGCTTGCAAGGGCATTTTTGCGAAGCCGTCAATATCGCAGCCGCACGGA
>JAZNMQ010000085.1:0-11704 GCA_045579745.1 Candidatus Flemingiibacterium sp. | reverse complement strand
TTGCCACACAGTTCGAGAGGTTCACAAACTGCTCCGTAGTGCCTTTAATCAGGCGGTTAAATGGGAGCTGATGACAAAGAACCCTTGTGTCAATGCAACGCTCCCACAAGAGGAACACAAGGCTCGTGATATATGGGATGCCCCCACTCTCTTTAAGGCTCTTGAGCTTTGCGATGACGATATATTAAGACTTGCTATCAACCTTGCTTTCTCTTGCTCCTTGCGAGTTGGGGAAATGCTCGGCTTAACTTGGGACTGTGTTGAGATCTCCGATGCAAGCATAGCAAACGGCACGGCGTTTATATTCGTCAATAAAGAACTTCAACGAGTAAACCGTGATGCACTTGAGAAATTGAATGAGAAAGGCATCATACTCAAGTTTCCGGCTTTCTTTGCAAGGACAAACACCGCCTTAGTCCTCAAAGAGCCTAAAACAAAGACAAGTACCCGAAAAGTATTCCTACCTAAGACGGTGGCAGAAATGCTCAAAGAACGTTATCAGGAAATTCAAGAATACAAGGAACTGTTCGGTGACGAGTTCCAAGATTTCAACCTCGTATTCTGTAATGCAAATGGCAGACCGATGGAGAGCCAAATCATCACCCGTGCATTGCAGAAACTAATCAAAGACAACGACCTACCGCCCGTAGTTTTCCATAGCTTGCGACATTCAAGTATTACCTACAAGTTGAAGCTCAACGGCGGTGATATAAAGTCTGTTCAGGGCGATTCCGGTCACGCACAAGTAAAGATGGTTACTGATGTGTATTCTCACATCATAGACGAGGACAGACGGCTCAATGCACAAAGGTTTGAAGAAACCTTCTACCAAAAGAAAAACCCGTCAGAGGTCAACGGAGCGACCGTAGAGCCGAAGAAAGAGCCGCAAGGCATAACCGAAGAAGCAATGCTAAACTATATGGTTCAAAACCCCGATTTCTTACAGAAGTTCAAAGTCCTGCTCGGTGTAGGAAACTAAATACAAAGCAGAACGGCAAGATCACAAAATGGTCTTGCCGTTTTCTTTTTGCTCTATTGTATAGAAAAATTCATAATTATGTGTTATAATACTTTCGGCAATAAAAGTAAGTGAGGTTGATTTATGGCTTCAAGAAAAGAGTATTTGGACTTCATTATTGAGCAATTATCTGAGTTGCAAGAAATATCATATAGAGCAATGATGGGCGAATACATCATTTACTATCGTGGTAAAATCATTGGCGGTATTTATGACGATAGATTACTTGTAAAAC
Organism: Candidatus Flemingiibacterium sp.; assembly: GCA_045579745.1. GTDB lineage: Bacteria > Bacillota > Clostridia > Oscillospirales > CAG-272 > Flemingiibacterium. Next base: position 10,451 of record JAZNMQ010000085.1, on the reverse strand, counting down.
CAACTAAATCTGCTATTGCCATTATGCAGAATCCCACTTATGAATTGCCGTATGAAGGTGCAAAAGAAATGCTATTGGTTGATGATGTTGATAACCGAGAGTTCCTTACATACTTATTTAATGCGATGTATGACGAACTTCCTGCACCAAAGAAAAAATAAAGACTCGGTAACAGACCGAGGTACAAGCGATTAAATAAAGGCATCTTGTGGGAATATAACCGTTTCCCTAAATACGAACCCCTTGCTAATTCCCGTCTAATTAGACGGTCGAAAACGGGGTAAAATTAGCAGTAATTCCGTAACACAGCTTAACACTCAAAGTGCGAAAAAGCCTTGAAAATACGGGATTATCGGGTACAGGAAGTGACTCTACAACCGAGTTTCGAGGTCACTCCTAAGCGGTAGGTCGTTGGTTCGACTCCAATCGGGGACGCCATAATCCTGCACGAAGGTGTGGGATTTTTGTTTTTATCGGAGAAAAGGCATGTTTTTGTCTTCAGAGAAAAACGCACTTAACATATAGTTCACATAAAATTAAAAGAAAATACCTCGCGGAAGTTATATTATATTTGGTATAATAAGATAATTATACAAACCTTTGATAAGGAGGTTCGAATGGCGGTTCAAAGCGTTTTTGCCCGACGCGAGATCAAATATTTGATCTCGAAAGAGCAAAAGGAATACATAAAGTTTGTCATGGCTGAATATATGTCGCCTGACGAATTCGGAAAAAGCACGATTTGCAGTATATATTACGATACCCCGACTCATATGCTCATACGTCGGTCACAGGAGTCCCCTATCTACAAGGAAAAGCTCAGGCTCCGAAGCTATGGAGTGGCAAATGATGATTCTACGGCTTATGTCGAGATAAAGAAAAAATTCAAGGGTATAGTTTACAAACGGCGCGTTGGCTTGATGCTTCACGATGCCGAGGCGTGGCTTGCAGGTGCTCCTCCGAGATTTAAAAAAGAGCCAACGGTCCGTCAGATGCAGATCGCAAGGGAGGTTGAGTTCTTTCTGTCGCGCTACGACGGAATAATTCCTGCGATGTTTATCGGCTGTGAGCGCGAGGCGTTCTATGCAAAGGATGACCGTGAGTTTCGCGTGACCTTTGACGAGAACATATTGGCTCGCGACTGGGATCTGACGCTTGACAAGGGGTTTTACGGCGAAAAGCTGCTCGATGATGATACAGCTCTTATGGAGCTCAAAGCAGGCGGAGCTTTGCCGCTCTGGATGGCGGAGCTTCTCTCAGACAAACACATTTTCAAAACGAAATTTTCAAAATACGGCAGGGCATACAGAAGTGGCATTGCTCATGCCGAGGAGTTTATATTATAATTGAGGATAATAACAATGAATATTTTTAATGGATTATTTGATACTGCTATTACTACCGTTATAAACGTGGGAGATTTTCTTCTCTGCCTTGCGGTTTCTCTCGCGATAGGACTTCTTTTCGCAGGCGTGTATTCGCTTCGCGGAAAATCAACCCGAAGCTTCCGCGTAACGCTTCTTATGCTTCCTGCTGTCGTATGCGTTGTAATTATGATGGTCAACGGTAATATCGGTGCAGGCGTTGCGGTCGCAGGTGCGTTCAGCCTTGTACGCTTCCGCTCGGTTCCGGGAACGGCAAGAGAAATTTGCATGCTTTTCCTTGCAATGGGTGCAGGACTTGTTGCAGGCATGGGCTATCTCGCATACGCGGCTCTGTTTGCGGTAATAATGTGCGTGGTTGTGATTATTGTACAGTTCACCGACAAGGGCGATACCGAGCGTTCGCTCACGATCGTTGTTCCCGAGGACCTCAACTACTCGGATATGTTTGGCGACCTCTTTGAAAAATACACTTCGGTATGCTCGCTCAAATCTGTTAAAACAACGAACATGGGCAGCCTTTTCAAGCTCAGATACACTGTAAAGCTTAAAAATCCAACGCTTGAAAAGGAATTTATCGACGAGCTTCGCTGCCGTAACGGCAATCTTGAAATCATGATATGTGAGGTGAATGAAATTAATGAAATGTAAAATTGCTCTTCTTACACTTCTTCTGACAGCTCTTACTGTAAGCAGCTGTTCGGGTGCGCCTGAACTGAATGTTGAGGTAAAGCCCGGAACTGTTGACGTGCTTGGTCAAACGCTTGAGCTTACAGAAAGCATCACAATAACCGAATCAGGCGTATACATCCTGAGCGGAGCTATCGCTGACGGACAGGTTACGGTAGATATTCCCAAGGATGAAATGGTGGAGATAATTTTAAACGGAGTTGATATCGGCTGTTCATACAGCGCGCCGTTTTATATCAAAACTGCCGAAAGGGTTACGATCACTCTTGCCGAGGACTCGGTCAACAAGCTTGCAAACACAGGAAAATATCAGTTGATTGACGAGAATACAGTAGATGCTGTTTTATACTCCAAGGAGGATCTCATTATTCGCGGAGAGGGCGAGCTTCATATCGGAGCAAGAATCGGAAACGGCATTAACTCAAGTGACGACCTTAAAATCAAAGGCGGCACATATAATATTGATGTCGGCGAGCACGCGCTTGAAGCTAACGACGACCTCGAGGTGGTCGGTGGAGCTCTGACCCTAAAATGCGGCAAGGACGCGCTTCACAGCTCAAACGCGGATGATACATCTCGCGGAAATATTAAGGTTGAGAGCTGTTCGCTCACGATCACGGCAGGCGCAGATGGCTTTGATGCGTCGGGTGAGATCTCGCTTACAGATGCCACCGTTGTGCTGAACAGTACAAAAAAAGGCTTCGTTTCGGTAGGCAATATGCTTATCGAGAGCGGAGATTATACGATAGATTCAAGGGATGATGCGATTCATACGAACGCAGACCTGACGATATCTGACGGAAATATCACGCTTAGTACGGATGATGACGGCATACATGCCGATGCGGATCTGACGATCAACGGCGGTACGCTTACTGTAGTTGAGAGCCTTGAGGGACTTGAGGCTCAGGCAGTAACGATCAACGACGGCACGATCTCAATTACCGCAAAGGATGATGGAATCAACTCGGCAGGCGGAAATGACGGATCGGGCATCGGCCGCGGCAACGATCGCTTTGCTGTGAACGAAAACTGCGACATCACGATAAACGGCGGCAGCCTGACAATTGACGCAGGCGGTGACGGAATCGACTCAAACGGTAACTTCAACGTTACGGGCGGAGAGATTTCTGTTTGGGGACCGACCAATAAAGGAAACAGCGCGATAGATTTCAATGGCTCCTCCTCCATCACGGGCGGAAGCTTTATCGCAGTAGGACCGATGGGCATGGCTCAGAACTTCGGCGGCGGCTCAAAGCAATGCTCCGCACTCGTTACATTCGGCGCAAGCAGAATGGGAGATATTATAGTTAAAGACGCAAGCGGAAACGTTATTGCGACCTATTCGCCTGCAAAGAAATATTCCGGCGCTGTAATAAGTCTTCCTGAGTTCAAGGTTGGCGAGAGCTATACCTTTGAATCAAACGGTCAGGTGCAGACTGTAAAATTTGATAGTGTAAGTGTTGGCGGAGAGATGCAAGGACCTATGGGCCCCGGTGCTCCTCAGGGAAATCCCCCCGATAATGGGAATCCCCCTCCCAAGCCCACATGGTAACCTGGACGGTATACGATAAACAAGACAATATACGATAAAAAAGACGATACACGATAAATAAGACTAATAGGAAAAACAATGACATACGAATATGTAGCTACATGCCTTTTCGGGCTTGAAGCTTTGCTTGGCGAGGAGATCGACGCGCTTGGCTATGAGCGGATCGAAACGATCGACGGGCGTGTAACCTTCAAGGGCGACATGGCGGCGATCGCCCGCTGTAACATCAATTTAAGATTCGCAGAAAGACTTTACATTAAAATGGGAAGCTTTCGTGCGGAAACATTCGCAGAGCTTTTTGACGGAACGAATGCGCTTCCGTGGGAAAATTGGATTGCTGAGGACGATGCGTTCCCCGTTAAGGGTCACAGCATAAAATCCAAGCTGACGAGTATTCCCGACTGCCAGAGTATTGTTAAAAAAGCGGTCGTCAACAGACTTTCCGCCGAATACGATATAAAGTGGTTCAAGGAGGAAGGGGTTAAATATCAGATCGAGTTCTTTATTTTAAAGGACATTGCAACGCTTATGATAGACACCTCGGGAACACCGCTTCATAAGCGCGGATATCGCCCCGTTTCAGGAGCAGCTCCGCTTCGCGAAACGCTTGCCGCGGCTATGGTAAAGCTCTCGCGTCCGAGAGAAGAGGTGCTTTTGTGGGACCCATTCTGCGGCTCGGGAACTATTGCTATCGAGGCGGCAATGATGATGACAAATACCGCTCCCGGACTTGGAAGATCCTTTGCGGCTGAGGAGTTTTACGATATTCCCTCAAAGCTCTGGACGGATGCCAGGGAGGAAGCCCGCTCGGCGATAAAGCGCACCGATTTCGAAATATACGCAAGCGATATCGACCCTAAGATGATAGAGCTCGCACGCGCTAACATCCATCGCGCGAATGCGATAATGCGCTTTGAGGGCGATACGCTGAATCAGCCGCTTGTAAGCATAAAATGCTTCGAGCGTGATGCTACACAGCTTCGCAAGGCTGACCGCCGCGCGACGATAGTATGTAATCCGCCTTACGGTGAACGCCTTTTGTGCGAGCCTGAGGTTCAGGAGCTTTACCGTAAGATGGGCAAATGCTTTAATACTCTCGCGCCGTGGCAGATATATATTCTGACAAGCGTTCCCGAATTCGAGAGCTTGTACGGCAGACGCGCCGACAAGGTCCGCACACTCTACAACGGCATGCTCAAATGCGGTTATTATCAGTATTTCAAAAATCCCGAAAAAACAGGGAAGAAGCCCGATAGATTCGAGAAAAACGACAAATTCGACAAGAAGCCGTTCCGTGAGCGCAAATTCGAAGAATAGCCCGCAAGGTAACGGCTATCACTCCCCTCTGAAATGATGCCGCACGGCACAGACGGGATTTTAGCGTAACCTCGAAAAGAACAATAACAATACCCCCTCTCACGCATATTATAAAGTGAGAGGGGGTATCGACATGTATGGCAGGTTAGCATTTGAATCGATAACCTATGCGATGCGTGCGAGGGAGCTGCTTGTTGCCGACCGTCAAATCGCGCGAGGCGGAAGCTTTAATATAATCCGTCTGAGGCAAAACGAAACGCCGCGCGGCTGTGCTTACGGAATCGAGCTTGCGAGGGAAGACTTGCTTCGCGCCGCCGCGATCCTTTCAAATGCCAGGATAAAGTTTACGATCTTACAGTAAAGGGTGAATAACCATAATATATTTTGACAACGCTGCAACCACGTATCCGAAGCCGCAGTCTGTTACAAGCGCTGTCGTGCGCTGCCTTTCAAAATGCGCAAATGCAGGGCGCGGCTCGCATCGGTTTGCAATGGAGGGTGCGAAAGAGGTTTATGCGGCAAGAAGGCTCGCCGCAGAGCTTTTCGGCGCATCGCCCGAGCGTGTTGCCTTTACGCTGAACACGACATTGGCGCTCAATGTTGCGATAAAAAGCGCGCACCGCGATAAAGGCGGAGCGATACTGATAAGCGACCTTGAGCACAATTCAGTTTACCGTCCGTCAGTTATGGAGTGCTCGGATGTGCGGATCTTCGACAGCGCGCTCGAGCTTTCTGAGCCTGAGCGTACAGAGGCGATTCTTGAATCGATAAAGGAAAAATGCTCGCACGGAAGCAGCCGATTCGATGAGGTACGAGTTCTCGTCTGCACAGCCGCTTCAAACATTATCGGAGCTTCGATGCCGATACACGAGATAGGCAAATTCTGCCGTGAGCGCGGTATATTCTTCATTGTAGACGGAGCGCAGGCAGGCGGTACGCTTTCGCTTGACGTTAAGCGCGATTTTATCGACGTTTTGTGTCTGCCGTCGCACAAGGGCTTATATGGGCCGATGGGCGCGGGCATGATGATTCTCGGCGAGGATGTGAATATGCAGACGTATCTTGAGGGCGGAAGCGGTGTAAATTCGCGCGATGTGATAATGCCCGAGCTTTCGCCCGAGCGATACGAAGCAGGAACGCTTCCGCTTCCTGCAATTGCAGGCCTTAGGCGAGGAATGGAGCTTGTAAAAGCCAAAACGCCCGAGGTGATATATGCTCATGAGGCGAAGCTTTCGGCTTATTTAAAGCGGCTTTTAAGGCAAAAGCTCGATGATCGTGTGAAGCTTTATGCGCCGCAGTTTGACGGTGGAATAGTGCTGTTTTCGCTCAGGGGATATGACAGCGAGGAGGTCGCATCCTTGCTCGATGAGCATGGGATAGCAACCCGAGCGGGGCTTCATTGCTCGCCGCTCGCGCATGACCGAATAGGAAGCGAGGGCGCTGTTCGCGTCAGCTTTGGTATGTTCAACACGCCTCGCGAGGTTGTGGAGCTATCAAATGTGCTTGCGTCAATAAAATAGAAGGAAGGAGCTGTTGCACTTAGGTGCAACAGCTCCCATAAAATACAGCTTGTCACCCATTCAGGGTTCCATTTATGTGTGCTTAGCACACATAAACCGCTGTATATGCGATGCATAGCATCGCAATGGCGCATTCGCGCCCGGGGCTGCCGCAAGTTTTCAACTTGCAACAGCCCCTTTTTTAGTTAATCCATTTGAATGCTGTCATTGCGAACCGATTCGTTTGACTCGCGGAACAGAAGCGAGATGCACCAGATCGCCGCAAGACCGACAATAGTGTAGATGATTCTTGCAACGATTGAGCCTTGCCCTCCGCATACCCACGCTACTATGTCGAACTTGAAAAGACCGATGCTTCCCCAGTTCAGACCACCGATTATTGCGGTGATCAATGCGATTCTGTCTATCATTTTTTTGACCTCCATATACTTAGGCTAATTCTATTGTGAGCTTTCAGCCGCGCTTTTATTCACGGAGCGTAAATTTTAAACGAAAATTATTATTGCGTTCAATAAAAAAATATGGTATACTCTATTTGTACCATTGTTTATCAGGAAAGGGAATTTTATATGAAAATAATGATTGCGTCGGATATACACGGCTCGGCTTATTACTGCGAAAAGCTTCTTTTGGCATATAAGAGCGAATGCGAGGGGATTGAGGTTGACAAAATTTTGCTTCTCGGCGATATACTCTATCACGGACCGAGAAATGATCTTCCTCGCGATTATGCGCCAAAGCGCGTTATTGAAATGCTCAACTCAATGCCCACAAGGCTTCTCTGCGTGCGCGGAAACTGCGACACCGAGGTTGATCAGATGGTGCTCGAATTTCCGATTCTTGCCGAATACTGCATTCTCTATGTCGGAAGCAGAATGATATTTGCGACCCACGGGCACAACTATAATGATTCAAAGCTTCCGCCAATCAATTCAGGCGATATTTTACTGCACGGTCACACTCACGTTCCGAGATGCGATGAGGTCGGCGGCATAACGATTCTCAATCCGGGCTCGACCTCAATCCCCAAAGAGGGAAGTGCGCACGGGTATATGATCCTGACCGACGATAAGATTGAATGGAAAACGCTCGAGGGCGAAGTATACATGAGCTATTCGCTCAGCTGAGGTTTTAAATTTATCAAAATTTCATCAAACAGCTCGCGTATTCCTGACGGAAGCACCTGTCAAATTATAATAAAGACAAATGTTAGTTTAACACGCGTCTGCATCAATTATTCAGAAAGGACAATGTGAACGACGTCAAGGTTCACCAAAATTAAAATGGAAAACATTATCGGAAAAGCTTACTATGTAAGTCCCAACGGCTCAGATGAAAATTCCGGATTGACACCCGAGGCTCCGCTTAAAACACCTCAAGCCGCCGCATCCAAAACTGCGCCGGGAGATACCGTTTATTTTATGGACGGAGTATTTACCTGCAGCCGCGGAAGCATTCTCAACATCAGAAATTCGGGAACAGAGGATGCATACATTACATATACCGCTATGAAGGGCGAAAAGCCGATATTCAAGGTTGGCGGAGATTGCTGGGACGCCGTTATTATTAATGCTAACTATATCATTATAGATGGCTTGACGCTTAAGGGTATCAACGATGAGATTACCGTCGAGGAAGGCCGCAGAAACTATGAGCTCTTTCTAAGAAAGCTCGACACGGGTGAGGACTACGACGAAGCTCAGATGGCGAAAACCAATACAAACGGCATCGCAATGAATGGCAGATCCCATACAGCCGCAGGCAAGCTTCCGCCCCATCATGCAATAATCCGCAACTGCGATATCTCCATGTTTCCTGCAGGCGGCGTCGGAACGCTTGACTGCGACTATGTAACGATTGAAAACAATCACATATACAACAATATGTGGTTCTCGCTATTCGGTGCAAGCGGAATCAGCGTGCTCGGCTCTCGCGATATCGATACGAACTACGGCGTAAAGAACATAATCCGCAACAACATAGTTCATGACAATAAGTGCTATGTAATGTGCAAAAACGGCAGAAAGTGGTCTGACGGAAACGGCATAATTATCGACTACAATAAGAATACGGGTAGTACGATGAAGGAGCCTTATAAGGGCGGTACGCTTATTGAGAACAACATCTGCTATGGAAACGGCGGCGGCGGAATCCACTGCTTTAATTCGAGCAATATTGATGTTATAAACAACACCTGCTACAATAACGGAAGAACGCCCGCACTTATTGATTGGGGCAATCTTTCCGTAAACTGGTGCACAAACGTTAAGTTTATAAACAACATTGCTGTGGCGTGCGAAGTAGGTGCGACACCGATTTCCTACGGTGCTAAGAACAATCACATCGTTGTAACAAACAATATTCATTATAACATGGCGAATCCGGATAATCTTCCCGAGCTCAGAAGCGGAAAGGATATTCCCGACGATGAGAGCTTCAATCGCGGCAATATCTGGGCGGATCCTAAGTTTGCTGATGCGGAGAATGGAGATTTCCATCTGCTTGCTGACTCCATTGCCGTTGACACGGGTACGGGAACAATGGCACCGAGCGTTGATATTGACGGAAAAGTCAGACCTCAGGGCGAGAACTTTGATATTGGTGCTTATGAAAGCTCGTTTGTCGGTATTTCTCCTGCAAAGGATAACGACGTTGATTTCGACCTGTTTGGCAGTGGTGCTAAGGTTATAGTTGAAGAGGGCGACAGCGCGAGGGGAATTCCTGTAATCGATGCGGAAATTGACGATATCTGGGCAAACACGCAGAAGCTTCTTGTAAAAAAATGCGCGCGTGAGAACGGAGCTACAGCGGTCGTACGCACAATGTGGGACGATGAGCATCTTTATGTGCTTGCAGAGGTTAAGGACTCCTGCCTTAACGCCGATTCACCCAACTCATGGGAACAGGACTCTGTTGAGTTTTTCATTGATGAGGACAACAGAAAGCCTTATGACTATGACAGAGATGATGCTCACTACAGAGTAAACTTCAAAAACGAGCTCGTTTGCGGCATTCACGGCGATGCGGAAAAATTCAAATCAGCCACAAGGATTACCGACGACGGATATATCGTTGAAGCCGCGATTCCGATCAAGTCGCTAAAGGCTAAGACGGGAATGAAGCTCGGATTTGACGTTCAGATAAACGACGCTGACGCATCAGGCAAGCGCTTCAGCATTGCAAAATGGAGCGATTCCGAGGGAACGACCTTCCAGGATGCTTCAAGATTCGGTGAGCTTTTGCTCGTTGATTGGTATTTACACAAGGAATCGGATGACGAAACCTTTGTTAAGGTAACTGTTAACGGAAATCAGCTCGAATTTGACAAGGCGATCCCGTATATTTTCGAGGGCAGACCGATGGTTTGCGCAAGAGCTGTATTTGAAGCTCTCGGAGCTGTTGTCGAGGGCGAGGATTCTATCGTTTGCAAGAAGTGCTCCCGAGTTGTAAAGCTCACCGCAGGTGAGCAGACCGCAATTGTTGACGGTGAGGAAATATCGCTCGACACCGCCGCAGTTTCAAGGGACGGCGAGATTATGATTCCTATGAGCTTCATCTCAAAGGCATTTGACTCAAATGTTACATGGGATGCTTCGTCAAGCATGATTATTGTCGCCGCAAAATAAGCGTTTCGAAAAATACTCAATAAAATTGGGCTGTTGCAAGTTGAAAACTTGCAACAGCCCCGGGCGTGAATGCGCCCAAATACAACCGGTTTTTGTGTGCGAAGCACACAAAAATGGAACCCTAAATGGGTGACAAGGTGTATTTTATGGGAGCTGTTGCACTTAAGTGCAACTGCTCCTTTATTTGGAATAGAGCTGTATCGCACGGTCGCAGTCGCATTTTGCAAGCTCTTTGAGCCTGCCTGAAACATCGCGCAGTGCCGCTCGAAGGTCAGCTTCGCCTGCAAGAAGCAAGTCCGCCGCTTTTTCGACATCGCCTTGCTCAAATGAGCGCACGTCAATCGCACTAAGATTCAGCTTC
>JAZNMQ010000084.1:0-13126 GCA_045579745.1 Candidatus Flemingiibacterium sp. | reverse complement strand
CTTTGTCAATACCTTTTTTAAAGTTTTTTAAAAAAGTTTTTTTACCTCGACTTCTGCTCTGGCATGTACGTCCGCAACACTCTTCTCCGTCGCGACTCGTCTATTATATCATACCTTTCACCCACTTGTCAAGGGATTTTTGAACGTTTTTGTAGGTTTTATCTATTCGATACAAATCGTTCACATTATTCGACATTTCTGTGCACAATGTACACCATCTGTTATTTGCAAAATAATTTACTCAAGCTATTTACTTTTAAAACCTTTTCTGATATAATATTTTTATTGAAAGGAATTGATTATGACTTTTCATCAGCTTGTTCAAGGTTTATCAAAAGTATCAGTCGACCCGTCAGGTGAGGCTGTTCAAATCGTATCCGCTCTATGCGGTCATACTCGTGAATGGTGTCTTTTAAACCGTCATGCCGAGCTTCCCGAACGCGCCGCTGAAATTCTCAATCTTCGCTTGTCGAGCGAGCCGCTTCAATATATATTAGGCGAAGCATGGTTTTACGGATACAAATTCTATGTATCCCACGACTGCCTGATTCCGCAGCCTGATACCGAGCACTGCGTTTTATCTGCAATCAAGTATTTAAAAAGCGGCGGCACTCTACTCGACCTCTGCACCGGAAGCGGCTGCATTGCTATATCAGTCTTGATGGAACGTGCCGATATCCGCGCCATCGGCGTTGACATTTCTGTCGGTGCACTTAAAATCGCAAGTACAAATGCCAAATTACATGGTTTGGAGCAAAGACTTGATTTGTATTGCATCGATGTCCTGAATCCATTATCTATTCGCGATTATATTTCATCGGCTGACGTTATAGTATCAAATCCGCCATACATCAATTCCGATGTCATCGACACCCTCTCTTCTGAAGTAAGGTGTGAGCCTCGGCTTGCTCTTGACGGCGGTGCCGACGGACTCGATTTTTATCGCCGTTTCATTCTCGACTACACTCCGCTTATGAAACGCGATGCCGCTATGATACTTGAAATCGGCTACGACCAATCAGAACGCATCGAACAGCTTTGTGCCAAAGCTGATGTCACCTGTATATTTCGCAAGGATTTCGGCGGAAATATCCGTGTAGCTGAAATCACCAGAACCAAATAACGCAATCTGAATAAAATATTATTACATTATTATATAGGGAGAACTGTCCTATGAACAAAACAACCATTCTTTGCCTTTTCGGCGGAAAATCAAACGAATACGAGGTATCCCTCGTATCTGCCCATTCAATTCTCACCAATATCGACTATGACAAATACGATGTCATTTCCGTCGGTATAACAAAAGACGGCGATTGGTATCACTTTACAGGCGACGTCGACTCGATCAAGGACGGCAGCTGGTGCGCTGACACTTCAAAGCTCGACAAGGCTCTGCTTTCACCATCTCCATCCGATTCTGCAATTTTGGTGATTCCAAGCGACGGCACCGCTCCTAAATCCATTCATATTGATGTGATATTCCCGATCATGCACGGCGAAAACGCTGAGGACGGCACCCTCCAGGGCTACCTTGAGCTCAGCGGAATACCGTTTGTAGGCTGCAAATGCACCACCTCCGCCGTTTCGATGGACAAAAGCATAACAAAAATGCTGCTCAGATGTATAAACATCCCGATGGCAAAATCAATGCTTATCCGCGGCAATTCTTTTGACGGCAACGAAAAGACGATTGCCGAGCGCTGCGAGAAAATTGCTCCCTATCCGCTGTTTGTAAAGCCTGCAAACGCGGGCTCGTCTGTCGGTGCATCAAAGGCAAAGGACCGCGCTTCACTTATCGAAGCGATTCGCGCCGCCGCAAAAGTTGACTCAAAGGTTCTTGTTGAGGAATACATCAGCGGAAAAGAGGTCGAGGTTGCCGTTATAGGAAAAAAGACCTTCACCGCCTCAACCTGCGGTCAGATTGTTCCGGGCAGCGAATTTTACGATTATGACACCAAATACAGCGCGGACAGCACGGCATCCTACAGAATCCCCGCATCCATCAAACCCGAAACCGCAGCTCAGATTCAGATCTACGCAAAGCAGATCTGCTCACTGCTCGGAGTAGAGGGACTTTCGAGGGTTGATTTCTTCGTTCGCCGTCACGGTGCACGCGAGGAAATACTGTTTAATGAAATCAACACGCTCCCCGGATTTACAAATATAAGCATGTATCCAAAACTTTTAATGCACGATGGTATGACCTATTCCGAAATCATCGACAAGCTTGTAAACATTGCTCTCGGAAAGGATGAATAATATTTGGTAGGTATATTTGACAGCGGCCTTGGCGGACTCAGTGCATTAAAGGAAGTCCGAAAGCTGATCCCGTATGAGGATATCATATATTTCGGCGATACAGGCAGAGTTCCCTACGGCTCGCGTTCCAAACAGACAATAATCAAATATTCTATTCAGGACATGAATTTTCTCATGTCGCATAATATTGATGCGGTAATGGTAGCCTGCGGAACCGTCAGCTCAAACGCCATCGGCATTTTACGTGAGAGGTATCCCGATATCCCAATCGTCGGCGTTATCGATGCAGGAGCACGCGCCGCCGCAAAAGCAACTAAAAACGGCATAATCGGCATTTCGGGTACACACTCTACGGTCGCAAGCCGCTCGTATGAAAAGGCACTTGAGCGCATTGATTCCGGCTTCAAGGTTATGTCGGTCGCATGCCCTCTTTTCGTACCGCTTGTTGAAAACGGCTTTATTTCACCCGATGATGAGATTACGCGCCTCGCCGCAGAGCATTATCTTGCCGATATACGAAATGCGGGAGCGGATACGGTCATTCTCGGCTGCACGCATTATCCGATCATTTCTGAAGCGATTGCAAAGGTTTTGCCCGAATCAACGCTCATTAATGTTTCTGCCGCCGCAGCCGCAGAGCTTCGCGATATAATTGAAGCAAAGGGAAGCCCTGACCGCAGCAGACTCGGAAGGATCAGCTATTTCGTCAGCGACGAGCCGTGCGATTTTGAGAGAACAGCTTCAATCTTCCTCGGCGAGGGAATCACGGGTACGGTAACTCGTATCGATATCGAAAAATACTGATTTCTCCGAAAGTCAGATCAACATGGAGAAAAAGCTCACAGCATCGAGCGAAAAGACCGCGCTCATAACGAAGATAGCTCTCTGCGTCGCGCTACTGTGCGCCGCATCGTACATAGTTATCCCGATTCCGTTCACGCCTATCGTTTTAAGCCTTCATACGATAATCGTAAATCTTATCGGATTTATTCAAAAGCCAAAGCACGCGGCATTTACGATTGCAATTTATATTTTCATCGGACTTGTGGGAATGCCCGTTTTTGCAGGCGGCACCTCAGGTCCCGGAAAGCTGTTCGGGCCGACAGGAGGCTTCTATTTCGGATTTATTATTGCCGCAGTTGCAATAAGCCTTCTGAAGGGAGAAAAGCCTCACTTTTTCAGATACGCTCTCGTTTCAATCGCAGTCGGAATACCGATACAGCATTTCATCGCGATATTATTCATGTGCTTTTATAACAACTTTAATATTATAGCTTCCGCGCTTACGGTATCAGTACCGTTTCTGCTTGGCGATATAATCAAATCTATTATCTCATCCTTTGTTGCAATTGGGCTTTTGAGGGCTCTTAAACGCGCAAATTAGGATTCATTTTCAGAGGTAGAATATGAACGACAGAGAAATACTCAGAGAGCTTGCGAAAAAAGTGTACGATATCTCAATATCAGACACGATGCAGGCAAAAAAGCAAAAATGGATAAAGCAGAATAAGCTTGAGGGCGACGACATCCTGCTTCTTTGCATGCCCGAGGGCTCATGGTGCGAAGTAATCACCGACGACATGCTCACCTGCACCGAGCCAAAGAACAGAAAAATCGAGTGGAACTTGAGATCTCGTCTGTTCCTCGAATCACTTGGCGACGATAATGTTATTACAAACACATATCCTATTGGATGGCACACGCAATACAGCAACTACGGCGTTAAGGTAGTCAATCATTACGGCAGCAACCGAGGCAGCCGCGTTTGGGAAGCTCCCATCAAGGATCTGGAGGAGGATTTCCATAAGTTAAAGCACCGTACCTTTACTGTCGACAAGCAAAGCACCTTCGATGAGGTTGCTTATGTTAATGATATGATTGGCGATATTCTGGATGTCAAAATCAGAAGAAGCATGTGCTGGACATTCGGATTGACTGCCGATGCAATCGATCTGCTCGGACTCGAAAATTTCATGTTCGCGATGTATGACTATCCCGAAAAGCTTCACGAGCTTATGGCTTTTCTGAAAGAAGATTACGAAAATCTCATGAACTTCTACACGAGCGAAGGACTGCACACATTACTAAGCGACGGTGAAACAATCGGCTCGGGTGCTTACGGCTTCACCGATTTGCTTCCGCAGAGCGATTTTACGGGCACGGTCAGAACGAAAGACATCTGGGGATTTGCCGAAAGTCAGGAAACCGTCGGAGTTTCTGCGGATATGTTCGGCGAGTTCATCTTCCCGTATCAAAAGGAGCTTCTGTCGCACTTCGGACTCAACTGCTACGGCTGCTGTGAACCAATCGAAAAGCGTTGGAAGTATTTAAAGGAGATCCCGAATCTTCGCAGACTTTCCGTTTCGCCTTGGTCAGATAACGAGCTCGCGGCTGAGGTGCTCGGCAAGAATTATGTATTCAGCAAAAAGCCGAATCCCTCGCCTGTTTGCGTTGGCTTCGACGAGAAGGCGATCCGCTCCGACATCAGAAGCACTCTGCGCGCGGCAAAAAACTGCAACCTCGAAATGGTCTTAAAGGATACTCACACCGTAGAGCATCGCCCCGAACGCTTCAAGCGTTGGGTTGAAATCGCACGCGAGGAAATCGCATCAATGTAAAATATAAAGCACAAAAGCAGCAGCTTGATAACATGTCAAGCTGCTGCTTTTCTTTATAAAATTATTTTGTAAAATCCCGGAATATCCCAAGCGATTCCTTTTCGGATGCGCTTACCACAAACACAGATTCTTCTTTGGGAAGACTGAGCGCGATTTTGGTGTAAACCTCGCCTCTGTACTCTACATGCTCATAATCAGCGCGCTTAATTTTGCCGTTGTGCGGATTCCACAGCTCGGGCAAATGCCGTCCACGCAGGAGAATATCGTCATTGTAGTCTGCATTGCTTGAGTTGGCAAAGAAATACACATCACAGCCATTCTGCTTTTTATGGATGTAGCCGAACACACCGCCCTTTACAAGTGCCTCGGCGACTCCGGAGCCTTTAAATGACGGCAAGGGGAGATTTAGCAGTCCCTTTTCGTCAAGCGTCGGCATATTCGTTATCCTGACATCATAACTCACGTCAAGACTGTCAAGCAGGTCTGCAATAACCTTGCTTGCAACATAATACGTACCGTCAGCACCCGTCATATCCGATGGGAGGAAATACGCAGCACCGCCGTTTTCGTTTTGATTTTCATACATTTCGTGCATCGACTCAAGCTCGGCACCGCTTGTTCCGAATATTTGCGTGATGATCTCGACAACCTCGTCATCATAATTCTTTTCGGGGGAGAATTCTATAGCCTTTGACGGAAGCTCAACAGTCGCGATGATCTTTCCGCCGCCATCCCAGAACTTTTTGATTGTACGGAGATTTTCGATGCTGATAACCGACATTCCGGGCATAATCAGAACGCGAAAATGTTCAAAGTTAACCGAGTTGTTAAGATAAAGCATACCGTCATCTGCACTGACTCGCTCTCTCATCACATCGGGATGAATAAGCGTCAGATCTCTGCCCGAATATGACATGATGCTGTTAATAAGCGTCATATAGTCAGCGTTGTCAGGCGACGCAAAATATTCAAAGCCCTGCACCTCGGATTTGTGGAGATAGCTCTTTGAATGTGCGGAATAAATCGGATAAAGCATTGCTATATCTGCGATATGACGTCCGCCGCGAAGCATGGTCTGACAGCGTGTCATGTAGCTTAAAAGCTCGGGAAGATACTCGGCATATCGGTAGTTTCGATGCGAAACCTCATGCGGAATACGTGCTCTGCCCGACATCCAAAGTGTATTTGGTATCAAGCAGTTTACACCGCGTGCAAACGCGTTCATCGCCTCGCAGAAAAGCACTCGTCTGTCAAGCACGCTGTAATCTTCATAAAGCACACACGATACGCAATCAATATCGTAGTTATACGCGGCTGAGGAAGCAACCTTCAAGCCGTTGAAGCCATACATATACGAATGTGCAAGGTCAACTCCGACAGCTCCACCGTGGCGTCGCCACAAAAATCCGTCGCATGAAAGCTCCTTTGATTCAACCGTATAACCTGTCGATACAAGCTGATTTCGCCTTGTAAAATCGCCAACCGCCTTAAAAAATCCGTCTGCGAACATATGAGCGCGGCAATCCATAAACAGCGCCTTATAATGAGCGGTATCCTCGCCGATATCCTCCCAAAGCGCGGGATAATATGGCGACGGATCAAAGCCGTATCTTGCTTTAAAAACATCGTTAAAGCTATAATCCCACATGCGGCGGTTCGGAGCCTGATATTGCAGATCCTTAAAAAGCGTCATGTTTACAACATCGCCGATGTAATCAGCGAATCGGTCGGCAAAACGCTTGTATGTCAACGATATATAATCCATGCACGCGTCATAGCTCATGAAATTGACATATCCGTTATTGCACTTTGTGCATACATACTCCTGAATATTCCAGTTGCCCGTCGGAACAGTCCAAACGACCTTACCGTCCTCAACAAATTCGCGCAGATCAATTACAATTCTCCTGTCAACCTCAACCGCAACGAGTGACATGAGCTTATCACCATCTTCTGCATGAAGTGCGCGCGACACATTTTGCCCCTCCATGCACTCATATTCAAAGCGGCAAAGCATCAATGCAGTCGATTCGGGGAACTCCCTCTCAAGCTCACCGCCGGCGCGTCCGGTCGGGTAATCCCTGTCGCAGTAAAAAATAACCTTTAACCCTAAATCCTTTGCTTTATCAAGAAGCGCTTTGTATCCGCTGTAATATTCGCTTGTCGCATACTCGGGATATGTAGCCTTGTAGGCAAGCTCGGCGGAAACCGGTATCGGACAAAGTCCACCGTATCCGCTCTTTTTATATAATGAAAGGTTTTTATCTAAATCCGCACGAAGCTCACCGTCCTCGGCAAAGCACCCGTCAAGATGGTAAAACGGGATCGGACGGTATTCCATCGGCATCGTCTGAAAATCATGTTTTAATTTCTTGTAATCTCTTGAGTTATTAATCAATTCTATCTACTCCCGATATAAAATAAAACAATAATCCTTATGAGAAAAAAATAATATCACAATTGTCTTCCCATGTCAAGAGAAATTACAATATTTTAAAAAAATTTGTTACTTTAAACAAATAACATATTAACATTTCACCGAGTTAAAATATAAATTGCACATTTGCAAATTGGATTATAATATTGACATAACCATTTTATTATTGTATAATTAGAGTTATGGAAAATCGTTAGGTACCGAATAGGTCTGCGTTAATACGGAGGATTCGCAAAATTGGTTGCACTTGATAATTACCCGTCGGGGCTTATTGAGCTTATTGACAAAAAGGGCATCGCCGAGGACAAGATTCTGCTTCTTGCCAAGGGCGATAGAATGAAAGACGGCACATGCTGTGACTGCTATATTGCAGCTACAGCAGATGAGCTTATGATAATATGCGGCATGGTGACATTAAAGGAAAAGAAAAATGTAAACAAGATCTTTTCTGCTGCACACACATCGCGCCTTGAAGCGGAATTTACCGAAATGTCATATGAATGCCATATGCTGAAGGATTTATCGGACTTCGCGGTCGAGGAGCTTTTGTCATCCTGCCGTTTGACCGCTGCCGACGAAAAATCAAGCGGCAGACTGCTCCTTGCGCTCGCAACAAACAGCTTCAAGGCTCAGCTTTTGCTGTTTGTAAAATATATTAAAAAAGCCAAGGAGGGCGAGCCCTTCGAGCTTGACGAGGAAGATTCCAAGGCATCGCTTTTCTGCCCGAAATGCGGCTCGCGCTATCCCGACCCCAACCGCAAGGTTTGCCCTCGCTGTATGGACAAGAGAAAGCTGATCTCCAGAATGTCGGTTTTCTTCATTAAATATAGGATGAAAATGCTTGTCGTTCTCGTACTGCTGATACTGATGAGCGTACTCGGAGTCATTTCACCCTACATCGGTTCAGCCTTTTATTACGACGAGGTCCTGAACGAAAACGGCAGCTTCTACGGTCAGATTTTGCTCGTGCTCGGAATGATCATCGGAATGCGTATTGTGAACATCCTGCTTAATATGATAAACCTCATAATTTCCACAAAAATTGCCGCGCTGATCACATTTGACCTCAAGCAAACAATCTTCAACGCCATTCAACGGCTGTCAATCGGATTTTTCACCAGCCGTCAAACGGGCGGCTTGATGACTCAGGTCAATAACGACGCACAAACGATCTACGGTTTTTTCTGCGACTGCGTTCCCTATTTTCTCATCAATATCGTTCAGATAATCGCTCTGATTATTATGATGTTCGTATTTAATCCGCTGCTCGCATTTTTGTCGCTCATCACGATTCCATTCTTCGCAATGAGCGTTCGCTTTATATTCACAAGACTTGACAAGCTTCATGCAAAACGATTCTCAAGCTCGCGCTCACTGAACGGAGCACTCAGCGATGTGCTCGGCGGAATCCGCGTGGTTAAAGCCTTCTCGCGCGAAAAAAACGAGGTCACTCGCTTTAACCGCTATTCCGAGCGCCTTGCAACGAACGATAAAAACCTTTCCAACTTCCAGAACGTCGCCTGGCCCTTGACAAGCTTTATACTGTTTCTCAGCAATGTCCTTGCTTGGGGCTTTGGCGGATGGATGGTCATAAAGGGCGACCTCACATACGGTATGCTCCTCACATTTATCGCATACATGAATATGGTATACGGTCCGATGTATTTCTTTATCGACTGTACATATTGGGCAACCGACTGCCTGAATGCCTGCTCTCGACTTTTCGAGGTAATGGATGCAGTTCCCGAGGTCCTCGAGCCGGAGAATCCGATCCCGATGGAAAACATGGAGGGCAGAGTTACATTTAAGGACGTAGTATTCTCTTATGTCAAGAATCGCAAGGTCATCGACGGTGTAAGCTTCGATATCGAACCGGGAAAGGTTATAGGCATAGTCGGTCACACGGGTGCCGGAAAATCGACGCTCGCAAATCTGCTGATACGCCTTTACGACACAAGCTCGGGCGAGATACTGATTGACGGGGTAAATGTCAAAAACATATCCTTTTCCGACCTCAGACGAAGCATTTCGATAGTATCGCAGGAAACCTATCTGTTCATGGGAACGATTCTCGACAATATTCGTTACGCACGTCCCGATGCAACACTTGACGAGATTATCGAAGCGTCAAAAATAGCAGGAGCTCACGACTTTATAATGAAGCTTCCGGACGCATACTCCACCAGAATAGGCTTTGGCTATAAGGACCTATCGGGCGGTGAGCGTCAGAGAGTATCTATTGCGAGAGCCGTGCTTCGAAATCCGAAGATTCTGATTTTGGACGAAGCGACTGCGGCTATGGATACCGAAACCGAGCGTCAGATTCAGTCCGCACTTGAACGCCTTGTAAAAGGTCGTACGACAATAATGATTGCGCACAGACTTTCGACTCTGCGCGATGCAGACAAGCTTATCGTTATCGAAAACGGCAAGATGCCCGAATTCGGAACACATCTTGAGTTGATCAACAAAAAAGGCATCTACTACAAGCTCTACAAGATGCAGGTTGAAGCACTCAAGAACATCGGCATCGAGGCTTAAAGCGCCCACCTTGGGCTTATGCAAGGTCATGCAAATATAAAAGACACAAATAGGCAAGAAAGGTAGATCTGCAATTGCAGGTCATGGTCATAAAATGTCAGAAAACAAAATAGAAAACGGAGTTCCCGCCGAGCTTCGCGGTATAGTTGATATCGTATATCTGAATCGAGATAATTGCAAAATCACAGAGAAGAACGGCTTTATCGGTCTTCGCGCCATTATCGACAAGCCCAAGGATGCGCTGTTTGCAGAGGAGGGCAAGGACGAGGTTCAGAATCCCGATATTCCCGAGGGCAAGCAGGAAATCGTGCTCGACCGTATTTTCCTGTCGCGTGCATTTCCGTTCGATATGCCAAACGAATACATCTCGGTGCTTGATAAGAATAAAAAGGAAATCGGATTTATTCGCTCGCTTGACGATTTCGACAAGGCTGAGCGCTTGCTTCTCACGACTGAGCTTGAAACAAAATACTATACTCCCGTAATTAAAAAGATTCTTTCGCTAAAGGAGCACTACGGCTTCTCGTATTGGAAAACAGTATGCGACTTCGGCGAAAAGACCTTCACGCTTCAGGACACCTACCGCAGTATCATAAAGGCGACAAACGCTGACGGCACCGAGAGAATTTTTATTTTAGATGTTGACGGAAACCGTTATGTGATACCTGATGTCGAAGCGCTCGACCGTCAGAGCTATAAGAAAATCGAGCTTTATTTGTAAATTCAAGTACATTTTAAAGCATGGAGAAAAGAATGGAACAACATAAGATAGATAACGACCTGATTGCCTCCGAGCGAGCGGAAGCGAACGCCGCGCGAATATGGGAACGCTTACACTCGATTGATGCTTCCCTCTCTCGCGACGAGCTGATAACCGCATTTGAGTTTAATCTTTGCGACCGCGTTGATGTTGACAATCCGACAGAACAGCTTGTTGATGGACTTGTCGCTTTTACAAAGGAGTCGATTAAGGTTTATCAAAACGGAGATAAAGTAAAAGAAATCGCGCTGTCAGATGCCACAGATTTCCGTATGACCGCAGGAATCGGATGCGCGCTGTGCGAATGTACAATAAACGGCGCAGATATGCTTATCTGCCGCGCAGACAGCTCTCATACCACAGAATACGGCGCGGTCATGAAGCGGCTGAACCGCTACAAGGAAAACGGGGAATTCAATTCCGATTATTTAAAGGATATCGTTCGCTTTTGCGAAAAATGCGGCAGACCCTTCCCACCCGGCTCATCACTGTGCCCGCATTGCATCGACAAAAAGGGCATTATAAAGCGTCTTTGGGATATAGCAAAGCCCTACAAGTGGCATTTACTATTATCAGTTGTACTCTTTTTCGCAATCACGGGTGTCAATTTAATAAATCCGTACATAAACAGAGTCATGGTCGATGGATTCATTAATACAGCGAACCCCGAAAATGTTCAGCTTTTTCAATTTGTTCTTGTTGTATCATCTCTCGCACTTGTAAAGATAGTAACAACGCTTCTGTCGATCGTGCGAAGCCGAGCACTCGTACACGCCGGAAACAAGGTCATAATCAAGCTTCGCGAAATAGTATTCAGCAAAATTCAGTTAATGTCAATTTCCCGCATTTCCAAACGCACAGCAGGCGAGCTGATGAACCGCGTAAATAACGATACCGCACAAATCCGCCATTTCATCACGGGCGCAATGCCTGAAATGATCGAACAGGCGCTTATGCTCATCTCAGTGGGCACGGTACTGTTCATATACGATTGGAGGCTTGCGCTTTTAATACTCTTCCCTGCGCCTATCGTTGCATTATCGTTTAAGTTTTTCTGGGAATGGATCCATCGTTTTTGGGAAGCTCAGTGGCGTGCGGATTCTATGGCAAACACGATACTTCACGATATTTTCTCAGGTATACGCGTTGTAAAAGCATTCGGCATGGAACGCCGCGAGTCAAAGCGATTTGAAGATATCTCCGCAAAATACCGCGATATTTCGATACGGAACGAACGCCTTTGGGCTATGATATGGCCTTGGCTCAACTTCTTTATGGAAATCGGCGAATTTTTCCTGTTATTCTATGTCGGTAATAAAATCCTCGGCGGAGAAATGACCCTCGGTGAAATGGCTCAGTTTTCCGCATACGTCGGAATGATCTACGGTCCGCTCAGATGGATAGCTAATCTTCCGCGAAGATTTGTTCAGTTTCTGACCTCTACCACTAAGGTGTTTGAGATAATCGACGAAAAGGTCGATGTCGCAGACAGAGAGGACGCAAAGGACATTGACATAAAGGGCACAATTGACTTTGAAAACGTTTCGTTCGGATACGATGAAACAACAGATGTCATCAAGAAGATCAATCTACACATTGAGCCCGGCGAAATGATTGGAATTGTCGGAAAATCCGGTGTCGGAAAATCGACGCTCATCAATTTGCTGATGCGCATGTACGATATCGGCGACGGCTCTATAAAGGTAGACGGCGTTGACCTGCGCGATATTTCGCAGGATAGCCTTCGCTCTCAGATAGGCGTCGTGCTTCAGGAAACCTTCCTGTTCGCAGGAACCATATACGATAATATCGCATATGCAAAACCCGACGCTACCCGCGATGAGATAATCACAGCCTCAAAAATTGCAGGCGCGCATGAATTTATAATGAAGCTGCCCGATGCCTACAACACTAAGGTCGGTGAAAAGGGACACACCCTTTCCGGCGGAGAACGCCAGCGAGTTTCGATCGCTCGCGCTCTGCTTCATAATCCGCGCATACTGATCCTCGACGAGGCAACGGCATCGCTCGATACCGAAACGGAGCGTCAAATCCAGGAATCGCTCCAAAAGCTTATCAAGGACAGAACCACACTTGCAATCGCGCACAGGCTTTCCACACTTCGCAACGCCACGCGTCTTATCGTGCTTGATAAAGGCACCGTCGCCGAGGTTGGAACCCACGATGAGCTTATGCGGAAGAAAGGCATATACTACGGACTTGTTATGGCACAGCGTCAGATGTCGAAAATGACATCCAAAAACAGCTCCGCATCGTAAAATAATAACCAGGAGCTGTTGCACTTAGGTGCAACAGCTCCCATAAAATACAGCTTGTCACCCACCAGGGGTTCCATTTTTGTCTGCTTTGCACACAAAAACCGCAGTATATGCGATGCACAGCATCGCCAGGGCGCATTCGCGCCCGAGGCTGTTGCAAATCCGATTTTTTTATTGTATAATAAAACAAACCGCATTATTTGGAGTATGTTTATGATAAAGGTCGTTT
>JAZNMQ010000083.1:0-17791 GCA_045579745.1 Candidatus Flemingiibacterium sp. | reverse complement strand
GGTCACAAAGGCCGACAAGGCGCGGGTCGTTGGGATAATGCGAGGTGCGGATGGCATTGGCGTTGGTTTGCTTCAGAATGAACAGATCACGGAGCATGTGATCGTAGGGGGTGGTGTGTCCGAGAAGCGGATGGCTGTCGTGACGGTTGACTCCGCGCGCCTTGACCTTTTTGCCGTTAATGTAGATAACCTTGTTTTTAACCTCGATCTTTCTGAAGCCGACATCAAAGCGGATTATCTCATTTTGGCAGTAAAGGTAGAGCGAATAGAGATTCGGCAGCTCGTCGCTCCAAAGCTTAGGATTACCTATGCTAAACTCAATCAGATTATCCGATGTCTCTCCGCTTGCAAGCACCTCACCCGAGGCGTCCTCAAAGCTGTAGCTGATGCTGCATTTTCCGGTTGTTTCAAGCTGAACGCTGACATCGGCAGTCAAAAAATCGTCCGAAAGCGTAGGCTTTATAAACACATCGGAAATGTGCACGGGGTCGCGGTAAAGTAAATACACCTCGCGGAAGATTCCCGACAAGCGCCACATATCCTGATCCTCGAGATACGAGCCGTCGCACCATTTGAGCACAACAACCTTCAGATTGTTTTTGCCCGGAACGAGATAATCGGTTATATTGATCTCGCTCGTCATATGCGAAACCTGACTGTATGCCGCGAATTTGCCGTTTACATAAAGGTAGAAGCAGGAATCAACGCCCTCGAAATTAATATAAACGAGCTTGCTTTTGAGCACATCCTCACGAATGATGAAGTCGCGCGAATAGAGTCCGCACGGATTCTTTGTCGGAACATGCGGCGGATCAAGCGGAAACGGATAGTTGATGTTTGTATAATTTGGAACATCCATTCCTCTGCCAAGCATCATTTGCCAATTCATCGGCACGGTGATCTTGTCCCAATTAACTACGGCATCATCAGCCGTAAAATCGCAAAGCTCTGCAGGTGAGCTTAAGAATTTGAAATCCCATTCTCCGCACAAATTCTTGAAAAAAGCACTCGACGCTCTGCGCTCTACCGCTGTATCCTCGCGGCAGTCGGCAGGCACGAAATAGGCACGCGGCTTTTCGCAGTTATAGTGGAGAACCTCAGTTGACTTATGATAATCAGGAAGCTTAAACATAAACACATTACTCCTTTCGGTATTCAAGGGAGCTTTTGCACTTGAGTGCAAAAGCTCCCATAAAATACGCCTTGTCACCCACTAAGGGTGACATTTTTGTGTGCATTGCACACAAAAAACGTCGTATTTGGGCTCATTCGCGCTCGGGGCTGCCGCAAGTTTTCAACCTGCAACAGCCCCTTATTGGATCTGAAAGCTTAGTTCGCCCTCTTTGCCTCGTCAAGCTCCTCGACCGGCTTTCTGCGATGCGGGCATTTTGTAGGACGTGAAATGATCATCTCGTTCGGCGCAGCCCAGCGAACGCCGTTCGTGAGGATCTTCTGAACATACGGATTGTGGAATGAACGGCACCACTCATGACCCGGCTGGAAGTAGAACACCTTTCCAATTCCGCGGTAATAGGTAAGTCCGCTTCTGAAGATGTTGCCGCCCTCGTACCAGCTCGTGAAAATGAGCTCGTCGGGCTGAGGGATTCTGAAGGGCTCGCCGTACATTTCTTCTCTTTCAAGCTCGAAATACTCGGGGATTCCCGCCGCGATCGGATGCTGAGGCATGATATTCCAAACGATCTCACGTTGGTCATCGCCCCACGAGAGCTGACCCGAGGTACCAACGATGCTTCTGAACGGCTTGGATTCGTGCGAGGAGTGCATTGCAACAAAGCCCATGCCCTCATTCCAAACACGGTTTTTGATCTTTTCGACAAGCTCGTCCTTGACCTCCCAATGCGCCATATGTCCCCACCACATGAGAACATCTGTGTCATTCAAAAGCTCATCAGATAGTCCCTGATCGGGATCGTCAAGCGTTGCCGTGCGAATTTCCATATCCTCGTTCTTTTCGAGAAATTCCTTGATCGTATTGTGTATTCCT
Source organism: Candidatus Flemingiibacterium sp. (assembly GCA_045579745.1). Lineage (GTDB taxonomy): Bacteria > Bacillota > Clostridia > Oscillospirales > CAG-272 > Flemingiibacterium. Next base: position 15,786 of record JAZNMQ010000083.1, on the reverse strand, counting down.
CTCGGATAAATCGCCCTTACGCCTTCTGCGGTCTTTTCATGGCGACCCTCGTTCCAGATTGTTACCTTAATCTTTGACATATGATCTCTCCTCGATTCTGAAAATTTACTATAAATATTATTACATAATAGCACAAATTTGTCAAGCTTTTTGAAATTATTTTACAATAATCAGAAATAAGCCTTGCAAGAAATTGATAAACATGCTATAATAAAAAGAAGATACAATTGTGATGGGAGGGATGGAATTGCGCAAAAAATATTTAAAAAGCTTTCCGGGCAGACTTATAACAACTGCTCTTTTCGCGCTTTTGCAGATAATTGCGTTTGTCCTCCTTGTCAGCGCAGTCGGCACATACACGCTCCCGATCATGGCGGCTATGGCTGCCATAAGCATCTTCGTCGTCATATTCTTAATTAACTCAGACCAGAATCCTGCGTACAAGCTGATTTGGTCGATACTTATACTCACCTTCCCGATCTTCGGCGGTCTTATGTATCTGGCATCCCGCCTGCAATCGTCAACCTATCTGTTTAAAAGGCGCGCTAAAAAATCCGCTTCGATTGTCCGCCCGCATATGAAGCAGGATCCAGCCATCACGGATGAGATGCGCAAATCGAGCCGAACCAAAGCCAATCACGCCTCATATCTCGCAGAAAAGGCGTCCTATCCCGTTTATAAAAATACCAAAATAACGTATTTCCCCTCGGGAGAGGCAAAATACGAAGCTCTTATGGAAGAGCTCTCAAAGGCGAAAAAATTTATCTTCCTCGAATATTTTATAATTCATGAGGGCATAATGTGGGATTCCATTCTCAAGCTCCTCATCGAAAAGGTTAAAGAGGGAGTTGACGTCCGCCTTATCTGGGACGGCATGGGCTGTATGAGCACGCTTCCCAAAAACTACGACAAAATTCTCGGCGAGCTCGGAATAAAGGTAATGGTATTCAATCCGTTCATTCCCCTCGCAACCGTAATTCAGAATAACCGCGACCACAGAAAGATCGTTGTGATTGACGGTCATACTGCATTTACGGGTGGTATTAACCTCGCTGACGAGTATATCAACGCATACGAGAGATTCGGTCATTGGAAGGACTCCGCGGTTATGTTAAAGGGCGACGCAGCTCGGAGCTTTACTTTGATCTTTCTCGAGCATTGGTATATGAAATATGCGCCCGATAAGGATATTAACGCATTCCTATATCAGTCCCAAAAGCGGGAGCCTGACGCATGCAGTCAGATGTGCACGGGCTATGTTCAGCCCTACGCTGACACTCCGCTCGACGGTGAATGCGTCGGTGAGCTCGTTTATTTCAATCTGATAAACAAGGCTAAGGATTATATCTACATCATGACGCCTTACCTCATCCCCGACAACGAGCTGTTGACCGCGCTCTGCTTCGCGGCAAAAAGCGGTATCGACGTGAGAATAATCACACCGCGTGTTCCCGACAAGTGGTATGTTCACATGGTAACCCAATCCTTTTACGGAACGCTCATTAATTCGGGCGTCAGGATTTACGAATATACTCCGGGATTCATTCATTCCAAGGTCGTTGTCAGCGATGACAGCATTTGCGTTGTCGGATCGATAAACTTCGACTATCGAAGCCTTTATCTTCATTTTGAATCCGCCGCGCTGATCTACGACAACCCATCTATTATGGATGCCAAGCGCGACTTTGTAGAAACGCTCAAAATTTCCGAGGAGATCACAAAGGAACGCTACAAAAAAATTCGCGGCAAGCATGGGCTTATAATGAGTATTTTAAGACTTTTCGCGCCGCTTCTTTGATTTTGGAGTTATTAATGGACAAATATAAAAAGCTGTTATCAAACACGGCGATCCTCGGCATAGGAACATTCGGCTCAAAGCTGCTCGTGTTCCTCCTGATGCCGCTTTATACGAGCTATCTTTCGGCTTCGCAGTACGGCACAGCCGATATAATTACGCAGAGCGCAAATCTTTTAATGCCCCTGCTGTCGCTCGGAATTGTCGATGCGACCTTTCGCTTTACGCTCGACAAAAGCCTTGACAGACGCCGGGTGCTCTCAACCGGATTTCTTGTAATTCTCATAGGCTTTTTAATATCGCTCGCTTTCTATCCCCTGCTCGAGCGGATCGAATATTTCGATGGCTACATGTGGCTGATAATCCTCTACGCCTTTATTGCAAACATTCACTCTCTGCTTGCACAGTATGTCAGAGCGCGCGGGATGACCTCGTTTTTCGCGCTTCAGGGAATTATTGCAACGGCGGTGACGATCTCGCTTAATGTGCTGTTCTTGGTAGTTATGGATATCGGGGTGCTCGGCTATGTGTTGAGCGTTGTGATCGCCGACGCGGTGGTTTCGGCGGTGATAGTATTTGTAATCCGCGATGACATCAAGCCGAGGCACAAGCTTTTCGACCGCATAATAGCCAAGGATATGCTTCGCTTTGGCATACCTATGATACCGACGACGGTATTTTGGTGGATAACCAATGTTTCCGACAGATACATGATAAAGGGCTTTATCGGCGACGAGGTCAACGGACTTTACGCCGCGGCATTCAAGATTCCGACGATGCTCATTCTGCTTTCGGGAATTTTCATCGAAGCATGGCAGTTCTCCGCTGTAACCGAGCGCGACACCGAATCGCGAAAGCAGCATGAGGCATTCTTCGGAACGGTATTCGACAGCTTTCAGGGCATGCTGTTTATCTCAGCATCGGCACTCATTGCCGCCTCAAAGCTCGCTTCTGTCGTCCTTTTCGCAGACAGCTACTACACCGCATGGCAGTACATGCCGATGCTCATTGCCGCAACCGTATTTTCAAGCCTCGTTACCTTTATGGGAAGCGTGTACCTTGTTGACAAAAAGAGCGTTTATTCATTCGTGACAGCCGCTATCGGAGCTGTGGTCAATATCGCATTCAATCTTCTGCTGATTCCGACAGGGCTCGGCGCAAACGGTGCCGCAATCGCGACATTCCTCAGCTATTTTATAGTATTTATCATCCGAGCCGTTAACACACGAAAGATGATCCGCTTCAATCTTCACACGCCGAAGCTGATAGTCAACACCGCCGTGATACTCATTCAGGCTGCAGCTATGATACTCGAGATCAAGGGCTGGATCGTTATCGGAGCTGTCGGAATTATCGTAATTTTTACGCTCAACGCCAAGCCGATCATCGGCGGCGCGATGCGCATACTCCATCGCAAATAAAATTACAGAGCTGTATCAAGCAGGAATTTCCTTACTTGATACAGCCCTTTTCTTATTTGCCGTAACGTTCGTTAATTTTTGTAACAAGCTGGTCTATCTCGATATCGTTGTATTTTACAGGGAATTTACAAGCACTTCCATCTTCGCCGACGACCGTCATAACCGAAACCTTTTTGGTCATTCCGTTTACCTTAATTTCGATATCTTCATATGATGCAGTTGCCTTAGCGAAGGAGAATATACGCTTGTCTTCTTCGCCGGTTTCCATGTTTGCAACTCCGCGTACAACATGAAGCTGCTTGTCAAAATAGAATAAAGTGCGAACGAAGATTTCCGAGCGCGGAACATTTGCTTTATCGATTTTTGCATAGTGGTTGTTTTCAAAGGAATATGCTCCAACCTCATATTCGGGGTCAAGCTCGAGCCCCTGAACCATCGGAAGCTCGCTAAGTCTTGAATTGAAATATTCCTGAAAATTCGCCTCACTCACTCGAATTGCTAAAAAGAACAATACGATCGCGACACCTACCACCATGATCGGTCTGCCGAGAACCCAAATTTCATATCCGTACCTGTAAATCAACATTCCGAGTAACGCGATAACTCCGCCTATTATTATCGGAATCAGATAGCTTTTAAAATAACGCAGCTGTTTATTTTTCATTAAGTAATCTCCTATAAATTAAACCCTCAAGCGGCACAGTTGGAACAATTTCCTCCAACCTTGACGCATTTTTGATTTCGATGAGCCCGTACTTCGGGCAGTACCGCATGATTCAAGCTGCAGACTTGATCTCACATCCTCGCCATGGGAATCATGCGGTACTGCATTGATTTTACTTGCTCTCTAAAAGCTCTCCCGCGCGCTTGATGTACTCCTTGAAGCGTTCGTCCTCTCGGATCGGGTCGAACCACCACCAGCCGCTTTTTGCGGTCATGCAGTAATACATGGCATTTCCATTGCTATCAAGCTCTTCAAGCGGTTCGCACTTGCCGTTTGGAAGCATCAGCATTTCTTCGCCCTTGATATACTTAGCTTTTCCGAATGCTCCCTCATTACCAAGATCGAGCAGCTCACCATCTTTAAAGGAATCCCACTTTTTGTAATAGGCGAGCGCCGTCTCAAGGCACATAAATCCCTTCTCGGTATTCTCAGGCTCCCAAACACCGCGCTGGAAGTGTGCCGCAGCCTTAATAAGCGATAACCACGCGTATAAGCCGCACCACGCATCGGGTACACCATTCTCCGAAAAGCCCTCCATAAGCTTCAGATTGTAGTCGTGAAGCGCGATCGATCTTGCTGAATCATGCGCATTACGGCTCGGTCTGCCGATAAAGTGCGCCATAAGCTTGATGTTGTTCTCAAAGAACTTTTCGTGACCCTCTTTCCAATTGCCGGCACTCCACAGCCTTTCTTCGATCTGCTCGCCCTGAATCGAGCTATATTGTGTGATCGGCGGCGGTAACTCGCGAATACCCTTGCGGTCTTCGAACACTACAATATCTCCGTTTTCATCCTCAACGTACGTGTAGATCGATGAGCCCACAAAGCCGTCCGTCAGATCAAGCGCATCGTATTTGCGCATCATTCCGTCCTCAAACGGCATGTAGCCCTCGCCCGTTCCCTCATACTCCGTCAGCTCATAAACTGCAGTTCTCGAGCCTGACAAATACTCATTCTCGGTGCGAACGATGCCTATACCGTCAGCAAAATAGTAAACCTTTCTTCCGCCGCGATAGGACAACCCATTCGTCAAGCCCTCAATGTAGAGAGTCAGCTTCAGGCAGTTTTCGAATGTTCCCGCCTTTGTCGTAATATTACCGCCGTCCTCGCATATGATCTGCGTTTTGATGGCTCTGTCGTATCCGTCATACTCGACTATCGGCGATGCACCGATACGCCACTCGTCTGACCACACATATCTCGTCGCATCCTGCAGGATTCCGTAAATATCGTTGTAAAGAAGCGGAGTATCGGCATTACCGTTTCCACCCATCGATTTAAGCTCAAATTCCCAGCGTGGATTGTAGGACGTGAGCTTTAATTTGCCATCCTTTTTTATGAGTGTCGGACGACCGAAGAAATTCCAATGTCCGGTTGCCACGTGTTTAGGATTAAACTCGGGGTTCGTTTCCATAATTCTGCGGACTACCGAAGCCGCCGCCTTTGTATGCGCCTTTTGGATAGGCGTTTTAGCAAGAGCCTCTGCACGCTCGACCGCATGCGACACATCGACCACCTTGTAAGTACCCGATTCAAAGTAATCATTTGCGATCTGCTGTACCATATCAACCCACGAATTCTCGTCGTAGCCGATACGGTGGAGCTTACTCCACGATGTGAGCATACCCTTGTTTTCATCGGCATACGAAACCTCATAGGAGAGCTCAGCCTTTATGATGTCGCTAGGATACAGCGAAGCATACTCCCACTTGTTGCCCTTGGCAAACGGAAGCAGTCCGCTTCCACCGACGATGCTGTACGCCGAAAGCACTCTGACATCGCTCACACCATCGGCAAAATGCTCGATCTTAACAATGCCAACGCCATCCTTGTAATATGTTTTGAAAACGGATTTACCTCTATCTTTGTTGTGCGTTGTCACCCAAAGCTGACAGCCCTCGAACATGCCTGCAGGAGTGTTGACGCTCACGCTGTCCGAAGCGAACTCAAGCGTCGTTCCGTCAGAGCCGATATGAGCTTCCCCAACCTTGATATTTGCAAAAAACGCACCGTCACAGAGTGATGAACCACGGAAGAAGCCCATAATATCACCGTCAAATGAGCCGCATTCACCCTCACCTGTTCCCTGCTCCTTCCAATATTTAGGTAAACCGTCAACATAACGCAATTCGTAAGAGGAAGTCCAGATAACATATCTGAAGTCTTTTACATCCTTCAGCTCGCCTGCGAGAGCTTCCTCCATGCGGAGCGCATACGGAACCATGTTATAAAAACTATTCTGTTCATTAAGTATCTCGCGCACCTTGTCGTAAGCCGCTCTGCCCTCGTCAGGCTTGCCCTCGCGGAATGAGTAATAGCCGAGCCAGAACCATTCTTTGCCAAGCGTATCCACAAAGCCCGCCGCCTCAAGTCGGGGTATCTGCTTGTCGCGTATAAAGACGAGCTTTGAGCTTCCCCAGAATTTTGAGTCCTCGTTTGTTACGATGAAGCTCATTGCTTCCTCGTTCCGCCCCTCAATTGCCGCGTCAGCTATTCTTTTAAGAAGCGCGTCATTCTTTTCACCGGGTATCCACCACCAGCCGCGAAGCAGTACATCGGCAAGTGCATGATTTTTCTTCATTGATTCGGGCAGCTCCTCGACCTCGCCAAGCACATCGCGATAAATCGCCTCAAAGCCCGACTTGTCGTTTTTAAACTGCCACAGCTTTAATTCCTGAACCTTTTTCATTACACGCTCAACAAGCGTATCGTTGTACTTTTCGTTCATTGCACACAATTCCTTTCTGATTCGTTTCCGTCCATCGTGAAGCTGCCATTTGACCGTTCCGGATGAAATACTCATTCTTTCGGCGATTTCGGTCACAGAGAGCTCCTCGAAATAGTGCAGGCGAATAATCTCTCTGACCCTTGCAGGCAGTCCTTCAATAGCCTTGTTTATCTCATCTCTATCCTCGGAAGCTGCTGCATACTCAGCCGGATTTAACTTGTCGTCAGCCTCGGCAAAGGTGTTCTCTACAAGGTCAAGCGGCATAAAGCTGCGATATCGCATGAGCATATTGCGTGCGCAGTTCTTAGCGATCTTGCACACCCATGTGCAATATTTAGAACCGCTTTGCAGGGTGTTGAGCTTCATCCAAGCCGTTACAAAGGCATCCTGAGCCGCATCCTCAGCCATAAAACGGCTGTGAGTTACAGCAAGCGCCGATGCTATTACCGCCGATTGGTAGCGAAGCACGAGCCTTTCATATGCCTGCTGTTCTCCTGCGAGCGTCAGCATGACGAGAGTTTCATCGGTTTCATTATAATAGTACACTGCATTCTCCTTGAATTTATATTCGAAAGCTTTCGATGCCTTATAGACAATAATCAGACAGGAAAGGTTGGGTAAATCCTAAAAAAATTTTATAAAGGCGGAGCTTTAATACAACTCCGCCAGATAAAGATATTTAATTGACCTTGACCTCACCCGAGAGAACTCTTTTGTAGTCCTCGCAGTTCTTTTTGAGAAGCGAGGGGGTGTCAAGCTCGTAGGGACAGCGTTTTTTGCACGCACCGCATTCAATACAGCTCTCGGCTTTCTTCATCTGCTCCTGCCAAGCCTCAGTCAGCCAGGATTTGGACGGCGCGCGGCGTAAAAGCAGCGACATTCTCGCGCAGGTGTTGATAACGATTCCCTGAGGGCAAGGCATGCAGTATCCGCAGCCTCGGCAGAAATCAAGTCCAAGCTCAGCCTTGTCAGCCTCAATGCGCTCGAGCATCTGAGCGTCAAGCTCAGGCTCATTATTCATATAGGAAAGCCATTCCTCGAGCTCATTTCGCTTTTGAATGCCCCAAATCGGCACAACATTGTCAAACTGCGTCATAAAGGCATACGCGGCACGCGAGTCGGTAATAAGTCCGCCTGCAAGCGCTTTCATCGCGATAAAACCGACATTTTTCTCCTTGCAGCGTGCGACAAGCGCTATCTCGCGCTCGTTTGAGAGATAGCTGAACGGGAATTGAAGCGTTTCGTAAAGCCCCGATTCGACGCATTCCTCAGCCACGCCGATTTTGTGGCAGGTGATGCCAATATGGCGGATTATTCCCTGACGTTTGAGGTCCTCCATGCATTCGTACATTCCGCTTCCGTCATCCGTACGATAGCAAACGTCGGAGCAATGGAACTGATAGATGTCAATATAATCGGTCTTTAGCTTAGAAAGCGAGGTTTCAAGGTCGCGCTTTATGCCGTCGGGCGTTTTCGAGGGCGTTTTAGTCGCAATTGTAAGCTTTTCGCGCATTCCCTCAAACGCTATTCCGAGCTTTTCCTCGCTGTCGGAATAGCCTCGTGCGGTGTCGAAAAATGTCATACCGCCCTCGTATGCACGTCTTAGAAGCATTACCGCCGTGTCAACATCATCCCTCTGAATCGGAAGCGCGCCGAACGCGTTCTGAGGTGTAACGATACCGGTTGAGCCGAGTGTTACCATTTTCATTATAAGTTTCCTCCTGATAATTTAGGTTTTTCTTATAAATATTATAGCTTCCATTTTGAAAAATGTCAAGCATGGCAGGTTTGATGTAAAATGCAGTTAGATAGAAAAAAGGAGCCAAATACAAATTGACTCCTTTTTGGGATACAGAATTTTTAATTATTTCAAAGCTCCGACGAACTTCAGGATGCAAAGCACAACGCCTATAAGCGAATAAAGCTCAATGAAACCGCCGATAATGCCGAAAATAATTCCGATAATCGGAAGCTTAGCAAGAATGCCGATAACGATGCCGATTACAGCGCAAATCAAAGCGAAAATAATAAGCTGAACGACGAACGAAACAACATCCTTTTCTTTGATTTTGAAGGGTGTAGGCCAAAGTGTTCTGATAAGATCCATGATAATTCTCCTTTATAATTTCAGCACAATGCTTTATTGATTTTATTATATCATAGCATAGTGGAAAAATCAAGTAGATTATCAAAATTCAAATGAAGCTTATCTCTGAGGGCGTCTTAGGAGAGGTCGAGCTCTCTGACCTTTTTTCGGAGCCTAAGAACAGACGAGGGCGAAACCGAGAGCTCGTCAATTCCCATGCGCAGAAATTTCTCTGTCAGCGTCGTATCAGCCGCAAGCTCTCCGCAAATTCCAATCCATATCCGAGATTCGTGCGCACATTTTGCCGAATATTCAATAAGCCGCATTATCGCCTCGTGATAAACATTGCAAAATTCGTCAACCTCGGGATTTTGTCTGTCGCACGCAAGAGTGTATTGGGTCAAGTCGTTCGTTCCGATGCTGAAAAAATCGACAAGCGGTGCAAGCTTATCGCTGATCAAGGCCGCGGCGGGCGTTTCGATCATTATTCCAAGCTCGGTATTTTCGCAAAAGGGGATCCCCTCGCGCTTAAGCTCTGCTCGAACATCAGCGCATATCTCCTTTATTTTAATAACCTCCGAGGTGTCGCATATCATCGGGAACATGATCGACAGCTGCCCGTATGCAGAAGCGCGATAGAGCGCGCGAAGCTGTGTTCTGAAAATCTCGGGGCGCTTTAAGCAAATTCGAATTGCCCGAAGCCCGAGCGCAGGATTTTCTTCCTTTTGGAGATGAAAATAATCAATCTGCTTGTCAGCTCCGATATCAAGCGTTCGGATTATTACGCGCTTCCCTGCCATGCTTTCAAGCAGCCGCTTGTAGACGGTGAACTGCTCATCCTCAGTCGGGTAATCATCCCGCTCAAGATACAAAAACTCACTCCTGAAAATCCCGATTCCGCCTGCATCGTTCAACAGAACATTTCCGATGTCCTCCATTCCGCCGACATTAGCGAAGATCTCGATCCTTCTTCCGTCAAGCGTAATATTCTCCTTGTTTCGAAGCTGCTCAAGAAGCTTGCGACCTTCGCTGACCTCTTTCATTTTAGCCTCGGCTGCCCTCAGCGTTTCCTCGTCGGGCGAAAGAATAACCTCGCCCGATAATCCGTCAACTATCGCAAGCTCCCCGTCGGATAGCTCTGCAAGAAAATCGTCACCCACTCCGATAATCGCAGGAATATTCATGCTTCGCGCTAAGATCGCTGTGTGCGAATTTGTCGAGCCGTGCGCAGTCACAAACGCAAGAACGCGCTTTTTATTGAGCGTTACAGTTTCGCTCGGTGCCAGATCATCCGCGCAAATGATCACACCCTCACCGTCTGAATCCTCGTGTTTGACGCCTGCACCGAGAGCTCGTATCAGCCGATTTGAGATATCGCGGACATCCTGCGATCTTGCTTTCATATAGCTGTCGCTCATTGACGAAAACATCGCGGCAAAATTATCCGAGCTGACAGCTATCGCATACTCGGCATTGACCTTTTGCGTGCTTATCATGCTGACTATAGCTTCGCAGTAATCCTCATCCTCAAGCATCATCTTGTGAATCTCGAATATATTCGCATTTGCCTCACCTACCTCGCGAAGAGCCTTTTTGTATATTTCGTCAAGCTCGGCGAGCGCATGCCGCTTCGCTGACTCAAAGCGCTCAAGCTCCGCTTCGGTATCGCTTATCCTTTGACGCTTGACCTCGGTGTTTTCCCGGCGAAAAAGCTTAGTTTTGCCGATAGCTATCGAATCTACACCCTTGCCGAAGTATTTTCGCATTAAATGCCTCCGTTACAGATTGTTTTTGAAGAACGCTTCAAGCTCATTTGCAGCCGATGCTTCGCCCTCGCCTGCTACGCTGACGTCGATCGTATCGCCTTTTGTAACTCCAAGCCCCATGATCGCAAACAATCTTGACGCATTCGCGCTCTTTTCGCCCTTTTTGATTATGACCTCACAGCCCGTTTCTTTAACCTTGTTAACAAGCAATCCCGCAGGTCTTGCGTGAATCCCAATATCGTCTGTGATCGTGTAGCTGAATGTTTTCATTGAATCTTGTCTGCCTTTCCTATTTTGTTATTCGAATAAGCTCTTGTCCGCTCTTGATACTACCATGACAAAGAGGCTCAAATTTCGTGCAGTCGGAGCTGTTGCAGATAACAAGCGGTGTTGTCAGCTTGAAGCCTGCCTTTCGAATCGCTTCGATGTCAAAGCTCATCAGCAGATCACCCTTTTTCACCCTCTGACCATTCTTGACATGCGAGGTAAAATGCGCTCCGCCGAGCTTTACCGTATCAATACCGACGTGAAGCAGAATTTCAAGGTTGTTGTCGCTAAGGAGATTTATCGCGTGCGAGGTTTCGAATACACCCTCAACCGTCGCGTCGCATGGCGCGTAAAGCTTGCCCTCGGTCGGCTCGATTGCGATTCCATCGCCGAGAATTTTTGCCGAGAACACCTCGTCGCCAACCTCAGTTATCGGCACCACATCGCCCGAAAGAGGTGAGGCGAGGGTTATAGTTTTTGTTTTCGAAGAAGCCTTTTTACTTGGCTGTTCGCCCTTCGCTTCGGGAATGTTTTTAATACTGTCCGCGTCGGAAATATTTTCAATACTGTCCGATTCGGGCTTGTCCCAAAACTCCTCAAGATCCGATTTGACTACAGAAACCTGCGGTCCGTAGACGATCTGCACGCCCTCGCCTCGCCGAATAACACCCGAAGCACCGCTTTTTTTAAGAAGCGATTCATCTACAAGCTTCGAATTTTTCACCGTAACGCGAAGTCTTGTCGCACACGCGTCAATATCGGAAATATTCGCCTTTCCTCCGAGCCCCTTCAGAATATACATCGAAACGGTGTTATCCTTTTGGGATCTCGCTCTTGCATTCGAATCATTTGCGTCGCCAGCTTGACGCTTCGCATTGTAATCTCCTCGAGTGTAAAGCTTGGTTTCCTCGTCGTCAGCTTCGCGTCCAGGCGTTTTGAGGTCGAGCTTTTTGATCAGAATGCTGAATAAGAGATAGTAGATTATCGCGTAAACAACGCCTATCGCGACGATCCACAGCCAGTTGGTTTTCGCGTTGCCCTGCAAAATTCCAAAAAGCGTTAAGTCAATAATACCGCCCGAGAAGGTCATTCCCACACCTACACCGAAAATATGCGTCAGCATATACGAAAGACCTGCTAAAATACAATGAATTACATATAAAATAGGCGATACGAAAAGGAATGTGAATTCAATCGGCTCGGTGATACCTGTTAACATCGCAGTAAGTGCGGCTGATATCAAAAGTCCGCCCACAGCCTTTTTCTTTTCGGGGCGAGCTGTGCGGTACATCGCATAGGCAGCCGCAGGCAGACCGAATATCATAAACGGGAATTTACCCGACATAAAGCGTGTCGCCGCAACCGAGAAGCGTTCGGTCGTCTTTGAGGCAAGCTCAGCAAAAAAGATGTTCTGCGCACCTTGAACGAGCACGCCGTCTACCAAAGCCGAGCCGCCGACCTCAGTTTGCCAGAAAGGCATGTAGAACACATGATGCAGACCAAACGGGATAAGCGCGCGCTCGATTATACCGTAAATCCAAGTACCTGCATATCCCGAGGCAAGCACAAGATTTCCGAGCCCTGCGATCCATCCCTGCACTATCGGCCATACAAAATACATAATAACGCCGACTATCAAATAAACGATACTGCATATGATCGGCACAAAGCGCGTTCCGCCGAAAAAAGAAAGCACCTGAGGAAGCTTGATTCTATAGAATCTGTTATGGAGTGCCGCAACGCCAAGTCCAACGATAATACCGCCGAATACGCCCATTTGAAGCGTTGTTATACCGAGCGCCGAAGTCGTAGTGTTCGGCGGAAGCGATTCAACGCCGCCGTTTGAATGAATGAGCGCGCTTATCGCCGTATTCATTACGAGATAGGCGATTGCACCTGCAAGCGCGGCAACCTCCTTTTCCTTTTTTGCCATTCCTATGGCTACACCGATTGCGAAAAGAAGCGCAAGATTGTCAAAGACCGCGCTTCCCGTCTTGCTCATGATGTCGAGGATGGTGTAGAATATTCCGCCCTCATATATTACGCCTGTCAGGCCATAGGTTTCAAGCGTTGTCGCATTTGTAAACGAGCTTCCGATTCCGAGCAGCAAGCCCGCGACGGGCAGCAGAGCTATCGGAAGCATGAATGCTCTTCCGACACGCTGAAGAACGCCGAATAGTTTTGAATCCATGATTAACCTACCTTTCAAAAATCAATTGCGTTCATATTATACCCGCTTTTATTAAAAAATTACATAATAGAAAAAATTATTTGATTAAAAAAGGGGAGCTGTTGCACCTATGTGCAACAGCTCCTGATATGCTTATTTCCAAAGTCGAATTTTTTCCATATTAACGAAGTGATAATTTCCCTCACTTTGAGTAAACAGGAAGTGCATCTTATTGATCGTGTATTTCGGGGGAATCGATGTGAGGTCAGCCTCCCATGTTTCAAAGCCGCCGCGAAGATCACCCACCTTAGTAAATGCAAGGTCGATTACACCCTCCTTGCACTCAAGTCTGAGAATAGCGGTTATTCCCTTTGTGTGGTAAAGGCTGACAGTCATTTTCTTATAGTTCTGTAAATCGAGCCAATTATAGCGGTACGACCTTACAAAGCAGCCAAACTGTCCGAGTGATTCCGATGCAACGCGAATACTCTGTCCCTCAAGAGTGAACGCACTGTCGTGACAAACCTCAGAGCCGTACTCGGGCTGCCAGATCGGGTGATAGAAAAGGTCGCTTCCGCCGCCGTGCGGATTATACGCCCAAACAGAGGTGCGCATGGTATCATACCACGGCTTCGCTTCGATCGTCAGGCAATTTTCCTTGTCTGTGAAGAACGGGAAAACGGGATAATCGCCTGCGAAAAGGTTGCAGAGCGTTTCGACCGACTGCATTGAATATGCGATATTCTTCGGCTCGTCGATGGCTTCGCACCAAGCCTCAAGCGTATCGTTAGAGATTATCTCACATTCGGCAGGCATATAGATGCCGTCATCTCCTGCAATGTAAAGTCCGATCGGATTTTTGCCTTCCATTCGAAGTCCTGCTCCCACCGATGCGAAATGAACTCTTACTCGGTTGCCGACTATTTCATGGCTGTCCATATATGCGGGAGATTTCTGCTCGCCGTCTTTGCCGTATGCGACTGTCGCAGTGAGCCTTGCCATACGCTCGCCGAGCGGATATTTGTTTCTTGTCGGATGTATAACGTGGAAGTCCTTGATGGCATCCCATGTCTGTACAAGGTCGCCGTTTGGAACTGCCGCGAATTTATCGGGCGATTCGATTGCGGTCGTGATAAATGCGTTGTTTATGTAGCCGACGTTACACTCACCTGTTCCGCCGTAACCGCACGGGAAAATGAGCGAGGAGATCATCTTGAAGTTATCGGGGTCAACTGCAAAGCGCTCGGAATAAACTCTGTGATAGAATCTGAGATAATCCGCGTAAACCTTGTTTTTGAATTCTGCGGCAGTTTCGTTTTCGCCCTGATACCATAAAACGCCGCGGAACTTCAGGCCCTCAAGCTGTGCGATCTTGCAGTTATACTGCACGCTTGTCTGCTGATAATTTGTTTCGGGATTCTTGTTGAAGTTTTCCTCTGTCGGGTAAATGCCGAGCTGTTCAAGACGCTCCTTAATGTAGCTGTCCTTGTTGATCTCATCAAACGGGAACCATGAGGTTATCGAGGTTCCGCCCCAGCTTGAGTTGATAAACGCGACGGGAATTTCGGCATCGCGGTTGAGTATATCATATAACACTGAGATAAATTTCGATGCAACCGCTGACTGGTACGAAAGATGAAACGGGTCACTAACGCCAACCCAATGTCCGTCCATATAATGGTCGGGCTCAAGCGAAAAGAGCTTTTTTTCGTCAAGCGCGGGATAGCTTGCGTAGTAAATGCGAATATTTTTGTCCTTGATCTCGTCGTACAGATCCTCTGCCTCGGGAACACGCATGCTTGTCAGCTCCATGTTAGACTGTCCCGACGCGAGCCAGACCTCGCCGAACATTACGTCACTAAGGCTGACGCTCTCGTTTTCGGAATATACCGTCAGCGTGTATTTTTCATAAGAAGCGTGCGGAGTTTCGATCTCTATTGCAAATTCGCCGTTATCGCAAAGCTTTCCGGCATAAATTTTTTCCTCGCCGCCGCTATTTTTTACCGAGCAGTTGATCTCATTAATGCCCTCGCATTTTCCCCAAAGCGTGATTTTAGCATCGGCTTGAAAAATCGAGTTGCCTGAAAATACTTTTCTTAATTTAATCATATGTTTTTCTCCTGAGGTACGCCGAGGAATTTTAGATTCCTCGGCGTTTGTGAAAATTAATCAGTCAGCTTTTTTAGGGAATTGAAGCTTGCCGTGTGCGCCGATGCTTCCGAACGCGCCTATACGGTTTTCAGTATTTCCGGAGAATTCAGACCACTTCTTGTTTCCTGCTCCCCATGCAGGCGAGTCGTCACGGAGGAAGACATTATAAATTCCGTCATGACGGATATCATAATCATCGCCCGGAACGAAAGCGGACTTCTTCGCATTTTCGATCTTCTCATCCGACCAATCAGAGGGATATTCGCAGTTTTCGTAGTCGTGAACTACAGGTACAAGCTCGACAAACTTAGGATCGACCTGATACATGTTGCCCTCTCCGACGAAGGTTCCCTTATACGAAACGCCGATCTTGCTGTCCTCGTTGTAGTTGTAGAAAATGTTGTTATCGTAAGCACAGTCAATATTGCGCGAATCGAAGGGCGACTCCTTATTACCGGGGCGGCTGTAAACGATATTGTTGAACATGTTGATATGATCCGCCGTGTTGGCATAAAGATCGCTGTACTTGAGTCCGGGAGTTGCGTTATTATAAAGAACTGTGTTGTTGATAATATCAACATTATCGCTTCTGAACGCATGAATACCCGAGCCGCCGTTTTCATAGGAAAGGTTGTTCATAACGAGAATCTTTCCTTGATAGCCGCCTGTAGAGTCGAG
>JAZNMQ010000082.1:0-14012 GCA_045579745.1 Candidatus Flemingiibacterium sp. | reverse complement strand
CGGAGTTGCCTTTTGGGGGAATAGCTGCGGTTTTGTCTGGGGTTACATTGTCGGAGCCTACGGACAATTCCACAGTGTCGGTGTTTGAATGTCGAATGGTTGGCACAACGGGACGCTTTTTCGGCAAGAGAGCCTCCAGGTCCCAGAAGTTGTCAATATCACTTAGATTCCTAGGCTTATCGCTCATACTCTCACCCCCGATCACGGTATTTTGGTTATTATATCATTCTAACATATAATTGACAAAATGTCAATTATATTATCGCGAACTTGCGGAGATTTTACGGTAATTTGTTCGTTTCGGGGCATCGGGTGCTGTGGCAATGCATACAACGACAAAAAATCCGCATTCTTGCGAATGCGGATTTTTTTGGCTGGGGATGAGGGGTTCGAACCCCCACAAACAGAGTCAGAGTCTGTCGTGCTACCGTTACACAAATCCCCAATTTGTGTGCCCTTTTGTTTGACGGGTACTATTATATCACAACGAAAATGATTTGTCAATACATTTTAAAAAATTTTATATGGTATATTTTTGAAATAAATACAGCCTGAAAGATATTATTTTACAATAAAAGGCTGTACAATATAAGAAAAATGTGTTATACTTATAGTAATAAATTTTTTGAGGTGATTTGTTTGGCTACGATATGGCGTATTGAGGTCGGCGATGTTATTGAAATGAAGAAACCGCATCCATGCGCGCCAACAAGCATACATTTTCGTGTGGTGCGTGTCGGAAGTGATGTGCGCATTATTTGCGAGAACTGCGGCAGAGATTTGACCCTGCCGCGCCTGAAGCTTGAAAAAAGCATTCGCAAAATAATTCGCGCTCAAGCGGACAGCACCGATTGAGAAGGGAGCTTCAAAATGAATGATGAACAAAATATAATTCCACCGTCCTGCGAAGGCGCTGAAACAGCCGACGCGGAAATGATAGCAGATACAGAATCAGTGAGCCCAAAACGCCGTATCACAACATTGCTTTCACGCATTGCTGCTCCGTTTGACGGAATGTATCATATCGGAATCGCGTTCTTCTTTCCGATTATGATAATGGTTTTAATATACATCGCAATGGAAGTGTGGCCGTTCGGAAAAAATTCTGTGCTTGTGCTCGATCTGAACGGTCAGTATGTATATTATTTCGAAGCGCTTCGTGATATTTTGCACGGTGAGCAGGGCTTTTTGTATTCCTTTGAGCGCGCACTCGGCGGAGAGTTCCTTGGAATAATCGCGTATTATCTTGCAAGCCCGTTCAGCGTATTGGTCGCGCTTTTTCCTGAGGGTATGATTACCGAATCGATATATACGATTCTTCTGCTTAAATGTGGACTTTCGGGAATGAATATGTGCGTTTATCTGCACAAATCTCATCCGACGAATTCTGCTTCAGAGGTTATATTCTCGGTCCTTTACGCGCTTTGCTCGTATTCTGTTGTTATGCAGCACAACACAATGTGGTTCGACTGCGTGTTGTTCTTCCCTCTTATACTGCTCGGAGTTGAATCTCTTATCAAGTACGGAAAATATAAGCTGTATGTGATAACGCTTGCCGTTGCGGTCTTTTCCAATTATTATATCGGATATATGGTCTGCATAGGCGTTGCCGCGTATTTCTTCTTTTATTATACTATGCTGACAGCAAAAGAGCGCAATCCTATGGCGGAGTCGTTCCACTTTTTAAAAACCTTTGGACGAATGATTCTATTTTCGGCTATAGCAGTTGGAATTGCATCGCTGATAATTTTCCCGGCATACTATTCTCTGACATTCGGAAAGACAACCTTCTCCGATCCTAAGTTCAATTTCGATCAGAAATTTGATTTTCTTGACCTTATATCGAAAATGTATCCGGGCTCGTACGACACTGTAAGACCCGAGGGCTGGCCGACGATTTATTCGGGTGTTCTGACGCTGATACTTCTTCCGGTATTCTTCCTTATTAAGCAGATAACGCCGAGACAGAAAATTGCGTACGGCGCGCTGATGGCATTCTTCATCTTCAGCTTCAACTCTACTACGATTGACCTTGTATGGCACGGCTTCCAACGGCCTAATTGGCTTAACTACAGATACAGCTTCATGTTCTGCTTTGTAATAATCGTGATTGCTTACAAGGCATTTGAGCATATAACGGAGATGGATTTCAGAATTGTCCTTGGCGTCGGCGCGGCGCTCGGACTTGTCATTTGCATTCTTCAAAAGCTTGAATATGAGAATATCCCCGATCTTATGTCGGTATGGTTCTCGATTGGATGTATTGCCGTCTATATGATCATGCTTTCGGGCTGCAATAAACGGTGGCTCGATGGGGCTATTTCGTCCATACTATGCGTGTTTGTGCTTTTGGAGCTGTTCTGCAACGGGCTTTCAGATGTCATTGCACTTGACAATGATGTGTCTTACAGCTCGCGAACCTCATATCTCAACTTTATAAACAAATGGACTCCTGCGGCGGATTATGTAAACGAGATTGACACATCATTTTACAGAGCCGAAAAGACAGAGCATCGAAAAACCAACGATAATTTTACGCTCAATCTCAAAGGCCTTTCAAATTCTACCTCAACGCTTAACGAAAAGCAGATTGAATTTCTCAAACGAATGGGATATTCCTCAAAGTCGCACTGGTCGAAATATCTTGGAGGAACGCCCGTAGCTGACAGCCTGCTCGGCGTAAAATATCTTTTGACGACAGATGAAACCGAGATGAACGACGTTTACGGCGAACCGATCTTCTATGATGAGGAAAACAAAACTCAGGTTTATCAAAACAACTATGCTTTGCCGCTCGGATATATGGTGTCAAGCTTGATTTGCGATGTGGAGCTCGGAGAGATGGTATCTCCGTTTGAGCGCATGAACGAGATGGTTGGTGCAATGCTTGGCTCGGATGAGCCGGTCGAGCTGTTCAGAGCATATAAAAATGTCAAGCCTTCGCTTGAAAACGTGGAGCTTTCCTATGTTACCGGACACAAGATGTACTCGAAAAGCAACACCTCGCGCACGGGTAAGCTTCTCTATACCTTTACTCCTGTTAACGACGGAGAGATATTTGTGTATTTCCCGAGCGATTATCCGCGCGATGCCACATTGAAGGTGAACGGCATCGAGGTATCGGAGTATTTCACAAACGAAACCTGCCGAATCGTTTCGATCGGCAAGCAGCCTGCCGGCGAGGAGCTTCTGATTTCACTCAACCTTGATGACGACGAGGTATATATCGCCAACAACAACGATCCGTTTTATTATCTCGACGAGGAGCTGTTCTGTGAGATCATGCCGCAGCTTCAAGCAAACGGCTTCGAAATTGAAAGCTTCACCGACGACCATTTTATCGGAAGGGTTAATGCAACCGAGGAAAAATTACTGTTCTTGCTGACGATTCCGTTCGATGAGGGTTGGAATATCTATGTAGACGGTGAGAAAACTCAGGGCTTCGAGGTGCTTGAATCATTGACGGCGGTTGAGCTTTCCGCGGGCGAGCACGAAATAGAGCTTCGCTATATGTCTGCCTTCGTCGAATACGGCGTAAAGGTTTCACTGTCATCGCTGACATTATTTTTGCTTATAATTATCGGCGAATATTTCTACAGAAAAAAGCGCGAAAAAATCACTTTCCAAGCAGAGTAACAAGGAGCTGTTGCACTTAAGTGCAACAGCTCCCATAAAATACTGCTTGTCACCCGCCAGGGGTTCCATTTTTGTGTGCTTTGCACACAAAAAACGCAGTATACGCGATGCACAGCATCGCAAAGGCGCATTCGCGCCCGGGGCTGTTGCAACTTGAAAACTTGCAACAGCCCCTTTCTTTCTGATTCGTAATAAATTTATCTTCAATATCATATATACAGACGAGGTGATTTATTATGAAGAGAAACAAACTGTATGCAGCTTCGGTAATTGTGCTTATCATTATTATGTGCGTTAATCTGTGCATTCCGATTACTGCGGCTGAATACAACGCGCGCTCCTATATCTTAATGGAGGCTTCGACGGGAGAGATACTCCTCGAGGAAAATGCGGATGAAGCACTTCCGCCTGCATCGGTCACGAAAATCATGACGCTTTTGCTCATTATGGAGGCGGTGGAGGACGGAAGGCTCGGCTGGGAAGAAACCGTCACAACATCTGAATATGCGGCTTCAATGGGCGGCTCGCAGGTTTTCCTTGAGCCGGGAGAGGAAATGACCGTCGCGGAAATGGTCAAATGTGTAGTTGTCGCGAGTGCAAACGATGCCGCCGTAGCTCTTGCGGAGCGTGTCAGCGGAAGCGAGGAAGCGTTTGTTAAGCTCATGAACGAGCGGGCGGCGGAGCTCGGAATGAAAAATACCCACTTTCTCAACACCAACGGACTTGACAATGATCTTGATGGGCATGTTACAAGTGCGCGGGATATTGCGATAATGTCGCGTGAGCTGATAACCAAGCATCCGAAGATTCTTGAATATTCGTCAATCTGGATGGACTCCATACGCGATGGGGCGTTCGGACTGACAAACACAAACCGTCTGATCCGCTTCTATAAAGGCGCGAACGGACTGAAAACGGGCTCGACCGCAAAGGCGAAGTTCTGCATCTCGGCTACGGCGGAGCGTGACGGAATGCAGCTGATTGCAGTAATTATGGCGGCGCCGAGCAGAGATGAGCGCAACGAGATCGCAAAAAAGCTGCTCGACTACGGCTTTGCGGGATGGGAGATCGCGAAATTTGCGCCCGAGGACGAATTTGAGCCCCTGCGTGTTATGGGCGGAGTTGCAAAGGATATAAAAATCGAAAGCGCGGAAACATCTGTACTTATTAAAAAAGGGCAAGCATCAAAGCTCACGCGAAGCGTCAGCCTGCCCGAATCGGTTGAAGCGCCTGTAAATCGCGGCGATGAGGTCGGGCGAATCGAATATTACATCGACGGCGTGTTAATAAAAAGCTGCCCGATAACATCGTCGGAAAATGTCGAAAAACTCGGCTATTCAGGCATTTTATCGCGTTTTTTACGTCGAATGCTGTTGGTTGGTGTATAATTTTAAACCGTGTTAAATATTACAAATTAATTACAAAACAAAATTACCTATTGAA
This sequence comes from Candidatus Flemingiibacterium sp., assembly GCA_045579745.1. GTDB lineage: Bacteria > Bacillota > Clostridia > Oscillospirales > CAG-272 > Flemingiibacterium. Next base: position 8,933 of record JAZNMQ010000082.1, on the reverse strand, counting down.
AAAATATTTGACCTATAGTATTATATGTACAGGCAGGAATGTTGTATAGCTGTTTCTATTTGTTGCCGGAGCTCAACGAGACCAGAGTGAGGGCACAGCGAAAAAAGTATACAAGATTACGCCACAATAATTTTAAAAGGAGAACAACTCAAATGAGAAATTTCAAAAAGTTTCTTGCTTTAGTACTTGCTATGCTTATGATAGTAAGTGCTGCTGCTACGGTTTCTGCATTTAGTGATGTTCCTGCTGATAACGACTTCGCAGCCGCTATCGAGGACCTCTCTGCAAAGAAAATCGTAACAGGTAAGGGCGACAACAAGTTCGACCCTAATGGCAATGTCAAGAGATACGAAGCAGCAATCATGTTTGCTCGTGCTATGACAGGTGAAGTTGAGTCCAATGACATTTGGAATCAGGGCCTCACCAGCTTTAGCGATGTTAAGTCTTATCAGTATGCAATCGAGCTCGCAGTTTCCAAGAAGGTTATTAACGGTTATGGCGACGGCAAGTTCGGTCCCGAAGATCCGATCCTTTATACCCAGGCTCTTAAGATGGCTGTATGCGCACTCGGATACGGCGAAGGTCTTGAATGGGGCAACAAGGGTATGCCTTACTACAATGTAGCTGCTGATCTTGGTCTCGTTAACGGTCTCGGCCACATCAACGATCCTGAAAAGGTTCTTACCCGCGCTGAGTTCACTCAGATCATCGCTAACATGATCTACGTTGAGCTCGCTGACGGTTCTGAATGCTTCGCAGCTCAGAACTTCAACCTCAAGACTGCTGAAAACGTAACCACTATGGTTATCGTTGAAACTGCAAAACAGTCTGACACAAACCACACCACTGATCCTGGTATGGTTGGCGTACGTAAGCTCATCAACGGCATTCCTGCTGGCGAAGTTTACTACCTCCTCGCTTCTGAATTTGGTTTTGCTACTGCTGATGTTGCAGAGGCTCATTTCCATGACGCTTATGATTTCATCAACTGGGATGGCAAGACTGCTACTGCAATCGAACCTGCAGGCACAAAGACAACTATCTACGATAACAATGTTACTGTAGATTCCAACGACGCTACAAAGGTTACAATCAACAATATCGTTTACTACATCGAAACTGAACCCACTGGTTCTCTTGTAAAGAACGAGCTTGTTGTATTTGAAGATTCCAACTCTTCTACCACCGGTAAGAAGGAACTCGGAATCGGTATGGACGGCAAGGCATACGGTGCTGATTCTTCCGGAAACCCTGTTACCCTTAACGTAATGGTTTCTCCTGTTACCGGCGAAATCCTTTACCTTGTTACTGCTGATGGCAGCGAGCGTCTTACGTTTGCTGAAGCAACTGAAAAGTACGGTGTTGTTCTTTCCAGTGGTTCTACTTTAGCTACCACTCTTGCTCAGATGCCTCCTAAGGCAGACAACAATACCCATGGTTACCAGGCTGTTATGTATGATGATGACGGCGACGGCAACTTCGACCGTGCATACACATCTACTGTATATGTAAAGAAGCATCAGGATCCTAACTCTGATGGCAAGCTTACCTATGCACCTTATGCAATCCAGGATGGCAGCTCAACAATTCTCCCTGAAAAGAATACCCTCTTTGTTGACGCTAACGGCGCAGCTACAACTGTTGCTAAGGATACTTGGTACAAGTTTACTTACAACAGAGCTACCAATACAACAGTAGTTCTTGATACTTACAGCTCCAAGACTGGTAAGCTTACTCAGATTATCGGTAATGGTACTTGGAATTCATACGTAATTGATGGTACAACCTACTACAATAAGGGTTATACTGTAAAGGAAAGCGGATTGAAATTTGAAGTTGGCAAAGAGTACACACTCGTTGCAAAGGGAAATGAGCTCCTTGAAATCAAGTATAAGGCAGCTGCATCTTCCACTCCCAACACTGCAGCAACTCCTCTCGTAGTATTTGCTAAGTACAAGAGCATTGACTCTAACGGCGTTACTGCTGAAGTTTACGATAACGGCGTGAAGAAGGATATGACCATCTCCGCTGTTAAGGTTGACGGCAACTTCGTATCTCTTAAGCTTACTGACGTTCTTTTAGACAGTAACTGCAAAGCCGTATACGAAGATATTAAGGCTAATGCTGTAGGCAACTTCTACAAGGTAGATTCTTCTGACGCTACTAAGCTTATCCCTGTAACTATTTCAGGAAACGCTGTTGAAAATTACGAGCTCTATGACCAGAACAACGGTACAAAGACTGTTGTGTTCAACGCAGGTTTAGCTGATGTTTACGGTGATAATTCTTACATTGCTCCTGCAAACATGCTTAAGACTGATGCAAACACCAAGTTTGTATTCATCTTTGGTACCACCACTAAGGAAGTTAAGGCATACACAGGTGCAGCTACTACAGGTTGGAAGCTTGACCTTAATCAGGTTGATGTATATGCAGATAGCTTCAGCGCTGGTACTGCTTCGTCCGTTGTATATGTAATCGGTGCTAAGGCTGGCGTTATTGGCTTCGGTATCAATGATGCTTCCGCTCCTGTTCAGGCACCCACCACTTACGTATATACAACTAAGGACCTTGATGGTGGCAAGTACGTTCAGGCTAAGGCTTCTGACTTCGGATTTACTTCTGATTCTTTGAAGGATAAGATGCTCCGTAAGTACACCGGCAATGCTATTAACCTTAACGATGGTACTGCAGTAGATGTTCTCTATATTGAGGTGACTGCTGACGAAAAGCTTAGCGCTAATACTATTTACAAGATCGATTCCAACGGCTTTGCAGTATCTGCTGGTTCTGATGTTAAGACCGCTACAATTTCTGCTAAGGCTAATGTAGTTAAGGTTGGCGATTACTGGTACATTGATACCCTTACAAATAAGGGTACCAAGATCACCAAGTTGATCACTCTCAAGGATAATGAGTCTGCTTCTGCAATTGCAACCGATAGCAACAGCAAGTTTAAAGATGGTGCAACAGAAATCAGATACATTGACGATACTCTTGATGGTATCTTCGTTGCAATCATTGCCCACTAATTGTAATACACAGTTTTAGCTAAGTTAAAACTTAATATTGCATCTGAAACCGCTCCCCGTTTGGGGAGCGGTTTTCTTTTGGTAAAACGGATGATTTTTATTTATCGTTTGCATTTTCACTTGCAATACGTGCGGTTTTATTGTATAATATAAGTATAACACCGTAATTGAAAGGTGATGAGTTACCAAATGATAAAGATATTACATTGCGCCGATCTGCATCTCGACAGCCCGCTCTCCTCGCTCGACCTCAGTCGTGCCGAGCTTCGCCGTAACGAGATTCGCGCCGCGCTGACCTCGCTCATACTATCCGCTAAAACAAACTCTGCGGATTTGCTTCTGATCTCGGGCGATTTATTTGACGGGGAGTTCGTTTCCCGTGATACTGTCGGGCTTTTGCGCAGTGAGTTTGCATCCATTCCCGATTGCCGAATAATTATCGCGCCGGGCAATCATGATCCGTTCACACACAGCAGCTACTATAATCGATCCGATTTTTCCGATAATGTGTATATATTTGACTCGCCCGAAATCTCGAGCTTTAGCTTCCCCGAGATAAATACGACGGTATACGGGTGGGCGTTCACATCCGAGAGAATGGAAAAGGCTCCGCTTGAGGGCTTTACTATCGACGATCCATCGAATATCAATATCCTGGTCGCGCACGGCGACCTTGACAACGCTAATTCAATCTATTGCCCGTTAAACCGAGCTGAGCTTGTACGATGCGGCTTCGATTATGTCGCGCTCGGTCATAAGCATGCCTTCTCAGAAATTGAGGAGCTCGGAAGCGGCTACATCGCATATCCCGGATGCCTCGAGGGACGAGGCTTCGATGAGCTTGGCATGAAAGGTGCAATCTTAGCTGCCGCCGATAAAGCTCCCACGCTCAAATTTGCCGCGAAGTTTGTCAGATTTTGCAAACGGCATTATGAGATAGAAACGCTTGACCTTGACGGATGCCGCTCAAATGCGGATGTGGCCGACCGAATTTCCGAAATGCTATCGGAAAAGCGTTACGGCTCTGACACCGCACTCAGGATTCGTTTGACGGGCGAGGTTTCGGGTGACTTTAAGCTCGCGCCAAGCTTTCTTGCGGAGAGGTTCGGGCAGATGTTTATTCTCGAGCTGATAGATGAAACGCTTCCGCTTCTCGATTCGCAAAGGCTTGAAACTGATGCGACAATTCGCGGCGCATTTTACCGCAGTCTTGCGGATATGCTTGCGAGCGAGGATGAATCCGAGCGTGAAACTGCCGCGCGTGCGCTAAGATATGGGCTTGCAGTCCTTTCCGGCGAAGAAGTTATAGATTTTTGAGGTGGCTATGTATATTGAAAAAATCCACATAGATACGTTCGGCAAGCTTGATAACTGCGATATCGCATTCACCTCGGGCGTTAATATTATCGAGGGAGCGAATGAGAGCGGAAAATCGACAATTGCGGCGTTTATAAAATTTGTATTATACGGCATCCCGACAAAGGAGCGCAAGCGTTATCTGAGCTGGCGGTCGGGCGGTGCAGCAGGAAGCATTACGGTTAATACCGGAACAAAACGCTATCGTATCGAGCGCGCACTTGCGGGAGCTCGTGAGGCGGTGCAGTTGATCGATGCGAATACGAATATGCAGATTCGCGGCGCGCTTGACGGGACAACACCGGGCGAGCTTTTGTTTGGGGTAGATGCTGAGATGTTTTCGGCGACAGCGTTCGTTTCACAGCTTGGCTCGGCTCCGAATGGCGCGAAGCTCAGCGAGGGTATCGAGAACATTCTGTTTTCTGCCGATGAAAGCGTCAACACTCAAAAAGCGCTTGCAAAGCTCGATAACGCGCGAGTTGCATTGCTTCATAAGAATCAAAAGGGCGGCAAGCTGTTCAATTTAGATAATGAATGTGCCGCGCTTGAGCTCAGACTATCAGATGCGCTGAACTCTCATCGGGAGATTCTTATAAAGGAAGCACAGCTTGAGGATATCCGCGAGAATTTGAAAAACGCAACCGAAAAGGCGCAAAAGATTGAGGCTAAGGTCGCGAACTTCGAGCGCAAAATGATACTTGGGCTGTTCGAGCGGAAAAGTACGCTCAAACGCAAGACTGAGGCGATAAAAGCTGCGATAGACCGTGCAGGAGCGCCCGACCCTGAATATGTTAATAAGCTTGTTGGATTTCGCGACAGAGTGAAGCTTCTTCGAAGCGAGCTTGACGATGCCCAAAAGCGCGGAGCGGCGATAACCGAGCCCGTTCTCAGCGAGAAAGCAGGAGAATATCAGGAGCTTGGCGGCAGAGAAGCCCTCGAGAGCAAATGCGCAGCGGCGCGTTCTACGGCAAAATCGTATATGCTCGTTGGCGTGATTATGGCAATACTTGCGCTTGCAGCGCTTACGATTGGACTTGCTCCGACATTCGGTGGAGGTTCTCCGAATATTGCCTTTATCGTAGCTTTCGTGGCTGTTGCCGCGGCTGCGAGTACGCTTTTTGTGTTTTTCTCCCGAAATCGTGAGAGAGCGAATGAAATCGAAGAAAAATATGACTTCGATAAGCTTGATGCGGAGCTTGAATCGTATAAAGCGGCAAAGGACAATGTAGGATATAGCGAGCTTGTTATTGCGGATGCGCGCAGGCGATTTGATGAGGAGCGCGCAAAAATCAAGCAGCTTAGCGGAGTTGAACCCGATGAGCTTGATGCAAAGCTTGCCGAGCTTCAGGTTCAGATGAAAAAGGTTGATGGCTTAAAGGCTGAATACGACAAGATCACAGCTCTCCTTTCGCACATTGATGAACAGCTTGCGCCTTATCGCGAGGACGAGATCAGAGAAAAGCTTGATGCGGAAGTCGATATTTCGGATGTCGATGCGTCAAATCTCCCGTCACTCAGACGAGAGGCTGAGGTTGCATCGAAAATGGCGGCGGCACTTGAAAAGCATGAAATTGAAATCGAAAAAACTCTTGCGGGAGCTTATCCGACAGCAGAGGATCCGACAAAACTGACGGACAAGCTTAATTCCCTGAAGCTTGAGCGCGATGAGCTCTCAAAGAAGCACGCGGCGTATTTGCTTGCTTATGAGAAGCTGTCGCAGGCGAGCGATGATTTGCGCGAGAGCATTGTACCGCGGCTTGCATCGGATGCGGCAAGGATTATGGAGTCTATTACCGACGGAAAATACACCGAGATCGGGGTCGGAGTTCAAATGGACATTACAGCCGTAACCGAAAATGGGCTTCGTGATATTGGCGTGCTTAGCTCAGGCACTCAGGACGCGGCGTATTTAAGCCTTAGAATCGCGCTTGTAAAAATGCTTTACGGCAAGAATTTGCCGACGATGATATATGACGAGTCGTTTATCAGACAAGACGATGCGCGACTTGGAAAAATCCTTAAAATAATTGCGGATGGCGAAATGCAGAGCATTATATTTACGGCGAACAATCGCGATGCAAGCTTTATGTCAAGCTATACAAATGCTAATTTGATTAGCCTATAAAACAAAATCCCTCAGAGCATGTCAAAAACGGACGGCTCTGAGGGATTTTATGATTAAAAAGGAAATTCTGAATAATCCTCCGAGCTTGTGCCGATACTGTAAAAAGAATTTTATAATTATGGTATTCGGAGGAAATCATGCGAAAAATCGGCGAATATTTATCGGTTTTTGCGATTGGGGGAGGAGGCTATTCGCTACTCGAAATCATGTGGCGCGGCTATACACATTGGTCAATGACAATTACGGGCGGGGTATGCTTTATGCTTATCTATCTGACAGATTCAAAATTCAATCACGAACCGCTTTGGAAAAGATGCTTTCTCGGAAGCCTGCTTATCACAATGGCAGAGCTTATTGTGGGATTTGTGGTAAATATCCTGCTTGAATGGGATGTTTGGGATTATTCAAAGCAGTTCCTTAATATACGAGGGCAGATTTGTGCGCTGTATTCAACGCTATGGTTTTTCCTTTGTATTCCGGCGATTTATCTCTGTGGGCTGATAAAGAAAAAGCTTTTTGGTGCCAAATCATAAAGTGAGCGATTGTATGATGAATAAAATAGCATATTCCTCCATATTTATTAATATAAATATGACAAGATAATACTAAGGAGGAGTATGATAACATGGCAGACAGCTCAATTTACAAAGATATAGCAGAACGCACCGCAAACACATTTTACCTCGGAGTGATAGGGCCCGTTCGAACGGGAAAATCAACCTTTATTAAAAAGGTTATGGAGGAGCTCGTTATTCCTAACATCAGAGATGAGCATGAGCGAGAACGGGCAAAGGACGAGATGCCGCAAAGCGCGGCAGGCAAAACCGTAATGACGACAGAACCGAAATTTGTTCCTGATGAGGCGGTCGAAATTGTGCTTTCGGATAACGCTTCAATGAAGGTGAAGATGGTTGACTGCGTAGGATACATTGTGCCGGAAGCGATAGGTCACATTGAGAATGGGCAATCCCGAATGGTGCACACTCCGTGGCAGGATGAGCCTATGCCCTTTGTACAAGCGGCGGAAATCGGAACTCACAAGGTTATAAGCGAGCATTCTACCGTCGGAATGCTTGTTACAACCGACGGAACGATTGGGGAAATTCCACGCGGAAATTATGTTGAAGCTGAGGAGCGCGTTGTGCGCGAGCTGAAGGAATCGGGAAAGCCGTTTGCGATAATTCTCAACTCTGCGGCACCGAGCGAGGACAGAGCTGTGAAGCTTGCATATGAGCTTGAAGAAAAATACAACGCGCCCGTTGCGCTTGTCAATTGCTTGCAGCTTGACGGAGAGGATATCCGCCATATTATTGAGCTTGTCTTGGCGGAATTTCCTGTTCGTGAGATAAGCGTGAAGCTTCCCGATTGGGTAAATGCGCTTGAACCGTCGCATAAGCTCAGAGGGACGATAGATAAATATGTGCTTGAGCGTGCTGAGCGCGTGTGTAAAATAGGAGATATAGCCAATGTTTTCACAGCGGATGAACAGACGGATTCCACAGACTGTGTAAAAGCGATTAAAATTGATAAGATCGACCTTGGCAAGGGGAACGCAAGTCTTACACTTGAGCTTAAGGATGGGCTGTATTATCAGACGATCAGCGAGCTCTGCGGTATGGAAATTACGAGCGAGGAAGCCCTGATAAACCTGCTTCGCGAGCTTTCGGGAATGAAAGAGAAATACGACCGTGTTGCAAGTGCGTTGACGGATGTTGCGGATAAGGGATATGGCATAGTAATGCCTGAGATTGAGGATCTGCATCTTGAAGAGCCCGAAATAGTAAAGCAGTCGGGCGGCTATGGCGTTCGTCTTCGTGCCTCGGCGCCGAGTATACATATGATAAAAGCGAATATTGAAACGGAGATCAGCCCGGTTGTCGGCACGGAACAGCAATCCGAGGAGCTGGTAAAATACATGCTCAAGGAGTTTGAGGAGGACCCTCGGAAAATTTGGGAATCGAATATGTTCGGAAAGACATTGCATCAGCTAATCAATGAAGGGCTTCACACGAAGCTTGGACATATGCCGGAGGACGCGCGTGCAAAGCTTTCGGAAACATTGCAGAGAATCATTAACGAGGGTAGTGGTGGACTGATCTGCATAATTTTATAGAGCGGTTTGCGAGCTTGGTGCTTAGTCAGCCTATGAGAAAGAGTTCTGGAGCAAAAAACATTCCGTCTGCATTAAATAGGACGGGTGTGTGATATGATAAAATTAAGTTAAATCGGTATAAGCTGAAAACTCCCTCTGTGTTCCAGAAATACACAGAGGGATTTTATTGTTTAGATGAATTGTCAAGCTAAGTGCAACACTTTTTGATAGAATCTTGAAATAAATCCAAAGGATTATTGTAATTTAAAACTTTTTTAGGCCTGGCGTTGATCAACGCCAGGTTCTTTTTGAGGGTGGCAGGACTAAC
>JAZNMQ010000081.1:0-13868 GCA_045579745.1 Candidatus Flemingiibacterium sp. | reverse complement strand
GGCGATGCATGTCGCAAGGAGCTTAGGCGTAACTATCGATACGGTTGTCCGTGCTTGCAAAAGCGAGATAAAAAATGCTTATGAATTCGGTGTTATTCAAAATATGAAAGAATATTGGATCGATGACAAAAGCTTAGAGTTTAAAGCGTTCATAGAGGTTACGGTTAAAAGGTTGATGACGGACGAAATAAAATACGGAGCAGATTTATAAATCCTGCTCCGTATTTTCATTGGCTCGATTTTGTATTTGTTCATCCGCCCTAAGCTTTAATAGGCATAATTCAATAAATTCCTTCGGGGTTGCGCGCTTGCTTTGCCGATTTGGATGGCGAGGTAGGACATGGTCTAAATCAGTAAGTGAAATATACCCAAGAGCTGTTCGGGCATTGCGTTCCATTTGGCTTTTTGCAATTCCGAGCTCTGCTTCCAAATAGTCGTAAATACTCTTTGAGGCAGGGACATTACCGCTCAAAGCTGCTGAGATTGCACATTTAAAGAATTGATAGCCTTTCAAATGAGATGGAAGGCGAATTTCAAGCAGCAGTGCCTCTATTTTAGCTTCGATTTCATCGTCGGTTTGCGTTTGTAAATTGTGCATTTTCTTACTCCGATTGCGTTATTGTATTACCATTATATCATTTTTGGGACGATTAATCAATATCATGAATATACGATAATTCGACAAACAAACAATGAAAAATGTCGTACTTGTTTTAGGAAAATGTCGAATTGTAAAAGATAACAGCTATCAGGGGCACTATGTATATTAATAGCTTGGTGGTTTCTTTGTTCACTTTGACCATTGACAATTATCCGTTTTAGGTATATTATATATAAGGTCATTTTGGATGTATTATGATTTATAAAGAAGGTTTAGATCTATGATAGTTTTATTGTCTATCTCTGTTGCTATGCTTGCCGGCTTGTTATTATCAAGAGTTGCAAAGCTTTTATCGCTTCCGGCGGTTACTGCATATCTTGTGGCAGGAATCCTTGTCGGTCCGTATTGCCTTGGAAAGCTTGGTATCAGCGGAGTAGGCTTCACCTCGCTTGAGGAGATCGGCACGCTCAAAATCATAGCTGATGCTGCTCTCGGCTTTATTGCATTTTCTATTGGTAACGAGTTCCGCCTTTCACAGCTCAAAAAGACAGGAAAAGCCGCAACCTTTATCGGTATTTTCCAGGCACTTGTAGCAGCGCTTCTCGTTGATATAGCGCTTATCGGACTGCATTTTATTATACCGGATAGGCTCAGCCTTCCTGCGGCGATAGTCCTCGGCGCTATTGCTACGGCTACAGCACCTGCGGCAACGCTCATGGTTGTTCGTCAGTATAAGGCTAAGGGTCCGTTGACAGATCTGCTCCTTCCGATTGTTGCTATTGACGACGCAGTAGGCCTTGTTGTTTTTGCTGTTTCGCTTGGAGTTGCGCGCGCTATCCAACACGGTCATGTCGATGTAATTTCGATTGTTTTAAACCCCATTATTGAGATCGTATTATCGCTTATTCTCGGTGCTTTGATGGGTGCGGTTCTTACATTTATCGAAAAATTCTTCAATTCCCGTTCAAAGACACTTACAGTCAGCCTTGCTTTTGTAATGGCAACTGTTGCTTTCACCATGATGAAATTCCACATCGGACCGGTTGAGATTGGTTTCTCATCACTCCTTGTTTGCATGATGCTCGGTACGGTTTTCTGCAATCTTTGCGAAAAGTCCGAGCCTATTATGGAGCGTGTTGACGCATGGACAGCTCCACTGTTCGTAATATTCTTCGTTCTTTCGGGTGCTGAGCTTGAAATCTCGGTGTTCGGCGACATGATGATCGTACTTATTGGAGTTGTGTTCCTCGTATTCCGTGCAATTGGAAAATGCTTGGGAGCATATTCAAGCTCAAAGTGGATGAAATGCGAGCCTAAGGTTTGCAAGTATCTTGGTATCACGCTTCTGCCTCAAGCGGGAGTTGCACTTGGTATGTCATTGCAGGTCGGCGACCTTGGTGAACACGGCGTTCTCATTCGAAATATCGTACTTTTCTCCGTGCTTATTCTTGAGCTTGTTGGTCCGTTGCTTTCAAAGATCGCTCTTACAAAAGCCGGTGACATTGTACCGAAATCTCACGCTAACAACAGTAAATAAAAGTTTGATATAAGTCAGACACCTGCCTCTTTGAGGCAGGTGTTTTTTGCGCTATTATATCACATAACTTTCGTGCTTTGATTAAATAACTTTTGTACACGAAATCAGATTATTACACGATCATAAAAAAGTTTAGGCTACCTGCAGATTATTGTAGGTAGCCTAAATTGACAGTATTATTAAGTGTTATTCAACCTTCTCAGCAGAGCAGAGCACCGTTCCGTCTTCGGATATCTGTAATACATTCACATCGCCGATAGCAAATATCGCATTTTCGACTGCTAATTTGTTTTCGTTAATGAACTGCGTACTGCGAACAAATCCGCCGATTTTTACAGAGCTGTATTCGTTGAAGCCCTCGCCGTAAACATAGAGCGTATTGTCGCTCATAGTATAGGAGGTTATCTTTGGAAGCCTTGTACCGATCGACATATCGATGGTCTTGTATGGGGATTTGCGCTTGTCATAAAGCTGAGAATATTCGAGCATTGTCAGCATGTCGTTGTAATCTTCGTTTGATTCAAATTCCGTCTGATGAAGTCGGGTGATATATCCCTCTTCAAGATCGAGAAGCGTTTGTATATATGCCGATAAACGATAGGCTTCAAGATTGCGGTCATGTTCATTCGCGTTTCCATCGTTTACAGCAGGGAGAGAAAAATTGCTCCATACTGCGTATTCAGTTTCGAACAGGTCGCCGTTTGTTATATCGTCCTCGGTAAGCTCAAGCGAGGGAAGGTGGTCACCGTAGAAAACAACTACGGTTGGCTCCTCGCGGTTATCAAGCTCCGTAATCAAATCTCCGATAAAGCTGTCCATTTCATGAAGCTGATTTATGTAGTACTGATACTGTCCGCGATATTCTTCATCGGCAATGCTCACAATGTCTATTTCGTCCGCTTCAGCTGAAATAAAGCTGTTGCCTGGAGTCTCGCCGTCTGAATCTATTGGCTCATCGGGGTACTTTCCGTGACCTTGAACCGAAACTGCGAAAACAAAATCGGGCTTATCAGAATAATTGAGTGCGGATATTATCTCTCCGGTCAAAACCGAATCGTGAGCCCAGCCGAGCGGATTGCGCGTAACATTGCGCATCAGCTCTATGGGTGTAAATGTGTCAAATCCGAGGTTAGGATAAACAACATTTCTGTCGTAGAAGACTGCGTTGTGATTGTGTATTGCATGTGTAGAATAATCAAGCGGTTTCAGATTATATGCAATGCTTTCGCATGCTCGGGAGTTTAGAACAGTCGTATATGGGTATTCTCCGAAGCCGAAGTGGTCGAGATTCATGCCCGTAAGCACCTCAAATTCGGTGTTAGCCGTTCCGCCGCCGAAGTTCGTAACCCGCAGGTAGCCGGAAACTCCTTCATTTTTCAGCCGTGTGAAATTCGGAGTAGGGTCCTCGGAGCAAACGAGCCCCTTTATGTGAGAAACATCAAAAAAAGATTCAAGCTGAACAAAGACAATATTCGGCATGAGCTTGGTATTTGTCGGTTCATTGGGATCAGGCTCGATGGAATCGATAAATTCCTCGAGCTCTTCGCTTGGATAATCGCTTGGGCGCTCAACTCCCTGCGAAATTAAGCTGCGTGTAAAGCAATACGCGAAGCCATAGTCGTTGTAAGCTTCTAAAAGCTCGCCCGATTCATATTCTGTCGCAGAAATATTTGTGGTCAGGGAAAAAGCACCGCAAACAGCAAGCCCGATTATAAGAATACAGGAAAGGGACTTTTTATAGCTGACGCGGCATCTCGGGCATTTAATGAAAAGAAATACAAGCAGAGCTATAAATGCCGCTATGAGTATTATCAGCAGTACTGTGTGAAGTGCGGATAAGTAAAGCGAAAACATGCCGAGCGCGGCTTTGGCAATAAGAAAATCTATTGCCGATAGTGGGGAAGAGCGATACGACAATACAATGCCGTTTGTAATTCCGAGCGTCAGCCAGCCACCGACAAGGACAAGCAATAATGTAATGCGCCATCTTATCAAAAGGCACAGCGACAATGTAAACAGTATAATTAACGTGTTGCAAAGATAGAGAAACGGTTCGGACAGTAGAAATTTAAACGCTTCAACAAGCGATTTTCTTCCGATTATCTCAAGTACGAAGTTGAGTACGAACGAGAGCACGAAAAAAATCGGCAGGGTGAACTTGATCGGTCCGGTTGCAAATGTAAGAAAATGCTTTTTTACGGCAGAAAAAGAACTGCTCACGGCGGTACTCCTTTCGTTGAAATAGTATTTATATTTTACCACAATACTGTGAACAGTACTGTAGGTAATTGTAAAAATAATTATGCGCTATATGAATTCCTTTAAGAACCAAATCTTGCTTCTGTCTGCCGAAAAGGTTTTGCCGTCAAGATAGTCAAGCGAGGTCCCCTTTTGCTTGAAACGAAATGTTAGCCTGAATGCATAGAGAGCTTGAAATTTATATCCAAGCCGTTTGTCGTCGCGGTTTATGCCATATTTTCCATCTCCCAAAAGCGGATGTCCGATAGATGAAAAATGTGCGCGAATCTGATGCGTTCTGCCTGTGATCAGCTCTACCTCAACAAGCGAAAAATCGTGTTTTTCTTCAATTACGCGATATTTTGTGATTATCTCCTTGTACCCCGGACGAGGTGTAGGTATGATATTTACGATATTGTTTGAGGAATCCTTGCGAAGATAGCCCCTCAGGGTGTCGGATTTTTTTGGAAGCTTGCCGTGAACTGCGGCAAGATAGAATTTCGAGAGCTCGTCGAATTTGATCTTTTCGTTCATAACACGAAGCGCCTCGGCGTTCTTAGCCGCGATAACAATTCCGCCCGTATTTCTGTCAATTCTGTTGCAGAGTGACGGTGCAAATGACTGCTCATCACTAGGGTTGTATTCGCCCTTTCGATACAGGTAGGCTTTCACATGATTGATAAGAGTGTTAAGCTCCTCTGAATCGTCGGAGTGAACGATAAGACCGGGCTGCTTATCGAGAAGCATTATATTTTCATCCTCATAGATGATATCAAGGTGCGGGGTGAGCTTTAAAAAAGCTTCCTCAACTGCATTTTCTGCGAAAAACTCCTCTGAGATAAACATCTCGACCGTATCGCCCTCGTTTAAAATATATCCTATCTCGGTGCGCTTTCTGTTCACTTTTATTTTTTTGGTTCGAATAGATTTGTACATTAACGACTTAGGCAGAGCTTTAACGGCTTTTGAAAGAAACTTGTCAAGTCGCTGGCCTGCATCGTTGGATTTTACGGTAAGCGTGCGCAATTAATAATCCTCCATTCAAATGAAGCGTCCGAAGTGAGCGTTATATTTTAATGAGTTTCGGCGTAGTGCGGATGGGTTTGCCTGAACAAATCGTTATATAGTAGCCTTCATGCAAAAAATGTGTGAAAGCAAGCTTATGCTCAAGGACTGAAAAGGATGACATCGGAAGTGAAAATCCCATTCCCGTGTATTTTTGATAGCTTTCTTTAGCAGTCCAAATTTCGTAGAATCTCTGCAGGGGGTTGCCTTTTACATATTCATGCTCCTCTGCAGTGAAAAAACGCGATGCTAAGGCTACAAGCTTATTGCCGCGATCGAGTATATATTCAATGTCCGCCCCGATCATTTCATCGGATACTGCTGCAAGACAAAGCCCATGCGAATGAGAAATGCTGACATAGATATCCTTGCATTCATTCTGAAGCAATATCGGTCTGCCCTTTTCATCGTGTGACAATTCGGCATGAACACCGAACGTGTCAAGAACGGCTTTCTGTGCAAGCGTCTTTCCGATCTGATGCTCGTTAGCCTTTGTACATGAGGCAAGATAAATCTCTGTCATATCAGAATTTGAGTCCCGAGAAGCCCGAGAATGCCATGGCAATAAGTCCGGCGGCAATCATTGCGATAGGAGCTCCTTTGAAGTATTTGGGCGGCTGTGCAAACGAGATTCTTGCTCTGACTCCTGCGAAAATGATAGTCGCAAGAGTAAAGCCTATTGCACAAGCAAGCGCATTCGCTGCCGATTTGGCAAGCGAATATCCGTTTTCTGCGTTGATAAGCAATGCACCGAGTACAGCATAATTACACAAAACGAGCGGAAGCGTGTTGCCAAGCATATCCGCAAGCTTGGGCACGAATTTTTTTACTGCATAATCAAGTGCAAATGCAAGTGCCGCAATAATAATGATAAATACAAGCGTTTCAAGAAATTCAATTCCGAGCTTTGCTAAAATAAATCTGTGTGCTGCCCATGCGAATACGCTTGAAACGGTTAATACGATTGCGGTGGATGCACATGCTCCCAACATTTTAGAAGGCTTTTCGGAGAGAGAGAGCATGGGTTCAACTCCAAGAAGCTTTGAAAAGACGATATTTTCGACTATTATCGCACCGAGCATAAAAAGGAGAGCATTAATAAATGATGCCATTATTCTTCCTCCTTTAGGTCATTATCTGTGGATTCGGGTTCGTCAACTTCTTGATTTTTCTCGTCGGATGCGTCCTCAATTTCCACTGTAGCTTCGGCTGCGGGCTCGGCAGGTGCTTCATCCGTCATCGTTTGAGCTTCAGCCGATTTTTCCATGCGCTTTTCCTCAAGCTTGCGAGCAATAATTTGCTGCAGTTCAATAAGCTTTCTTGTTAATGCAAGCATGAATCCGAACAGAATCAACGCTCCGGACGGAAGCAGTAAAAATGTCACAGGCTCGTATGAGCTTGGCATTATATTGATGCCGCATAGTGTTCCCGCGCCGAAAAGCTCCCTGATTGCCGAAACAATTAAAAGCGCGAGGGTATAGCCGACACCCATCGAAAGACCGTCGATCAGCGAAAACAGCAAGGGCTTTTTTTCGGCGACATTAACTGCACGCGAGAGGATCAGGCTGTTCGCCGCGATCAGAGGAATGAGGATTCCAAGCGATTTATTAAGGTCGGGGAAGAATGATTTAAAGATGAGCTGAACTGCTGTTACAAGAGCAGCAATTATCACGATGTACAATACAATCTGAAGCTTCTTTGGAATAAATTTTGCAAGAAGCGATACAAGCACATTTGAGCAGATTAATACTGCTGTGACGGCAAGTCCAATTCCGAGAGCGCCTGATACCGTCGTAGTAACCAGCAGCGCTGTGCACAAGCCAAGCAGCTGTACGAGCACGGGATTATTACTCAAAACACCGCTGGTAATCTGTGCAATAAATGTATTTTTAGTATATTTTTCATTTGTTTCTGGCATTATCTTTTCCTCCGAATTTTACGGGCTTGAGATAGTAATCCAAATACCATGTAAAGAGGTTCATAACGAGTATTGCATAAGCAACTCCCTCGGTATGATTGCCGAAATAGCGAATCAAAACTGTTAAAAGACCGCAGCCTATACCGAAAATCACGCGGCCGGTTTGGGTGATTGGCGTGGTTGAATAATCGGTTGCCATAAAAATTGCACCGAGGATGAGACCGCCTGCCAGGATTTCGTAGATTGCGTAATCAAACAAAAGTGCGTTGCGTGAAAATACCAAGGTGACTAAAAAGACCGTTCCGATAAAGGTCACGGGTATGTGCCATGTAATTACGCGGCGGTATAATAGGTAGATAAATCCCGCTCCGAGAAGAAGTGCTGAAACTTCACCTATGCTGCCGGATTCATAACCGATAAGGGAATTGAAAATCGAAAAATCGGAAGCGATTGTTCCGTCTTTGAGTAAAGCTAATTGAGTTGCGCCCGAAACTGCGTCTACACCGTCTACAGAAAAGACCAACGGAGAGAGATTAGATTCGGGGGCAGGGAATTTTGACATGTGGTTTTCCCACGCCGAGAGGAAAACCCGTGCGGCAAGCGCAGGATTCACAATATTCTTTCCGATTCCGCCAAACAACTGCTTGACCACTATTATCGCAAAAACCGAACCGATTGCAGGCATCCATAGCGGAACGGATGGGCTTAGGGTCATTGCGAGCAGTAAGCCTGTAACGACTGCGGAAAAATCGAGTACGGTGATGGGCTTTTTGAGCAAAATCTCATAAAGAAACTCTGAGCCGACTGCGAAAAAGACGGATACCAACGTGATGGTAAGCACGCGCCAGCCGAACATATATACTCCCCAAATCAGAGCAGGGAGGAGGGCGATACAAACATCAAGCATTATTGAACGCGATGTATCATCGGCATGTATATGAGGTCCGTGTGCTAAGGATAAAGACTCGGGAATAAACTCTGCCGGAGTATCGCTTGGAGCTTCATTTGTGGTTTTAGAAACTTCAGCCTCTGAAATTTCTTCAGCCAAGGTTACTTCCTCGGAATATTCATTGCTCTGATTATTCTGCTCCATTTGCGTCCCTCCGTTCTTCAGCCGTTTGCTCAGTAGTTCCGTTCCATGCTATTTCGGCATCGCTTAGCTGAGCCTTTGCGGTTTTAATTAAATTTAAAATCGGCACATGAGCCGGACATATGTATGAGCAGCTTCCGCATTCGGAACAGCTCATCAGGTCGAATTTCTTTGCCATATCGTAATTTTCCTGATTTGAGAAAATCGCGAGATAATTTGGCATCAGTTTCATAGGACAGATTGCAACACAGCGTCCGCATCGAATGCAGGCCGGAGGCTGGTCGTACCCGGGCTCTGACGAGAGCACGATAACACCGGATGTTCCCTTTAGTATAGGTGCGTTTAAATCTATCTGAGGCTTGCCGAGCATTCCGCCGCCGAAAATAACTTTTTTAGGCTTTTTTGTAAGTCCGCCGCAGTAATTTATCACATCAAGGCATGAGGTTCCGATTGGAACGAGCAGATTTTTCGGCTTTTTAATGCAGTCGCCGTCGACAGTTACGATTCTCTCCGTAAGTGGCATTCCATTAACAAACGCGCTGAATATAGCCGCGCATGTTTCCGGATTGAAGACACAGCATCCGATATCTATAGGAAGCTTGTCGCTCGGGAACTCTTTTCCTGTGAGCGAATAGATGAGTTGTTTTTCATCTCCCTGCGGATACTTTGTCTTTAATACGCGCACCTTTATCATCTTGCTGCCCTCGAGGCGTTCCTCGAGCTTGTTGATGGCGTTGATCTTATTGTCCTCGATTGCGATTTCTCCCTCGCGAAGGGCGAATGCCTTGAGGAGAATCTTTATGCCGTTTATTACGGCGTCGGGGTTTTCGAGAAGCAAACGGTGATTTGCTGTCAGATACGGCTCGGATTCTGCACAATTGATTATCAAATGCGTGACCTTACCAAGAGCCGCGCGGATTTTTGCGTGCGTTGGAAAAGATGCTCCACCCAAGCCGGTGATGCCCGCTTTTCTGACGATATCGATGATTTCCTCGGTTGTAGTATCCATAAGACGTTTTTCCCAAGGCTTGATATCAGGATGCAGGCGGTTTTCACCGTCATTTTCTATAACGATACTCTGAATGGGGTTGCCATTGGCATCGGTTGAATTTTCGATATTTGTAACGGTACCCGATATGCTCGCGTGAACATAACAGCCAAGCTCTGCTCCGGGCACGCCTATTACTTGTCCTTTGTCAACCTTATCGCCGATTTTTACACATGGAGTCAGCTTGGTTGAGCTGTATTGCAAAAGCGGTATTGAAACAGCTTTTGGCTGTGGCATGATCTCGATAACAAAGCGGCGTGTAGCCTTTAGTTCCGGCAAACGAATTCCGCCGTTAAATGTAAGTGCCATTATATTACTCCTCATTTCGCGTAGGCGTGATTTGATTACATATATTCTATTATACAATATTTTCGATAAGATTACAAGAGCGAACACGATGTTTTTTCGCTATTTATTCAGATTGAGAGCGTTTTTGTGCAAAAAAACAATCTGCCACGCAAAGCGTGGCAGACCGTTTGTTATCAAAACTTAAGATTCCGAGCTTGTACGCAATTACGCGTTGTAGACACTAACAGCCTTTTTGCCGCCTGCTACATGCTCGAACTTGACTTTACCGTCGATCAGAGCGAAAAGGGTATCGTCCTTGCCGATTCCGACGTTGTTGCCGGGATGTACAGCTGTACCTCTCTGTCTGATGATGATATTGCCTGCCTTAACAGCCTGACCGTCAGACTTCTTAACGCCGAGACGCTTTGATTCGCTGTCACGACCGTTCTTTGTGGAGCCGACGCCCTTCTTGTGAGCGAAAAACTGTAAGCTGAGCTTTAACATTACTTTGTTACCTCCATAATAAGATTGAGAACTTGCCGGTGAAATACAAAATTCAGATCAGTTCATCTACCACTTCGACATCGAGAAAATCATAGTAATCTTCAATCATATCGTTTAATTGGTAGTAGTAAGCCTGGATAAGTCCGGATATCGCGAATCGTTTACCCTCGTCTGCCTCGAAGTCGGGGAGCGCGCCGTGAGCGATTACCTTGATATCTGTGGTCTTTTCATCGATGGAATAATCAACATCGGAAGCATACGCTACCTCAATTGTGTTGATTATCAGCATGGTCATTGCCGAAATAGCGGCACACAAAACATCGTTGCCTGACTCGCCATAGCCCGTGTGTCCATGCTCGCTGAAACCGTAAAATACGTTATCCCACTTGTAAAAAACGATCTTTGTCATTTGAATGGATTAGCCGACGATCTTTTCGATCTGAACCTTTGTGTAAGGCTGTCTGTGACCGATTTTCTTCTTTGAATCCTTCTTGGACTTGTACTTCAGGATGTGAATCTTAGGACCCTTGCCGTTCTTAACGACGTTAGCGGTTACGCTTGCGCCTTCAACATAAGGAGCGCCTGCTACAAAGCTGTCTGTGCTGAGTGCGAGCACCTTGTCAAAAGTAACCTTTTCTCCGGCTTCTACGTCGAGCTTCTCGATGAAGATAACATCGCCTTCGTTAACCTTGTACTGCTTTCCGCCTGTTTCGATAATTGCAAACACGAAAAGCACCTCACTTTCTGAATGGCATTATGCCATGAACTCGCTGATGGCGGTTTCCTGACTGAAAAGCCAAGAATTAATGACCGCGCATTCATGCGGCACTTTATATTTTACCACAACGTGCGTATAATGTCAAGAGATTTTCACTTTTTTCTTTCGGCAGAATGCCGATAATCAGTAGATTATTTGATCGTTCAGCACAGCATTTTTCCATTAGATGCCGTTGATTTGCAAATCTCTATGACAGAAAGCAGATCGACCGCAGACTAATGTCTGCGGTCGGGTTGAAATTTACATTTCGAGCATATTCGGATGATTTCCGGTCATGACAATTAATGTCAGCAGTATTAGCTGGTCGGTAAAATATGCATCATCCGAGCTGTGGAATTTGGTTGTAACCATATAATCGTATATTTTGTTAAGCCATTCCTGCTGCGATTCATCTACCATCGCACCAACGCCCATAGGTCCGACGATTGCAGCGCTTGCGAAATCGACGAGCTTTTCTCCTGCGAGGGAATATGTGATTACATTGTTTGCAGGATCACCGTCGGTGACTTTGTTGAACCACTTTACGTTGGTTAAGATTGCATCTCGAGCAAGCGAGCTGTGCTCAGTTCCGTTCCAGATGTAATCTGTTCCGATTCTCCACGGCACTCTGCATGAATCCCAGCTGTAGTAATCCTTCGCGGGGTTTCTTACCTCAAGGGTAAAGATGTTGAATGTGTACGGCATCAGAGCAGTGTCCGGATTGAGATCGTAATATTTCTTTATTGCCTTATATGAGAAATCGATAACCTTTAACCAACGCTCATCGCCGGTCACCTTGTAGAATTCCTTGAACCATGCGGGCATGAGGTAAGCAGACATTGTAAATGTTCCATTCGGTACATTACCGTACTTGATTCCGAAATTATCCTGATTAACGAATTCTTCCATCATTATATTGATGAGTCTTTTCGCTTCCTCGAGATAATCATAAGCACCCTTGCCCCATTTCTTCGATGCAAGAAGCAGCGCGAACGCTACATCGAGGTCGCCGTCTGTTGCCGCACCGCCCGAAACAGGCTTGCCTGTCGAATCAATCAGCCATCCCATGAGGCCTTCCGAAACTGCACCGTGCTCCTTTTGAGTGTAGTACTTGTAATATTTATAAAGTGCGTCGAAATCTTCATGACCGTGGTTGTCATCAGTTGCCATATAAACGGAAATCATCATTCCGTAGCTGACGCCCTCGGAGCATGTTCCGTTTTTATAATGACCGTTACCGCCCCAAACTCTGAGCATTCCCTCCTCAGGGCAGCCGTCTTTCCACAGGTAAACACTTCTCCACTCCTCGTAAAGCTTGTACAGAGATTCGTTCATCTCATCTTCTGTGACGTGATTCGGACGGATTCCGTGCTTGTAGGTAGCGTAATGGTACGGAAAAGAATATTTATTTGTTGTTTCTGTTTGTGCCATGTTGATACTCCTTTTCTATTGTTAGCTAAATTATATCATATCAGCAAATTTAATTAAATAGGCAATTGACACAATCTTACCCTGATCAAATCGGTGATACTACACAAATGCAAAAAGAAAAGCATGCACCTTCGTTTGAAGGTGCATGCCAAGAATAATATCACTCTGATTACTCAGTGTACGTCATAGCATCGAGGAAATCGATGAGGAGCTGAGTTGAAGTGGTTTCGTGTGTAGCGGTCAAAGAAGCTGCGCCGCTGACATCACCGGTACCGGTGCAAACGAGGTCTTTAACTGCGTTGAGGTACTTGTTTGTAACGCCCATTATGTAGAGCGGGTCGATTGAACGGTGGTTCCAAACGAGGTTGAGCATCTCGATGGAGTCCTCGTTACGAAGACCCTTCTGGGAAACCTTTACATCAAAGTATACAGGAAGAACGTCCTTCCAGCTCTCATATGTAAGAGCATCGAGGATGAAGCCTGCGCGTGAAACATCGTCCTGAGTGGTCGGAATTGCGAGGAATGCAGTGGAGTGGTTTACATTGGAGATGTAGTCTTCCTGAGCTTCATCATACTTAGGCATCGGAACAAGACCGAATGTGGATTCCATCTCACGAAGCTCCTGAGTAGCCTTAACCTCACATGTGAGGAAGAGAGCACGGTCAACGAAGAATACGCTCTGATAACCGGAGGGGTCATTAAGTTCTCCGTTATTCTGATAGAACCTACCGTCAGCTACTGTGCAGAATTTGCCAAGCTTTTCAAGTGCATTATAGAACTTGTCGGTGCCGAACGCGAGCTCGAGCTCGTTGTTTGCATCCTTGTTGAAGAAGCTTACACCTGCAGAATAGAGATGAGCAAGAGGTGCGTAATTGTGCCAGGAACTACCGTATACTGCACTACCTTCAGCATTAAATGTGAAGGATTCATCACCGTTAAGGTTAGCAGCGGCTGAAACGTACTCGTTGAGTTTATCCATTGTCCACTTGCCCTCACGAACTACATCGTAGGGGTATTCAATCTTGAGGTCGGTCATGAGATCCTCATTAAAGAGGAGAATCCATGAAAGGTCAAGTGACATGAAGTTAAGAGGACCGGATGCGGTGCAGAGGTAATTGTTGATGGTCATATCTTTGTTGACCTGAGCATCCCAGTATTCATCATAAACCTTAAGCTCAGGAATGTTCAAGAGGTTGAGAAGATATCCGCCGGTAAGTACTTCAGGCTTGAAGGATACGGGGAGATAAGCTGCGTCGTAATCGTCGTCGTCAGCCATAACCATGTTTATGATAGCGTCGCAGAGTGCGATCTGACCTGTGCTCCATACAGAACCGCCCTCAAGGATTACTTCCTTGAATGTGAAGTTGAGTTTTTCCTCAACCTTACGGTTG
>JAZNMQ010000080.1:0-30046 GCA_045579745.1 Candidatus Flemingiibacterium sp. | reverse complement strand
ATAAATATGTCAAATATAGTTGCAACAACCGTCATTGTTCACGTTAAGCCCGAGAACGTTGACGACTTCATAAAAATCACGCTTTACAATGCCGAAAACGCTCGCAAAGAGGCAGGAAACATTCGTTTTGACGTACTTCAGTCAAACGACGATCCCACATATTTCACGCTTTACGAGGTTTACGCCTCAAATGACGCGGCTAAGGCTCACAAGGAAACCGAGCACTACAAGAAATGGCGCGAAACAGTTGAGCCTTACATGGCTTGCCCGAGAAAGGGAATTGCTCACTCTGCGCTCGCCTTTGATTGATTTTTTGATACATATTGATTAATTAACAATTGTGTAGTATAATATATGTAGTATAATATATAATGCACAGTCAAAGAGTGTAGTCTGCCCATCTGCGCTTTGCTGATTCTAAAGAAAGGATGAAAATAGCATGATCACATCCTATATCGAAAACAACCGACAGCTTGAAACAATTGAAAAACCGCAAGAGGGCTGTTGGGTACAGCTCATTGATCCGAGCGAGGATGAGATCAACGATATCTCATCGCAGTTCTCGCTTCCGCGCGAAACCGTCAGAGCTGCACTCGACCTTGACGAGCGTTCGCGTGTTGACTTTGACGATGATTGGCGCATGATACTTGTAAACGTTCCGACTCGCGAGGAAACAAGCGAGAATGAGCTTTATACGACCATACCGATGGCTATTATTTTAGCAGGCGGATGTGTCATTACCGTTTGCTCGAAGGATACGCATGTGCTTCGAGGCTTTGCAAACGGCTCAGAGCGCGATTTTCATCCCGACAAACAATCAAAATTCATCTTCCAGATTCTTTATGCGACGGCGCGCCGTTATCTTTTATATCTTCGCATGGTTGAGAAGAAATCGGACAAGATCGAGCTTGAATTTGGCAAGGGGCAGAAAAACCGCGAAATTTTGGAGCTTATGAAGCTTGAAAAATCGCTCGTCTATTTTTCGACAGGGCTTCGCTCAAATGAGGCGGTGCTCGAAAAGCTCGTTCGCTCGAATTTTATAAAAAAGTTCGAGGAAGATGCCGAGCTTCTTGAGGATACGATCGTCGAAAACAAGCAGGCGATCGAAATGGCTCGCATTAATTCGGAGATTCTTGTAAATATGTCGGAAACATTCGCTTCGGTTATTTCAAACAATCTCAACGTTGCGATGAAGGTGCTCGCGATGATTACGGTCGTCATGGCGATTCCGACGATGATATTCTCGGCTTACGGAATGAACCTCTCCGCATCGCACATGCCGCTTTCAACCCATCCTTGGGGATTCCCGATCATCATTGCGGCAAGTATTGCGGCAAGCATTATTGCGATTTTCGTGATTCTGAGAATTAAATTGTTTAAATAAAGATTAAATAAAAAAACGGGCTGTCAACTGACAGCCCATTCATTTTACGACGATGTAAGAATCAGAACTCAAAATCAACAGCGACGCTTGCTTTGCGCACAGCGTGCATGTGCGGCTTTACGACCGAGCAATGATACGGGTCGTTTTGATAAGCCTCAAGCGCGGCTCTATCGTCAACTATAACCGAGAGATACACATCATAGGAACGCTCGGAATGAAGAAAATCAACGCCGACCTCGATATCACGGAGCATCGGAACCTTGCCTTTCATGGAAAGAAGCACTTCCTTTGCGCGGCTGCACGCCTCCTCTGTAGGCTCGGCGAGCTTAAAGCATACGATATGTTTTACCATTTTACAAACCTCCAAATAATGTTCTGACGATATTATATCAGATTTTACCTGAGTATTCAATAGCTATGATGAAAATTCGAATCAATTCGCGGCTAAACTTTTAAGCGTGGAGTCGAATCTATTTTTTGAGGAATTCTATTGACATTGCTGCAAAAAAATGATATCATATTAGTGTAAAGAACAAGCATAACGCTGAAAGGAAATTACAATGGCTGACGATATTTTTGAAACAGAAGATATATTTACACTGACTGACGAAGAGGGTGTAGAAAAGCAGTTCCAGCTTCTCGGAAGCTGCGAGATCGATGGAAATGAATATCTTGCACTTGTTCCCCTTGATGAGGAATCCGACGAATACGTCATCTTGAAGCGCGAAACCGATGAATCGGGCGAGGATATTCTCGTTACTATTGACGATGACGAGGAATTTGACCGCGTTGCCGACCTTTTCGAGGATGAGCTTTTCGATGAGATCGATTACGACGGACCTGAGGCTGACAAATAATTCATTATTTTCTGTCTTTTTGGCGCTGGAAATTTTCGAGATTTTTAAGGCTCGTTATATTTTCTCCGTTTTGTGATATACTATATACACAAACACAAATACCGAATTCCTGCTCGGTGCGTGATAATTCAAGTATTTAAACCCACGAAAGAAACAAATGGAGCCCTTCTTCATTTACTGGGATGCAGACCTCCCGACCGTTCCTGCTATGCGAGCGCATGCGCTCGTGTGCACGATCGACTCGGACGTTGGGAGCACAAAAGCTTTGAGGGGGCACCAGCCTTGCGAGAGCAGGGTTTTCTAATCTTGGATTCACACGGCTGAAGCGGGGATTTTTGTTTTTATATTTTCGCTCATGTCATATCAACGCTTGGTTTTAGCTAAGGAGTCGTCAATGAAGCAAAGGAATAATTCAAAAAAGAATGATATTAAAAGAATCGAAATAACCGATATCAACAATCTCGGATGCGGTGTCGGACGAATAGACGGTGTTGTAACCTTTGTCGCAGGTGCATGCACGGGCGATGAGCTGAACGTTCGGATTATCAAGGTTGCGTCCGATTACAACGTCGGTAAAATCGAGAAGGTTTTGAAGCCATCGCCATATCGCATTGCGCCCGAATGTGCTTCGGCTAAGCGCTGCGGCGGCTGTGTTTATCGGAATATTACATACGCTCACGAGCTTGAGCTTAAGAAAAACCGCGTTGCGGCGGCTATGAAAAAGGCGGGACTGTCGCTTGGCATCAACGATGTCAGAACGATAGGCGAAACTGACGGTTACCGCAACAAGGCACAGTATCCCGTGGGCAGGATTCGCCTCGGAAAGGGCGATAATGCTGCATACCAGACAGCTATCGGATTTTATGCGGAGCGCACGCACGAGATCATTCCATGCGTTTCGGATGACAGCTCGTGCCTCCTGCAGCCTGAAATTTTCGGCAGGATTGCCGATTTCATCCGCGTTAAAATGGACGAGCTTAAAATCGAACCGTATGATGAAGTTAGCGGAAAGGGAATCGTTCGCCATCTATACATGCGCCGTTCCGAATCGACGGGCGAGGTTATGCTTTGCCTTGTTGTCAACTCAGATTGCAGCTCGGTCCGCAGGCTCGGCGCGATGACGTGCGAGCATTTTCCCGAAATTGCAAGTCTTTGGCTGAATATTAACTCCAAAAATACAAATGTGGTGCTCGGCAGGGAATATATACTGCTTTCGGGCAAGGAACGCCTTTGCGACACGCTTTGCGGCAGAAGCTTTGAGTTTTCCCCGCAGTCA
The DNA here is from genome assembly GCA_045579745.1 of Candidatus Flemingiibacterium sp. GTDB lineage: Bacteria > Bacillota > Clostridia > Oscillospirales > CAG-272 > Flemingiibacterium. Next base: position 26,529 of record JAZNMQ010000080.1, on the reverse strand, counting down.
TTCTGGCAGGTCAACCGCCGCGCGACGGAGCTTCTTTACGGCACAGCGGCAGAGCTTGCTAAAATCGAAAAGGGTGAGCGTGTACTCGACCTGTTCTGCGGCATTGGAACTGTCGGAATGTCTGTTTGCTCGCCTGAGGTTAAGCTTTACGGCGTGGAGATCGTGAGTGAAGCGGTTGAAAATGCACGTCGCAATGCTAAGCTTAACGGCTTTAACGATGCGGAATTCCTCTGTCTTGATGCCTCCGATCCGAATGAATTTTCCGATAAGCTGAAGGATATCGGCGCGTCGTGGCTTGACGCGGTAATTCTCGACCCTCCGCGCAAGGGCTGTGCGCCCGAGCTGCTAAAGCTCATAGCCGAGCTTGCGCCAAAACGCATCGTATACATCTCCTGCAATCCTGATACGCTTGCGCGTGATATTGCCGTGCTGTCGGATTCCTACTCCTGCACCGAGGTGACGCCCGTTGACATGTTCCCGCGCACGGGGCATGTGGAGTGTGTGGCGCAACTATGTCGCACAACACAGTGATAAACTACGACACACGCGCAAGCGTGCGATATGCTTCGCGCGATATACCCATTCGAGAGTGAATTAGAAATTATTAACATATCATAAAAAGGAGTAAGCTATGTCATATTATTTTCCGTTTGGACAAGAACTGCATCCATTGACACAAGAGGACAAGTCCCCCAAAAAAGTCTTTGTACTTGGAGTTTATGCAAGTGCAGTCCATGCAAGATGGATAAATAACGGACAAATCGTTTGTCAGGCACTCGCCGTTGCGAGCGAGCCAAGAATTTTCTGGGACGGAAACGAAGACGAAGCAAGAGATATTATCAGCAAGATAAAAATCCCCGAAGAACTCGGCTATCTCGAGCCTGCAGGCAAGCAGCTCAACGGACCATCCGCAAAGGTCTTGGACAACAACATCCTTGCACCGCTCGGCTATACCCGTAAGGATGCGTGGTTGTGTGATTGCTTGCCCGAAACAAGAATTAACTCAAGTCAGGCGAAAGTGTTGAAAGAGAGATACAATCCTTTGATAGCTGCCTTCAATTTGAATGAGGTTACCATCCCCGCCCGCCCATCTGTATTTTGTGATACGGCAAGAAGTGCAGAAATCACCGACGAGCTTATGCAATCGAGAGCAGATTTGCTTGTTTTGCTTGGAGATATACCGATTGCCCAATACCTCAAAAAGGTGACCGATGTTCCTTACTCAACACTCGGCGAATATGCAGATATGTATGGTTATGGAACAAAGACCGAAGCAATTATTAACGGCAAGAAAATTCAGATTCTGCCACTTGCTCATCCAAGACAAATTGGCGGTTTGGGAGCTCATAGTCAAAAATGGTTATTAGCGCATAAAGCGTGGGAATCGAAACTGTAAAATATACTATGATTACTTATCGGCCCTCAACAAATCACAAGGAGCAACAATGATCAATCAAAACATCGACGGCATAACCTACAAGCTGGCAAAGCCGTTTGATTTCAGCTTTTTAAAAAAGTACGGCAGGGTTTTCAAGGTTTTTGATGACCAGGATTCAGGCAACATCTGCTTCGGCGTTGATAATACAAGCGAACGGCTGTTTATAAAATTTGCAGGCGCGCCTACTGCCGAATATTCAGGAAACTACGAAGATGCAATAGCGCGCTTAAAAGCCACTATTCCTATCTACGAAAGCCTGAAGCACAACGCGTTGATTCGTTATATCGATTCCGAAGAGATCGGCGGCGGTTTTGCAATGATTTTTGCCTGGTCAGAGGGCGAATGTATGGGAAGAATGTATGAGGATTCCCATGAGAAAATCATGAGTCTGCCGATATCTGATAAACTGAATATATTTGAGCAGATAATAGATTTTTTGATCTATGTTGCAAGCAAAAGCTATTTGGCGATAGATTTCTACGACGGCAGCGTGATGTATGACTTTGACACAAAAAGGGTTACGATTTGCGATATCGACTTTTTCAGAGCTAAACCCGTGATAAACGATATGGGGCAAATGTGGGGAAGTCCAAGGTTTATATCCCCCGAAGAATGCACCCTCGGAGAAGCTCTTGACGAAATAACGAACGTTTTTACTATCGGCAGAATGGGATTTTCCTTATTCACAGACAGCGAATATGACCTTGAGCAATGGCCGTATTCCAATGAAACCTATCAGGTTCTGAAAAAAGCCGCCTCTGAAAAAAGGGCTGACAGATATCAGACCCTTAATGATTTTAAAGCGCACTGGAAAGATGCTGTCATGAAATCCGCTCAAAGCTATTTTTGAATATAAAAAGGAGCTGCTGCACAAACGGGTGTCGTTCTTATCGGAGAAATCATCTAATGCACGGTAGGGGCGAACTGTGTTCGCCCGCGGGCGTTCAAAGAACGCCCCTACGGGTTATCAAATTTGCTATGAAGTAAATCATGACCACCGGCTTAACCGGTGGTCATGATTTTTGTCTGCAAATTCTTCGTTAAGGACAACAGATAAAAGTGCAGCAGATCCTGTATTTACTGCTTAATAGCTTTGCTTTTCCATTTGCCGCGCGCATAGAAGATCGCTGTTAAAATGGCACCGATGAGCCATGAAATAAGCAGGGAGATCTGAATGCACTCACAGCGTCCGAACGGAAGCTCCTCGGTTCTTGTGAGATACGAAATTCCGTATGCTATCGGAACACGCGCAATTACGGTCGTTATAATGGATATCCACATAGGCGTCATAGTATCGCCCGCGCCGCGCATAACGCCCGACAGAGTTTGAGTTACCGCAAAGGCAATATAGCCGACTGCGAGAATCTTCATTAAGTAGTAGCTGAGGTCGATAAGCTCGGTTGTTTCGGAGAAAATGCTCATCAATTGCTTGCCGAACAGCAGGATCATGCAGGTGATAGCCGCCGCTGTTCCGACTGCCATAAGAGTGCCTTGCTTTGCGCCCTTTGATACACGGTCGTAAAGTCCTGCGCCAACATTCTGTCCTGCGAAGGTGGTGAGCGCGGCACCGAACGAGAAGTTTGGCATCATTGCAAAGCCGTCAACGCGCATTATAACGACGTTAGCCGCGATGAACTGCTCGCCGAATTGGTTTGTAAGCGACTGAACGACAATTGTAGCTGATGCGAAAATCGCCTGAGTAAGTCCTGAGGGCAGACCGAGGCGGACAAGCGTTTTAACGTAGCTTCCGACGGGCTTGAAATATTCGCGCTTGAAATCGAAATACTCACTCATTTTTGAAAGCTTGAGAAGACATAACAGCGATGAGATCATCTGCGCAATGACCGTAGCAAGTGCAACTCCGCCGATTCCGAGCTGGAAAACTGCTACGAAAACGATGTCAAGGACGATATTTATTACTGTTGCGATAAGTAAATAAATAAGTGCTGAAAATGAATCGCCCATTCCGCGGATGATTCCGCTCAATATGTTATAATAAGCAAGACCTGCGATACCGATCAGCGAGATAAGCAGATATGATGTACAGCCATCGATCAGCGTTTCGGGCGTGTTCAGCATCTCAAGGATCGGTCTTATAAGCGGTGCCATTGCAAGTATAAGCGCAACACAGCTTATTGCTGTAACCGTTATGCAGTTACAAATCGAATAAGAAAGGCTCTCGCGGTTTTTTGCGCCGAAATACTGAGAAACCATTATGCTTGCGCCTGCGGATATGCCGATGAACAAAACGAGAAGCATGTTGACGATCGGTCCTGCGCTTCCGACGGATGCGAGGGCGTTATCGCCTATATAGTGGCCGACGACTATGCTGTCAACGGTGTTATAAAGCTGTTGGGCGATATTTCCGACAAGCATCGGCAGAGTAAACGATACAAGGCACTTCCACGGTGCGCCGACTGTCATATCATGAGTTTTTAATGCTGCCATTTACAACCATAACTTGCAAAAGCAAGTGTTCCTTTCACTTTTTTGTATATGATTCCAAATGTTATTTGAAGCTGAAAAATAACAGACAAGCTGTAAATTTGTCAAATAACGCGAACAAAATATAGTATACCATACCGTCAGGGTAAATTCAAGCACTAAAAGAAAATTTTCGTTTTTTTATAAAATACCGACGATTTTTGCGTTTAAATATAATCATGAGTGACAATATTATTTTTATTAGAAAACTGTTTGTTATAATAATGCGCACAGTATTTTAGGGGTAAAATCAATCGCAATTTAGACAGTTTTAATGAAATATTAAAATATTGAAAAAATGCTTTCAAATTGTCGCATTATGTGGTATAATTATTGTAAGACAATATAATAACACATTTAAGCTATATTCACGGAGGGTTAATATGAACGAATCACTTTACGGCGATCTCAGTGTAATCGGTACTCGTGGCTGTGAGGAAATTGTTTCACAGGTTGACGCATATCTGAGGGAATTACGCGGAACTGACGAATCTTTTATCATCAAGGCTGATTACTCTCGCTTCGGTTCGGGTGAGGCTAAGTGCTTAATCCACGATTCGCTTCGCGGACATGATGTTTATATCGTTAATGACTGCTTCAACTACGGCGTTACTTTCAAAATGTACGGAATGACTGTTCCGATGAGCCCTGACGACCATTATCAGGACTTGAAGCGTGTAATTGCCGCTATCGGCGGAAAAGCACGCCGTATTTCCGTTATTATGCCGATGCTTTACGAGGGACGCCAGCATAAGCGTTCTTCCCGCGAGTCGCTCGACTGCGCAACCGCGCTTCAGGAGCTTGTAAATATGGGCGTTTCCAATATTATCACCTTTGACGCTCACGATTCCCGCGTTCAGAATGCGATTCCGCTTTCGGGATTCGAAAATGTTCGCTGCACCTATCAGATGTTAAAGGCTCTCTGTGCATCGGTTCCGGACATCAAGCTTGACCGCGACCACTTGGCTATAGTTTCTCCCGACGAGGGCGGAATGAGCCGCTGCATGTACTATTCATCCGTGCTCGGACTTGACCTCGGCATGTTCTACAAGCGCCGCAATTATTCTGTGGTTATCGACGGTAAGAACCCGATCGAAGCTCATGAATATCTCGGACGTGATCTCCACGGCAAGGATGCTATCGTCGTTGACGATATGATAAGCTCGGGCGAATCCATGCTCGACGTTGCGCTTCAGCTGAAGGGCAAGGGCGCAAAGCGCATCTTCGTATTCTCGACGTTCGGTTTGTTCTGCAACGGTCTTGACAGCTTCGATCAGGCTTATGCTGCAGGTACGATCGACCGCATCTTTACTACAAACCTCATCTACCGTACTCCCGAGCTTCTTAAGCGCGAATGGTATGAGGAGGTCAACATGTCAAAATATATCTCCTTCATCATCGACACGCTCAACCATGACAAATCGATAAGCCAGCTTCTCAATCCCGTTACAAGAATCCACAATCTTATTGAGAATCACCGCAAGGAAGAAAAATAATAAAATCTTTTGTGTTCCCACTGACATTCGCACATCAAGGCCTCCCTCCGAGAGGGAGGTGGCACGCGGCAGGGGTTCCCCGAAGCGAATGGAATGAGCTTTGGGGGTTCGCTGCAGAGCGTGACGGAAGGAGCCTGCGCAACATACGGTTTAGCTAAATCTTCTGTATCCGCGCTCTCCCTCTGCCGCCAAAGGCGACAGCTCCCTCCCGGAGGGAGCCTCATAAAAGGCGACATTTATCCGGGAACACATAGTCGAATTGGGACTAACATAAAAATCCTCCGATTTCAAATCGGAGGATTTTTTTCATATAAACGAGTTAAACTCATCAATGGACTTAATATTTGCAAATATCGTGTGTGCGTCATGGCCAAGGATTTCGTCGGCTAAATAATGAACATCAAGTCCTTGATCAACCGCCCGTTTGTAGGCGTTAGCCGCGTCCTCAATCCGCTTGAAGGATTTTTCGAAAACGCAGGGAAGAGCGAGCCTTTTGACAGGATGGTCTATTGAAACGGCTTCAACAATACGCTTGCACATTTCGGGAATGAGCTCGTCGTTATCACGGAAGATCGCTTCGTTTCGCGAAAGCGATTTCTTCGTAGTAACGGTAATTATATTCGGGAGCGAACGCTTTGCCTGAGCGCATGCCAAATCATCACCAACGAAGAATGCGCTTGGAAGTCCGTGCGATGCGCAAAGATACGCATCGATATCGACCTCGCCAACATGCCGTCCGTCTATCTTATAATACTGCATTACTCTTGAGTTCATCGTGTGTGCGAGCACTCCGCCGAGCGTACCCTCCATGGTATGAAAGCCGATGAATCCAACACAGTCAAAGCGTCCGTTCGCTGCAAACGAGAAACGAGGATAAAAGACGCTTTCATCGAGGATTTCGATTCGCGGATCAAGCTTTGAAGCATCAAGATTTCTCTTGCCGCCATGACTATCCCAAAGTGCAACGCTCTCGGCACCTGCACAAAACAGCGCATTTGCCGCGGAATTTACTTCAAGCGTTGCTTCAACCCGCGCAATTTCGTATTGCTCTGTGCCAACGCTCAGCCCCTCGTAAGGTGTGCCGATTACCTTGTTAACACCCTCGAGGTCGAGGGCTATAAGAACTCTCTTATACATTATTTTTGAACTTCCTCGCTTGAAGCCTCACCGGAGAATGCCGCGTGAGCGTTATCCATCATATCGCGGATCTTGATATGCTGAGGACATGCATCCTCGCACTTTCCGCACTTGAGGCAAGCGTCTGCCTTAACTTCAAGCGCTTCGTATTCGGGCTTCGGATCAAGTCCGAGCGATGGAGCGGTTTTGTTGTAGATCTGGAAGAGCTTGGGAATAACGATACCTGCAGGGCAGGGCAAGCAGTATTCGCAGCCTGTGCAGGGAACGATCATATTACCGTCGCGGATAGCCTTTGCGCGAACAAGTGCCGCAAGCTCTGCCTCGGAAAGCTTTCCGACAGCGGATTCGTCTGCGTATCTCAGATTATCCTTGACCTGCTTTGAGTTGCCCATTCCGGAAAGAACTACGCCGATCTCGGGGCGGCTCCAAAGGAAATCGAGTGCGATCTGAACGGGATTTGCACCCTCGGGAAGTGCCGCACGAACATTTTCGGGCGGATTTGCTAGGCTTCCGCCGAGAAGCGGCTCCATAATGATTACGCCGAGGCCCTTGGATGCGGCATATTCAAGACCGTCTGTGCCTGCCTGATTGTTAGTGTCGATATAGTTGTACTGGATCTGGCAGAAATCACAGCCCTCATATGTATCGACGATTCTCTTAAACACTGCATTGGAATCGTGGAAGGAGAAGCCGATGTAGGAAACCCTTCCGCTTGCCTTGAGCGCGCGCATTTTTGAGAAAAGGTCGAACTTCAAAACGGTATTTTCGAGGGAATTTCCATTGAGTGCATGGAGCATATAGAAATCGATGTGGTCAACGCCAAGACGCTCGCACTGTATGTTAAAAAGACGCTCGAAATCGTCCTCGCATTTAACCTCCCAAACGGGGAGCTTGTCGGCTACATAAACCTTTTCGCGGTAGCCGTCCTTAAGAGCCTTGCCGAGAATGACCTCGCTCTTTCCGCCATGATAGCCGTAAGCGGTATCAACGTAGTTTACGCCTTCGTCAATTGCGCGGCGGATGATTGCAATCGCCTCATCCTCAAGAATCTGATTGTCAGCGGTTGGCAGACGCATACAGCCGTATCCGAGTGCGGAAACCTTGACATCACCAACAAAATTACGATATTTCATATCAATTTCTCCTGAATATTATAAAAATTCACTATAATTATATAGCTCACATATTAACTTATAATGAACACTCCGTAAACAAAATTATTTCGAGAGAAAAGTTATCGCGCCCGATGCCAAAAGCAGCAGTCCGAATGAAAACCTGACCGCCGCCGTATCGATCGAGTGCGCAAGCAAGCTTCCGACAACAGCCCCGATTGATGCGAAAATTACAAGCCACAGAATCAGCTTGAAGTTGAATTTTCGCTTAATAAGATGGATCAGCATTGCCATACCTGAGGAAAATATGAAGAATATCAAATTTACGCCCTGCGCCGTCAGCTGTTCGGTGCCGTATTTCAGCACGAGCCATATAACAAGCAGCCCTCCGCCTCCGATTCCAAGTCCTGAGAGCAATGCGCACAAAAATCCTATAATAAAATCTATCATTTGATAAAGTTGATTCCAGCCCAGATCACCATTACGGCAAAGAGCTTTTTTAAAATCTTAGGGTTGATGCGATCAAGAATGAGCGCGCCCGTTATTCCGCCGAGAATTCCCGGAATGATATAGGGTGTCGCCGCGGAAAAATCTATAGTTTTGCCGTAAAATACCGCTGAGATCAGCGAGATCGGGAGAATTACTGCAATAAGCGTTGCGAATTTATCACGGCGTGCAAGCTCGTTTTCGCTGACAAGGAGCGAGAGGGCAAACATCAAGACTATTCCGCCTCCCGTTCCAAGGAATCCGTTGACGATTCCTGCTAAAAATGCGAACACTCCGAGCAAGGCAGGGCGAAGCTTGTCGGATTTTTTTAAATTTTCTCGTAAAGTTTTTAAATCTATCATAATTTTATGGTTGTAATTATCTAAAATTTGTGTTATAATATATATTATAGTATAAATAAGCGTATTCTTACATCGATTTTAGTATTACCGCAAGGCGGATTTTAATACATTTACACCAAGTGAAAGGCGGTCAGTTAATGCCACAGCAAAAAAAGCCAACAACGAATTCCCGTCAAGGCACAAATAAACAAAGCGCAGCTGCAAAAAGCTCTTCCGCGAAAAGCGGAAGCTCACAAAATAACACCAATTCGCAAAACAAATACAAGGTCACTCAGAATAAAAGCTCTCGCAAGCCCTCCGATGGGGCAGGCAGCGCGACGCCCAAGCGCGGCGGCGATCCTGAGCGCATTATTCATCAGTTCATGCCCTACATATTGGCGTTAATTGCACTGTTTTTGATAATCAGCTTTTTCGTTGCCGATTCAACGGGCTTCGTCGGCGGATTTCTTAAAAAGTCGATGCTCGGTCTTTTCTCGTACGGAGCATATATTATCCCGATTTTGCTTCTGTGCGGTGCGATCTTCTGGAAGCGCGATGTTGCATCGGGCCTGCTCGTTTACAAATTCTCGTTTTCCCTTGCATGCGTGACATTCATTTCCGTGCTTGTCAACGCTTTTGCACGCCACGGCGAAAACGCTATTCCTGAAACCTTTAGCCCCATAACGCTATTTAACAACGGATGTGAGCGCATCGGCGGCGGAATTATGGGCGGCTTGGTCGGAAATGTTCTTTTAAAGGGCTTCGGCTTTGCGGGAACTCTTATCTTCTCGATCGCACTTCTGCTTCTTTTCGGAATATTCCTTTTCGGAATGACGCCGAACATGCTTGCGGTTTACATCATTACCGCATTCAGGGAATGGCGCTCGAACCTCGGCTCACGCATGGAGGATTCAAAGAATGAGCGCGAGAAAATGCTCGCTGAATATGAAGCCAAGCGAAGCCGCGAGCTTGAAATGCGAAGGATGGCTGAGGCGGCTATGCAAAACGGCAACGCTGCTAAAAATGTCAGACAAGCTCCTGCAAATACGCGTCGCCGCAAGGTCAATGATGCTCTTGACGAGGACTATGACTCGGGAGATTCGTATGTTGACGAGAGTGTGGACATCCCGTTTGATATGGGCGAGCCTCAGAGCGAGCCTCCGATCGACGAGGCGATCTTCGATGAGGTGCTCGCTGAAACAAATGCTAAGCTTGGAAATATGGTTGAGTCGGACGCTCCGCCATTTAATATTGACGGGGAAGATCATATTGACGCTCGTAACGCGAGCAGGTCAGGCTCTCGCGAAAAGGTCGAGCCGTTACCCAAAACTTCCTCGCAGATTCTCACAAGGATGGAGGAGGATGAGGCTGTCAGCCTTGAAAAAATCTTCGCTGAGCCATCTTCAGAGCTCGAGGACGACATTCCCGAGCCGGGTGTTTCGACTGACGACGTCATTACATCGGCTGAGATTGACCTTATGGTTGAAAAAAGCCGTCTTGAGGTTCAGCCGATCATTCTCAAGGGTGATGAGGCCGACGATGCTGACGAGGATGCTGAAATTGATTCGGGCAAGCTGAAAATGCAGGCTGTTAAGCCTGAGCCGCCCGCTCCCGATTATCTCTTCCCGCCGATTTCGCTTCTGAAGATGAATCTTGAGCATACAACTACCGATATGTCGGGCGAAATTCAGCAAACAGCGACAAAGCTTGTTGAAACGCTTCGAAGCTTCAATGTAAAAACGAAGATCGTCAATGTTTCGCGCGGTCCGACAGTCACCCGATACGAGCTTCAGCCCGAGGTCGGCACAAAGGTCCGCTCGATCGTCAATCTTGTTGACGACATCGCACTCCATCTTGCGACAAGCGGAGTTCGTATCGAAGCTCCGATCCCCGGCAAAGAGGCAGTCGGAATCGAGGTTCCGAACCGCAATACTTCAACCGTTTATATCCGCGAGCTGCTTGAAAATTCCGCGTTCAAGCAAAATTCGAGCAAGGTTATAACAAGCCTCGGAATGGACGTCGCAGGAAATCCCGTTTATCTCGACGTTGCGAAGATGCCGCATCTTCTGATTGCGGGAACGACAGGCTCGGGTAAATCGGTATGCATCAATGCGCTGATTATTTCGATGCTTTACAAGGCTCGCCCCGATGAGGTAAAATTCATCATGATCGACCCGAAAAAGGTTGAGCTTAACGTTTACAACGGTATTCCGCATCTTTTGGTGCCCGTTGTTTCCGACCCCAAAAAGGCGGCAGGCTCGCTTCATTGGGCGGTTACTGAGATGGAGCGCCGCTATGAGCTGATTGAGGGCGCAGGCGTTCGAAATCTTAAGGGCTACAACCAATCTATTGCAAACGATCCCACCGCCGAGCAGCTTCCGCAGATCGTTATAATCATCGACGAGCTTGCAGATTTAATGATGATGGCTCGCGACGATGTGGAGGAATCCATCTGCCGTATCGCTCAAAAGGCGCGTGCCGCAGGAATGCACCTCATTCTCGGAACTCAGCGTCCGACGGTCGATGTTGTTACGGGTCTTATCAAGGCTAACGTTCCGTCGCGAATTGCATTTACGACCTTTTCACAGATGGATTCGCGCACTATTATCGATACTGTCGGTGCGGAAAAGCTCATCGGACGTGGTGATATGCTTTATTCGCCTATCGGAAGCGTTAAGCCTACGCGTGTTCAGGGCTGCTTCGTATCTGACGACGAGGTAGAGGAGGTTACTTCCTTTATCAAGGCGAACTACGGTGTACGCGATTACGACCAGTCGGTTATCGATACCATCGAGCGCGAAGCTCAGCTTTGCGGCAACAAAAAGGCTACAGTTTCGGGCGATGGCGATATTGAAGCAAACGACGGCGACCCGATGTTAAGACCTGCGATCTCGCTCGCGGTTGAATCGGGCAAGATTTCAACCTCGCTCATTCAGCGACGCCTGCAGCTCGGATACGGGCGTGCGGCTAAGCTCATTGACACGATGGAGGATATGGGCATCGTCGGACCTGCGCAGGGTCAAAAGCCGCGCGAGGTATTGATCTCAAAGCATGATTATATGGAGATGGAGCTCCGCCGTTCCGAATAATTCCGGAACATTTTGGCGGATGCTTCGTCTAAAAACAAGAAAAGATTATTTGGAGGATATGTTGCATGTCAACCTTTATCGCGATTGACGGACTTGACGGCTCGGGCAAGAGCACTCAGTCAAATATGCTCGTGAACCGTTTGAAGATCGACGGTTATTCTGTACGAAGCCTCAGCTTCCCGATGTATGACAGCGATTCGTCGGCTCTTGTGCGGATGTATCTTGACGGAAAGCTCGGCAAGCGTCCGTCTGACACCAATGCCTACGCCGCGTCTACATTTTTCGCATGCGACCGCTATGCGTCCTATAAATCCGATTGGAAAAATGATTACGATAAATTAGATAAGGTTATCATCGCCAATCGCTACACGTCGGCAAACGCTGTTCATCAGCTCTCGAAAATGCCTCGTGATCGTTGGAATGAGTTCCTTGATTGGCTGTGGGATTTCGAGTTTATCAAGCTTGGACTTCCGACACCCGACCTCGTGCTTTACCTTGAGCTTCCGCCTGAGCTGTCGCTTGAGCTTGTCAGACAGCGCTCAGAGATGACGGGGCAGAAGATCGATATTCACGAGAGCGATGCCGATTTCATGAGAAAAAGCTACGAGGCGGCGCTGTTTGCGGCTGACAAGCTCGGCTGGACGACGATAAAGTGCTACAACGAGAGCGGACTTCGCTCGCGCGATGCGATTTTTTACGATATTATCGGCGTTGTCGCGAATAAAACAGGGCTTGTTATGTAAATGCTTTCTTTAAAGCTGTTTATTTTATGATAGGAGATAATTATGGTATATATGTTTTTAGCTGAGGGCTTTGAGGAGGTCGAGGCGATAGCTCCGCTCGATCTGCTTCGCCGTGCAGGCGTATCCGTAATGACGATTGGCGTTGGTGCCAAGGTTGTTCGCGGCGCACACGGAATGGAGATTATTGCTGACATTACCACCTACGAAGCGATGAAGCTTCTTGAAAAGTCACCTGCCGACATGGTTATACTTCCTGGCGGTGGGCTCGGAACGGAAAATCTGTCAGTTGATCCGACCGTCAAGGCTTTTATCGATCATGCACATTCAAACGGCAAGTATATCGCGGCGATCTGTGCCGCACCGTCCGTTTTAGGCAAATACGGCATACTTAAAGGCAAGCGCGCAACCTGCTTCCCGGGCTTTGAGGATAAGCTTGACGGCGCGATCCTCTCAGACGAAAAGGTTGTTGCAGACGGCAGGATCATAACCGCAAAGGGAATGGGCGTTGCCGTACAGTTTGGACTTGCGCTTGTCAGTGCGCTCGTTTCAAAGGAGAGAGCAGACGAGCTCTATCTTGCGATTCAGGCATAGCATACAGCTTAAATTTCAAACCCAAACGAGCATTCATCATTCCGTAAATCTGCTATAAAGAGGTGACGTAATGTACGAAATAAGAAGACGAAAAAACGAGATTCGTGAAAAATACAAGCCACTGCGCGCTTTGATTCCTGCAGATGTCAAAAAGCAAATGGACGAGAAGATCTGCAAAACCTTTCTTTCGCTCGCAACCTATCGGTATGCCTCGATCTTACTTCTGTATGCTCCGAAAAGCGACGAGGTAGACGTTATGCCGATCGCGCTTCAAGCTCTGAGGGATGGCAAAATGGTTGCGTTTCCGCGCTGTATTCCAGAATCTCACGATATGGAGTATCATTTTATAACATCGCTCGATCAGCTGGAACGTGGCTCGTATGGGCTTCTTGAACCGACTCCCGAGCTTCCGAAGTATGACATAGAGATGACCCAGCCCACAGCCTGCGTCATTCCTGCGCTCGTCTATGATAAAAAAGGCTATCGCCTCGGATACGGAAAGGGCTATTACGACCGCTATCTCGGCAAATTCCATGGCTCTAAGGTCGGAATGGTCTACAGCGATTTCATTATCGACTCAATTCCGCGCGGCAGATTCGATTTGAGCGTGGACTTTATCGTGTCCGAAAAGGGAATAAAGGTCAATTCAAAATGAAGATAAAAAGCACATTCTCGGCACCGATGCTCGTCATTTTTGTTATAATTCTGATGGTTGCATCCCGTTATATCGAGCTTGATTCACTTGCTTACAATGAAAATATCTGTCTTGCAGTAATCGTCCTTCAGCTCATGCTTCTTGTTGTGCCGAGCGCGTTTTATATAAAACTGAAAGGAAGCGGCTTTACCTCGCGGCTTCGTTTTTCGCCTCTTGGCGTTGAAAAGCTGATCATCACTCTCCTCTCAACGCTCACGCTTATTGTCGGCGACACATTCATTCGTCTTTTGCTTTACCGCTTCGGCGAGATCGAAAGCACATTTTCGATTTACAAATATTACTTAAACGGCATTCAGCCGAATGTCCTATATTCTCTCGTTACATTCGCACTCGTTCCTGCTATTACGGAGGAATTTTTGTTCCGCTCCGTTCTTTGCGCGGAATATGAGAGCTCGGGCGTGTTTTCTGCGATGTTTGCCACGAGTGCTCTTTATGCGATGTTCGGAATGAGCTTTGAGAGCTTTCCGATTTACTTCTTCTCGGGGCTGATTTTCGCGCTCGTTATGTATCTTACAAAATCGGTTTTCGCTTCGATGCTTTGCCACTTAATTTACAGCTCGTTTCAGCTTGCGGCAAGCGAAACCGTTTGGCGAATCATTACCAAGCCTCAAAGCATGGGATTCCTGATCTTCGCGCTGTCGTCACTCCTACTTATCTGCCTTGTTGGTCTGTTCGGAGAGTGCGAGCGAATCTATTATTCCTTTGCGATTTCTAATGAAAAATCAGACTTTGTTAAATCAGGAGCAGGGCCCAAGAGTTTCTCACAGGCTTTGCTCGCACCACCTTTTTTGGTTGCGGTGCTCGTGTTTATCGTTGCCGCGATTCAATTTACCTAATATCTATTTTCTGAAAAGGTAGTTATAATTTATGGAAGATAACAAAGAAAACCGCAGTGTAGAACAGGATACGGTCGTATTCAAGCGTGCGGTTTACAAAAACGGCGTGCCAAAGCGAAGCGATGACCCGTCTTCAATGATGCAAAATACGGCTCAGATTCAAGGCGGAGCGGTTATTCGCCCGTTGAAATCGAGCAGCTCGCCGAATCCTCATACGGACGATCTGCCGCAGCGTCCGACGAATCCGCAGGCTCAGACGCAACGCCCAGCGAATCCGCAAGCTCAGCCGCAGCGTCCGGCGAATGCACAAGCTCAGCCGCAGCGCCCGGCAAATGTGCAGGCTCAGCCGCAGCGTCCCGTGAATGTGCAGGCTCAGCCTCAGCGCCCGACGAATGCGCAAGCTCAACCGCAGCGTCCGACGAATGTGCAAGCTCAGCCTCAGCGTCCGACAAATCCGCAGGCTCAGCAACAGCGTCCGATGAACACGCAAGCTCAGCCTCAGCGTCCGACGAATGCGCAGGCTCAGCCTCAGCGTCCGACGAATGCACAAGCTCAGCCTCAGCGTCCCGTGAATGCACAAGCTCAGCCTCAGCGTCCGGCGAATCCGCAGGCTCAACCGCAGCGTCCCGTGAATCCGCAAGCTCAGCCTCAGCGCCCGGCAGGTGCGCAGGCTCAGCCGCAACGTCCGCAGAATCAGAGCGAGCAGATAAATTGGCAGAGAACACCCAACCAACCTGAAAGACGCCCGAGCCCGAGCGGACAAGGTCAGCCTGAGCTGCGTCAGATCAGCGCTTCACAGCAGAGCGCACAAAAGTATCATCCGCTCGCAGGGAATCAGCCGACACAAAATGATGCCGGACGGTTAACGACCGAGGAGCTTGCATATCTTCGCGAGCTTCAGGCGCAAAACATGCAGTTAAACTCGCGCTCCAAAAAGCGTCAGAAAAAATATTCCTATGCCGCAGATTCGGCTTCAAGCGCGGTTATAAGCCTTGTCAAGGCGATCGTATATATTATCGCCGTAATCGCGATTTCAGTCGTTCTTTCGGTCTTCGCCATCAACACCGCAAACGATGTTTTCAAATTCGTCGGCGAGGAAAAGATTATTACGGTCGAAATCCCCGAGTACGCCACAATTTCCGATATTGCGGATGTTCTTTACGAAGCTAAGGTTATAAAATATCCGTGGGCGTTTGAGCTTTGGAGCAATCTCAAGGAGGACGATGAAGAGCCGCCGGTATTCGTTGCAGGAACCTACGAGGTTTCGACAATGCTCAACTACGACTACCTGCGGTCAGCTTTCAAGAACATCAAAGCTACAACGGAGGTTCGTATTACGATCCCCGAGGGCTTTACGGTTGATGAGATCATCTCGCTGTTTGTTGACGAGTACGGAATCGGAACTCGTGAGGGCTTTATTGAAGCGATTAACAACTACGATTACGATTACCGTTTCCTTGATGGTCTTGAAGTCAGCCCCGACCGCTACTACCGTCTTGAGGGCTATCTTTTCCCCGATACCTATTATTTCTACAGCACTTCCACTGAGGTTTCGGTAATCAACAAGCTTCTTTCGAACTTCAACAAGAAGTTTATTGGGGAATACTACGACAGATGCACCGATCTTGGTATGACGATCGACGAGGCAATAATCCTCGCATCTATGGTCGAAAAGGAAGCGAAATACTCCGATGAGCTCGGAAATATCTCCTCAGTATTCCACAACCGTCTGAAATACAACGCGACATTCCAATATCTGCAGTCGGATGCTACGATCATGTATGCAATTCAGCATGATACGGGAGATCGCCTTAATACTATGACGGGCGAGGATACAAGCTACGATTCACCGTACAACACCTACAAGCATCGCGGTTTGCCGCCCGGACCTATTGCGAATCCCGGTCTTAACGCGATTGTTTATGCGCTCTATCCGAACGAAACCGAATACTTCTATTTCGTTGCGAACAGCCAAGGCCGCTCGTTATTTGCTAAAACTGCTTCGGAGCATGAGCAGAACATTATTATCGCTCGTCAGAATTAGAAGCTCTTCTAAGTCGAAGAAGTTGTAACAAATATAATCAAAAAGCTTCCGTTAACGGGTGCCTTCCACAAAACAGGTTTTGACCTGCCGAGAAATCTATTTCGTAGGGGCGTTCTGTGAACGCCCGCGGGCGAACGCAGTTCGCCCCTACGACAAAAAGGACAGAGATTTTACGATCTCTGTCCTTTTTTCACGCCTTGCTTGCAGGGATTTGTGCCAACTTAATCGTAACGCACTCTCCCTCACCCGACTCCGTCGGGACGCGGACGCGCCGTCCCCTCTGTCTGCGTTGCAGACATCTCCCCACACTGTGGGGAGTCACCCTCCCGGAGGGAGCCTTTGGTTTGTGCGTCCTGAATGTCCGTCTGCTTTTCCTGACAAGCACTGCTTTTGTGGGCGCAAAAGCGATCACATTTGGATTTTTTGCTTTATTTTTTCTATTTCTTCATTGAATCCTTCACGGAAGCCATACCAGCTTTCCTTTACCTTGTAAATATCAAGTACGCATAAAGCTTTTTCATAATATTCCAATGCTTCTTTATATTCACCTCTTTCATCGCAACATTCCGCCATTCTATAAGTGATAAACATAAATGCATACAAGGATTCATTGAATTCTTGGCATGCCGCATCCCATTTCTCTTTTCCTTCCAATATGGACGCTTTCAATCTCTGATTTGAGAAGCGAATATCGGGAATGATATCGATTGCCTTTCGCGCACTCTCATAATCTCCCTTTGCTTTGTATGCGTATGCAAGGAATTGACAGGCATCATATTTGATTGCTTCATCTTTGGAAAGATCAATAATTTTCAACGCGATGGTAATCACCTCGTCGGGGGTTTCCTCGCTACTCATAACATAAAGTCTGTTAATCAAAAGAATATCGTTATCCGGATAAATCTTAAGTCCTTCATCAATAATGCTACGTGCTTTTTCCCAATCGGAATCACGATACTTCCAACTATCTTTAGCAATAGCGAATGCTTTATCTTCAATGTCTTTCAAATTAAAATCAAAAAGGATGTCCATAGATACGCCAAAATAACTTGCTAAAGCAGGGGCAAGCGTGATATCGGGCAAAGCTATATTATTTTCCCATTTACTGACCGCTTGAAAGGAAACACCTATGCTGTCCGCAAGTTGTTCTTGAGTAATGCCGCGTTGCTTTCTTAATTCTTTAATTTTATTTCCTATATTCATAAATTCACCTCCGAAATTCAAGGCGGCGCCTGCCTTGTGTTTATATTATATCATAGTGCTTTTTTATTGACAATAACTGCTTAAACGAGATTTTTCAACTGTAGGTTGAAAAGAAAAAAACGCACCATCAATGTAGATGATACGTTTTTCTGCTCTATCGCATGTGCGCTAACACGGAAGCTTTTTTCAGATATTTTAGGACGCACTTTGCGGCAGCAGCCGAAATTTACCGTTTGAGCTCGATCTTATCGCCTTTTTTATAGGTTATAATAGGCTCTAAGATTCCGTTTTCCATTTGGAAAACTCTGTCGGCGTGCGAGGCGATCGAGAGGTCGTGTGTTACCATGATTATTGTAACTCCGAGCACTTCCTTTGTTTTCAAAAGAAGCGAGAGGACCTCATCGGCGTTCGCTCTGTCAAGATTTCCCGTAGGCTCATCAGCGAAAACGACTGACGGACGGTTGATAAGCGCTCTTGCAATCGCAACGCGCTGCTGCTGTCCGCCCGAAAGCTCGCTCGGAAGATGATGAAGTCTGTCGCCGATGTTGAGCGTATCTATAAGCTTTTGCAGATTTTCCTCATAGCTGTATTCTGCTTTATTACACATAACCGTCGGAATGAGGATGTTTTCGAGCGCGGTGAATTGAGGAATCAGATTGTGCTTTTGGAAGATGAAGCCCGTATAAAGCCCTCTGAAACGGCTGAGCTCATCGGCGTTCATGTTGGTTATCTCATGGCCGCGGATGTAGACTCTGCCCGAGTTTGGCACATCAAGTCCTGCACAAATCTGGAGCAGGGTAGATTTTCCCGAGCCCGAAGCACCGATTATCGCGACAAATTCCTTGTCCTCAACCTGAAATGAAGCGCGGTTTACCGCAGTTACAACCGAATCGTACTGTCTGTACTGCTTGATTACTGATTCACAGCTTAATATTGGCATGATAAAACTCCTTATTATTTCGTTTACTGGTCGTCGGAAATATCAAATTCACGCGAATTTTCGGTCGCCGAGAAGCGCCTAAAGAAGCTTCCGAGCGGAAGCACCGATGAAACAAAGCCGCAAATCAGCGAAATTACCGTGCTGACGATAAATGCTTCAATAGGTATGTGCACGCTGAAGAAATACGACTGTGTTCCGCCGTAGAATACGGGCGGGATTCTCGTGACTGCCATCTGTATGAGGGTTATCATACCGAGGCTTAACAGCATGCAGGCGATCGATGAAACGATACCGAGCGTGATTCCGTTTTGCCGTACAAGCATTTTGATTTCCGATTTGATCGTACCGAGCCACAGCAGGACGGAAAATTCCTTCTCTCGCTTTCTGACAAAGAGCGTTTGCGAGAAGAACCAGATGAGCGGCGAAATTGCAAGCACGAGGAACGCTATCGCGATAATCAGCGAGTAGTAGTTGAGGGATTTTGTTATAATATCGCCCGAAAGCTCGTGATTGTCAGTAAGACCGATCTTGCCCTTGTACAGCGAGGTGTAGGAGCGGACATTGTTAAACAGCTCCTTTGTTTCCTCAAGGGTCGCGTCGGGGCTTGCAAAGATCTCGATATACTTGATCTCGGCTTCCTCGTCATCGATAATGCGTCTGTAAATATCCTTTGGAATGAAGAGCGGCGCGCCTTCAAGTGTTGTCATTCCGTCGATGATCGCGCAAACCTCAAGCTCGATGTAATCCATTTTGTAGTACATCAGCTCCTGACGAAGTCGGTTGCGTCCCTGAATGTACATATCAATCTCGCGAATCTTGCCGATGTAATCTCCAAGCTTGATCTTATCGCCGAGCTTGAAGTCACATACCTTGCGGTTGCCGATGTAATTTGTTACGATGACCTGATTCGGCTCGGTAAAGAGCTTTGTGGGATCGCCCTTGACCTTGAAGCCGTAAAGGTCGCTCGATATCGTATCAACAAGCGATTTATCGGCTAAGATATAGATAAACTCATTGGTTGCGCGGAAATTCTTGTTAGCAGGGTCCTGCGGCCTATCCGGCGTGACCATGACGGTTGAAGCCGAGGGAAGCGCGGAGCTGCTCGGTATCAGCGTGTGCGAGCGGTAATCCGACGCGTACACATAATCGAAGGCTGAAACCTTATAAACTCCGTCGATATTCTGAAAATCTTCAATGAGCTCATCGTCATAAACGTTCGCAATGAGATTTGCAGATATTTCAGGCTCGGGATAATCGACTGTGTAGGAATAGAACTCTGCGACATAGAAGCCCGAAACGAATATCGAAGCAAAGCTTACTGCGGTAACTATCATTATTGCGAGATATTTGCGAAAACGCCACATCGAAACGAGCTCGTATTTTTTCGGGAATGTGAGGTTAAAGAAATTGAACGAGCGGCGCGGTGAAATAACGAGGTTTGAGTTGTCCTCGGATGAAATGAGCTTTGTCGGGAGCGAGCGCGAAACTCTGAACATGGGGAAGCATACCGAAACCGCAACGATGATGAGATTTATTATAAAAATCTTGAGCAGCGCCCACGGGTCGTAGAAAAATTCAAATCCGTCGTTTTTGTATATCAGGTAAATTACAAGGGCGGAGAATAGCTGTGCGGGAATAAACGTCAGAAGCGATACGACGGTCATTTCCCAAAATGATGTTTTGCAAAGCTGTTTATAATCCGCGCCGAAGCTCATATAAATTCCGTAGGTGAACTTATAGTGATTAACTCTGATTCGGTAAAGCGAGGTAATAAGCAAAATCGAAACGAGTGTCATAATTGACGCAAAGGATATGTAGCTGACGAGCGAACCTATTTTGTAGGAGCGCATTTTGTAGATCTCGGAATAGTTATATTTGAGCGTCTGACCCGCTTTCATATCCTCGCGAAGATAGGGAACATAGCGCTTTGTAAATTCCCTCATTGCTTGGTCGAGGTCCTCGGGGACAAAATCGAGATAGACATCGTATGTAGTTGTATTTGATGCGGGGTTATAACGGTCGAGCACTCTGACGACGTTGTAAATATGGTCAGAGGCGAAAATTCTTATCTCGTCGTTTTCGAGAAAGACCGTCTGAGAATAGTTCAGGTCAAGAAAAACAACATCGTAGTCGTATTCCTTATAAATAATCTCGTCGGTAATTTTGCTGTTCATGTCGCTTGAAATGGTCAACATTCCGAAGAAGCACTGAATCAGAAACAGCGCGGCGAAGAAGCTTGAATACTGTCCGATGTTGAACTTTACACTTTTAAATGCGATTTTTAGATTGTTGCGGATATCGATTAAAAATTCTCCCAAGGTATCACGTCCGTTCAGATTAGATTCGACAAATAGCCATTCATTGCCTTTAAGGCGGTACTGCCTTAAAATATTCTGCCTTAAAATATTATAATACAGAAATATGAATATTTGATAAACATTTTTGATAAACGGCCTTTTTCCTGATACAAATTTCGCGAAGATTTTTAGAGAATTTGACGAAAAGAATCGGCGCGAACGGTTTTGACATTCGCGCCGTGGAATATTATAGGCTTCAGCCTTTGTATGCCGCTTAGATTAATGGTGGAACAAGCGGATTCCGCACATTGCCATAGCAATATCGTATTTGTTGCAGGTTTCGATAACATTGTCATCGCGAACCGAGCCGCCTGCCTGAACGATATACTCAACGCCCGAGCGATGAGCTCTCTCGATATTGTCGCCGAACGGGAAGAACGCGTCCGAGCCGAGCGAAACGCCCGTCATCTTGTCAAGCCAAGCTCTCTTTTCCTCGCGGGTGAGGGGGGATGGCTGTTCTGTGAAGTAGTTCTGCCATACGTCGTCGCCGATTACATCAAGGTAATCATCGGAGATGTAGACGTCGATCGTATTGTCGCGGTCGGGACGTCTGATCTCGGGCTTGAAGGGAAGTGCGAGAACCTTTGGATTCTGACGAAGGAACCACACGTCAGCCTTGTTTCCTGCAAGTCTTGTGCAGTGTATACGCGACTGCTGACCTGCACCGATACCGATTGCCTGACCGCCGATTGCGTAGCAAACGGAGTTGGACTGAGTATATTTAAGGGTGATCATAGCGATCAAAAGGTCGCGGCGGGCTGATTCGGGGATATTCTTATTATTTGTAACGATGTTATCGAAGATGGATTCGTCAAGAGTGAGATCGTTGCGTCCCTGCTCAAATGTAATGCCGAAAAGGTCCTTGGATTCGAGCTTTTCGGGAACATAGTTGACATCCATCTGAATTACGCAGTATGTGCCCTTGCGCTTTGTTTTGAGGATTTCGAGAGCCTTTTCGGAGTAGGACGGAGCGATGATTCCATCGGAAACCTCGCGTGCGAGGAAGGATGCTGTCTGCTCGTCGCATTCGTCGGAAAGTGCAACGAAATCGCCGTAGGAGGACATTCTGTCAGCACCGCGCGCACGGATATATGCTGTGCAGATCGGGGAGAGCTCAATTCCCTCAACGAAATACATTTTCTGAAGCGTTTCGTCGAGCGGAACAGCTACTGCCGCGCCTGCAGGGGAAACATGCTTAAAGGATGCCGCCGCGCAGAGGCCTGTAGCCTGCTTCAGCTCACGAACGAGCTGCCATGAGTTGAATGCGTCAAGAAGGTTAATGTAGCCGGGCTTTGCGTTGAGTACAGTAAACGGAAGATCTGCACCGTTTTTCATATAAACGCGTGCGGGCTTCTGATTGGGGTTACAGCCGTATTTGAGTTCGAGTTCCATCATTTGATTTTCACCTTTCAAAAAATAAATTTTTTGACGTTTTACCCGGCTGATTCCAAGCTGTCAATTGTCAGCCAAATAAAAAACGCCCATGCGAAAAAATAATTTCGCGTGAGCCCAGACGGTCGGCTTATTATATCATCATGCTCCCCGTGGTACACTCCACTTCCGTCAGTTACATGACAACCGAAAATATATGTGCCGCGGTATAATCTTCAGTTTGATCTCGCTGCACAGTTTAAGTATACCACATTTTTCAAAAAAGTCAAGATTTTTTTAAAATTTGGGAACATTTTTAAAATCCGAACGTCTAAATGTCGGAGCATCTATATTTTGAAAGGACATTTTTATGAAGGCAATTAAAATATTGCTCGCGGCACTTCTTGCATCGCTACTGCTTTTTGCAACGAACGTGCAGGCTGACAATTCGGCTGACAAGCCAAATGACGAAACGGTAAAAACACTCACTCAAGGGTCTGCTACACTTGAGAATAAAACTCACAGATTCAGCATTCGCATCGGTAAAAAGCCGCTCGATTGCTCGACGCTTCCGTATTCCGCGTATGTCGTTGGCGACAGGGAGCTATACGATATTATGGTTCCTCTGCGCGCTGTCTGCGAGGAGCTCGGATATACAGTTGGATGGGATTCCAAGACTGCCATGATTACGGTAGATGACGGTCTGCGTATTTTCTCGTTTAAGAATCTCAGCACAGAGATAAAATCTGTCGGAAAATATAGCTACAGAATGTTCGACGGAATTCTGCCGCTTGCATTTGCAGTTGAGATTCACGAGGGCGTCACCTACGTTCCGCTCAGCTTTATCGGCTGTCTTTTTACCGAAACGACAGTCCATGCGCTGAACATCGATATTGTATCTTTAATTAAAACAAAAACGGATTTTGTAGATTAGTCCGTCGCCGATGCCGATAACTACCAGCATTTGATATGTAGTTATCGGCTTTTTGGCTTTATTTCGGGCTTATTTATTTTCAAAAAACCGCTTATTTGCTTATTTGGGTCTTGAAATTATTTTCTATTTGTGGTAAAATATAAGGTGTATAAATTCCTCGACCAGAAAGGAAAAAGATTATGGCAGAAACATATTCGGTTGAACTCTCAAAAATCATCAGTGAGTTTTCGCTTGCTGAGATATATATCCCCGACGACCCCGATAAAATTCTTGTCAAGCTTGCCGAGGTAAACCGCCCCGGACTTCCGCTTGCGGGATTTTTTGATCACTTTGAGAACCAGCGTATTCAGGTAATCGGCAGAGTTGAATACAAATATCTCGAATCCTTGCCTGAGGATGAGCGCAGAGAGGCGATTATGGCGTTTCTTGAGCACCGTCCGATTGCCGTTGTTTTTTCCACCAATTTAGCTCCTTTTGATGAATTTGTCGAGCTTGGCGAATACTTTGAGGTGCCGATTCTCGGAACCGAGCTCAATGCTAGCGAATTTATGGCGGCTCTTATCGCGTGGCTGAACGTTCAGCTTGCACCGCGCATCACGCGTCACGGCGTGCTTGTTGAGGTATACGGCGAGGGTATTCTGATCCTCGGCGACTCGGGCGTTGGTAAATCCGAAACGGCTATTGAGCTTGTAAAGCGCGGTCACAGACTTATCGCGGACGATGCGGTTGAGATCAAGCGTGTATCGGCTAAGGCTCTTGTCGGAAGCGCACCCGAAATTATACGCCACTATGTCGAGCTTCGCGGCATCGGAATTGTCGATGTCAGACGCATTTTCGGTATGGGTGCTGTTAAGCAGACTGAAAAGATCGACCTCATTATCAATCTCGAGCCTTGGGTTCAGGGTAAAATGTACGACCGCTTCGGTCTTGATAACGAAACCACCGATATTCTCGGAATCAAGGTTCCTACTACAACAATTCCCGTAAAGCCCGGACGAAATCTCGCTATTATTCTTGAAATTGCCGCGATGAACAACCGTCAGAAAAAGATGGGCTTCAATACGGCGGTTGAATTCAACAAACGGCTTATGGGTCAGATGGGACTTGAGGGCTGAAATTGATCAGTTATTGAAAGGCAAAGATGCGTGAAATTTAGTTTAGCTGGTAATAAAGTATACCGTTTCACGCCTTAAATTGATTAAAAACGGGACTCGTCCCGTTTTTGCCGCACAGCGGCGCATCAATTTAACCTCAGTATTTGTGCCGCCGCAGTGCGGCGGAATGGAGATTGTTATGACACTTGTTATTATGGCGGCAGGCATGGGAAGCCGCTACGGCGGTCTTAAACAGATCGACCCGATTACCAAAAACGGCGAATTTATCGTCGATTTCTCAATTTACGACGCCGTTTTAGCAGGCTTTGACAAGGTAGTATTTATTATAAAAGAGGAAAATTACGACATTTTCCGTGAAACCGTTGGCGCGCGCATCGAGGGCAAGGTCAACATTGAATACGTTTTCCAGAAGCCTGACAGCATTCCGAGCGGTTTTGAGATTCCCGAGGGCAGAGTTAAGCCGTGGGGAACAGCTCACGCGGTTTTATCCGCAAGAGATGCGGTAAACGAGCCGTTTGCCGTTATCAACTCGGACGATTTTTACGGCAGGGATGCGTTTGCTCAGCTTTACAGCTGTATGGACGGGGCAAAAACGAGCGGTCACTTTGCTATGGCAGGCTACATTCTTGAAAATACCATAACCGAAAACGGAACCGTTTCACGCGGTGTTTGCAGTGTCGAGAACGGCTTCCTCGTCAACGTAACCGAGCGCACTCAGATCAAGGAGATCGACGGGGTTATCAAATATTTCGAGAACGATACATGGCATGAGCTTGCCCGCGACTCGGTCGTTTCGATGAACTGTTGGGCGTTCACTCCCGATATTTTCGATTCGCTTGAAGAAGGATTCGTGAAATTCTTCGAAAAGCTTCCCCTTACACCCGACCCCAAAAAGGCGGAGTATCTGCTTCCGACTCTCGTTCAATCGGAGATCGACGGCGGAAAATGCGATGTCCGCGTGCTCAAAACGAGCGCGAAATGGCATGGCATTACATATGCTGAGGATAAGCCCGAATTTGTAAAGTTTATAAATTCCGAGATCGAAAAGGGCGTTTACCCCGACGGCTTGTGGAAGTAGGCTATACATAATACCGTCAGACTGACTTTTATTTCCCGATTTTTAATATTTATTTTGACTTAGGAGCGTTTTTTATGTCTATTCTTGTAACAGGCGGTGCCGGATTCATCGGCTCGCATACAGTAGTTGAGCTTTTAAACAGCGGCAAGGAGGTTGTTATCGCTGATAACTTTGTTAACTCAAAGCCGGTCGTTTTGGACCGCATTCGTGAGATCACAGGACGTGATTTCAAATTCTACAACGTCGACCTTTGCGACAAGACTGCGCTTGAGGTGGTTTTCGCGTCTGAAAAGATCGATTCAGCAATACATTTTGCAGGACTTAAGGCGGTTGGCGAATCCTGCGCGATTCCGCTTCGCTATTATCAGAACAATCTGATCAGCACATTGAATCTTTGCGAGCTCATGGCGAAATACGATTGCCGCAACCTCGTATTTTCTTCCTCGGCAACAGTTTACGGCAAGCCCGAATCTGTGCCGATCCGCGAGGATTTCCCGAACTCCGCTACAAACCCGTATGGTGAAACAAAGCTCATGATCGAGCATATTCTTAAGGATCTTTACAAGGCGGACTGCAACTGGAACACCGCAATTCTTCGCTATTTCAACCCGATCGGAGCACACGCTTCGGGCAGAATCGGCGAGGACCCGTCAGGCATTCCGAACAATCTGATGCCTTATATCACTCAGGTTGCGATCGGCAAGCGCGAATGCCTCTCCGTTTACGGCGATGATTACGACACTCACGACGGCACGGGCGTTCGTGACTACATCCATGTCGTTGACCTTGCAAAGGCTCATCTTGCCGCACTCAATTGGCTCGAAAACAAGCCCGGACTTGATGTTTTCAATATCGGAACGGGTCATGGCTATTCGGTGCTTGACATCGTAAAGGCTTACGAGGCGGCTACAGGAATCAAGATCAACTACAAGATCGTTGCTCGCCGTCCGGGCGATATCGACGAATGCTACGCTGACCCGACCAAGGCTAAAGAAATTCTCGGCTGGGTGGCTGAGCAC
>JAZNMQ010000079.1:0-9081 GCA_045579745.1 Candidatus Flemingiibacterium sp. | reverse complement strand
ATCGCGGTGTTCATTATCTCCCAAGGGGTAACTACTGTTTGGTACAAGTGGTTTCGGGAAAGGCATTGCCCGGAGATTGCAGTTTCAGACAGTTGGATATGGCTCAGGGAGAAACGCTACTTTTGATGTAAGGGAGGTGAACAGTTGGCTATATTTCGAATCAATTACTCAAGGGTTATACAACAAGCAAGTCAGATAAGTTACTTGGCGGATGACCTACAAACAGAGATAAGCAGATTGGAGCGAATACTTAACACAAGCCGAGAGGAATGGAAAGGGCCTGTAGCGGACGAGTACCGTAAACAACTGTCTAATCTAATTACCAAGATGCGAAGAACGAAAACAAAAATGTACAATGTGTCCCGAAGTATTAAAACGAATGCAAATCGGATACAGAGAGAAGACATTGAACTCGCTGAACGAATTGAGCGAGAAAACAAAGAACTGATGAATCGGAATAATCCGGAATAAAGAAAGGAGAAAAAATGTATTATTTTGAAGTCGTTACAGAGGAAATGAAGAATGCCGCTCAAAGAATTGAGAACAGAGCGGAGGAGTTTGACCTGGAATGGGAAAAAATATATGCTGATCTAAAAGTGCTTAGCACGGATGCTTGGACGGGCTATGCGAGTGAAGAGTTTTCTTCAAGTCTTCAACGATACAAGGCGGAATTTGAAAAGGTCTCTACAGAAATGAGAGAATATGCTAAAGCATTAAATGGCGGAGGCGATAATTATGAAGAGGTAGAAAAAACTGTTAAGAACAACGTGCCCAAGGTTTTATAATAGAAAAGTAAAGGAGAATAACAATGGCAAAGATTAAAGTGAACTCTACAGCAATGCGAAATCAAGCCAAGAAATTTCGCAACATCGCCGAATCTCTTAAAACTACTACTGGGGATATCACCGCAGAAGTGGAGAATTTAGATGTTACATGGAAGGGAGACGCGTCGAGAGCATTCATTGACTCGTTTACCTCCTATTCAAGAAATTTTACCGTTATTTACAATACTCTTTTGAAGTATGCGGACTTTCTAGATGACGCAGCAAGAAAATATGACGATACTGAGCGGGCAAACACAGTGAAGAAAGCGTAAACACGTTATCTTGCGAGTCGGGGATGAAACCCAATCATGAGATTCATCCCCTAATCTCAAAAAGGAGAGAAAAATGCCTTACATAAAGGTAGATACAGATAAACTTGCTGCATATCGCAAGAACTTTGGCACATGTCGCAGTAATACGCTTGCTATTTCGCAGTCCTTTCGTGGTATAAACAACAATTTGGATTGGGATATTCAGTCTTCGGCAGGTATCCGGAGTCAGATGAGAGGGATTCAAACGGAAATATCTGCAATTGTTGCGGATATTAAAAATATGCAATCCTTCCTATCCTTGGCAGAAAGAGAGTATGTGGGGCTTATTATACATACTGGTCAAAATGTGTCGAAAACAACTACGAATTCAGCAACGGAAAGTAAACATGAAAAAAATAGCGCCCACACAGGCGTTTTGTCTAACAAGATTGTTGGAAACACTGCCAGCAAGCTGATGGACATGTTTGGCCCGGCGGGAAAGCTCACATCGATTTGCGTTACTCCCTTCGCAAATTGGGCGGCGACCGGTCGTTTTGCATTAAATGATGCTAATGATGATTTAGGTGAAACCACAGGAAAATGTGTAAAAGCTGTCGTAAAAGCGGGCAAGGAATTAGATGACTTTTGGAATATATGGAAAAAGAGCGAGAAAATTGCTCGCTTCAAAAATCCTGGAAGGATAACAAAAACTGCTCAAGGAGATTACATACTTGACCAGTTGTTTTCGAGTAAAAAGGGCTATCGTGATATACTAGGTTCAAATGCTTTAATAAGTAAAGGCGCAAAGTGGATGCCAGGAAACTTTGTTGAAGGTTTTAAGCATCGAATAAAGAGCAATTATGTGGGCGTCAGCGGCAAGATAGACGGCTGGGGAATTGCGGGCGATGTTATTACTCTGGGTGTGAATTGGTATGAGAATAAAAAGCAATTCAAATCTGGTGAAATTAGTAAAGATCGGGCGGTTGTAGAAACCTTGGCTGAAACGGCATTTGATATAGCAATTGATGCAGCAGCTATTGCGGCTTTGGGTACTGTTTGTGTTGCTTTCGCGCCTGTTGCAGTTCCCGGCGTTGCAATTGCTGCCGCTGCTAGCGTAATTGTTGGGGCGGTTGATCTTGCTGTTAAGCACTATACCGGCAAGGATATGAGTGAGCATGTAGGAAATTTTGTCGGCGGCCTATGGGATAAGGGAAAAGACTTCCTCAACAATTCGAACTTGCGGGATGTGTTTATTGATAAAACCAATTCGGTTCATTGTGCTACCTCCTCTAAGGCGGTATTTGCATAAACCGATACATTTTTCATTGGATGATAAGGAGTATATATGGCAGTTGATATTGAAAAACTGTTACCGATTGGTACAATAGTTGCTTTGGAAGGTGCTGAAAAAAGATTGATGGTTTGCGGCATTAAGCAGACTGATGCGACCGATCCGTCTGTTGAGTATGATTATGTGGGCGTCGTATACCCAGAAGGAAGTCTTCGTCATGATATACAGTTTTTGTTTAATCACGAAGATATTGCAACTATCTTTTTCTTGGGATATGAAGATGTTGAACGACAAGTGTTTATCAGTGAACTAAAGAAGTTTTACGAAAACAATAACTCTCCTGAAAAACATGAATAAGAAAGTTTGCGTTGCCCTCTCTCACATCGGAAATTCCCGCGAAAACCACGAGGACAACTATATTATGCCATCGGGGGATTATCTCTCCCCCGATGCGCGAGTGTTTATGGAACAGAACAAATCTGTACATATTCGCGAGTGTACACACCGAAAGAAGCGTTTTTTGGTTGCGGTTTCGGACGGCATGGGCGGTCATTCCGGAGGGGAGGTTGCATCCTTGTTGACGGTGCGGTTCCTTTCAAAGCATGCCAGGAACTTGATTCGAGCGGTTTCTGCGGATCCCTTGGTCATCAATAGCACCATTTCCGAATTGAATCAAACCGTGTTGCGTCACGCTCGGAATTCTGCCGAATGCAGAGATATGGGCGCGACTCTTTGCGGTGTTATTGGAACGCGTAAGAGGATTTATGGTTTTAATGTTGGCGATAGTCGTCTGTATCGGTTCTACGACGGTGACTTAAGCCGGCTTTCTGTTGATCATACCGAGGGTGAAAGACTCAAAAAGATGAATTTGTTGACCGACGAGGAAATCGATCGGCTACCAAACAAGAATTATTTGTGCAAGTATATTGGATATGGCGGCAATTTGACGGCCGATATTTTTGAAATAGACAATATGTCAAAGGGAGAGATCCTACTTCTGTGCTCTGACGGTCTTACCGATGCGTTGGCTGATAAAGAGATAGCAGAGATTCTGGACAGCAGAGAAAGTATACAAGACAGAGGTAAAGCTCTAATGGAACAGGCAATTTCCCGCAATAATGGATGCGGTGACAATATAACGATCATGATTATGGAGTTTGGAAATGGAACGAAACGAACTGCTCGGTGAAGAAATACTGGGATACCATGTAGAAAAGGTCATTCACAGTGGATCGTCTGGCACGGTATACAGAGTAACCAAAAAGGATATTTCGGGCACATATACACGTGCACTCAAGCATATTTCAGTTCCCAGTGAGCAGCAGTATTTGGATGTCTTGCATTCTCTGGGAGGAGATCATTCGAAAGCGGACGATTATTTTGCCGCACTTTTGAAGAGTGTTTCCGAAGAAATCCGGATTCAGTATCAACTGTCCGAGAGTGGGAACGAGCATATTGTCAAGTGTTATCAACATGCAATCTCGCGAAACAGCACTTCGTCCAATCTGCACAATATTTACATTTTGATGGAGTATCTTACCCCCTTCCAAGACTATGTGGTACAACATGGCCTGACGGTTCGGGAAGTGATACAGCTGGCAAAAGATATTCTGAAAGCTCTTGTTGAGTGCCATGGGCAAGGAATCATTCACAGAGACATCAAAGATGCTAACCTGTTTGTGTCAAAAAATGGCACTTTTAAATTGGGCGATTTTGGCGTTTCAAAAATCACAACAAGTAAGCATCGGGCAGAGTCCTTGAAAGGATCGCTTGATTATATGGCTCCGGAGGTCTATCTACAGAAGGGCGATTATGATCACACGGTGGATCTGTATTCTCTCGGAATCGTTCTTTACCGTGTCTTGAACAAGCACCGTAGCCCCTTCATGCCTCCATATCCTGAAACATATACTCCGGAAGATGACGAAAAGGCGTTAGCGCTCAGAATGAAAGGAGCCACTCCCGAGGCTCCGTTATTGGCTCAAAATGAGTTGGGACAAGCTATCCTAAAAGCATTGCAGAGCAAAGAGCAGAGATATCAATCCGCCCAAGAATTCTTGGACGCTATTGAAGCCGCGGAAGGGCTCCTGCCTTCCGAGTATCTTGATACGTTGCTTTCGTTTGGCAAGCAGCATGCTCATGAGCAATCTTCAGATGCACTGATTTCTGAGAGAAAGCAGGGAGAAACTCTCGGTGCAACGCTTCGGGTTGAAGAGGAAAACCAACTGCAGAGCAACGAAATAGAGGACGGCCCGTCCCTTTTTGACGAGCCAGTGAGAAACAATAGTATTGAAAAAGAGGAGTATTCGTTTGAAGACGATCAACCTCCGTCTCGTCGCAACAAAGGTGTTTGGATTGTTGCCGCAGCCGCCATAGCGCTGGTTGTGTTCGCGCTCTTGTTTCTTTTCTTGCGAGGCTGTTCGGGTGAAGGGGCTGATACGGAAGAAGGTGCTTCGGCGGATACGCCCGTAACGGATGATCTCCAATCGGAGTCTCCAGAAACGGAACCTGTTCACGAGCATGTGGAGGTCGTTCAGGAAGGTTTTCCTGCGTCCTGTGAAGAAACCGGCCTTTCTGAAGGAAAGTATTGCACAGATTGTGATGCGGTGCTGGAGGAGCAGACCGTAATATCGGCATTAGGACATGACTATGTCGATAGAAAGTGCTCACGATGCCAGAAGATTTACTATAGTTCAGGTCTTACATACGAGAGAATTCAAGATGGTTATTCTGTCGTTTCAGGACTTGGAACTTGTGCGGACATTGATCTATTTATACCTCCCGAAACTCCTGAGGGGGATTATGTTATCGGGATCGCGTCAAAGGCTTTCAAGGGCCAGGTTAGCTTGAAAACAGTTGAGCTTCCGGAAGGAATGACTTCCATCGGTAGTGAAGCATTCGTAGGATGCGGGAGCTTGGAAGAGATCATTATTCCCGATTCTGTTATTCAGGTTGGCTTTTCCGCATTCTCGGAATGCAGTCTCTTGAGGCATACCGAGTATGACCATGGTTTTTACTTAGGAAACCAGCAAAACCCCTATGTATTGTTGACCGACATCAACGATGATTCCGCTTTGATGCATGTATTGATTCATGGCAAAACCAGAGTGATCGGTGATAGCGCGTTCGCGGGTTGCCGAGGGCTGGAAAGCGTTACGATACCGGATAGCGTCGAAACGATAAATCTGAATGCTTTCGGCGATTGTATCAGCTTGAAAACCGTCAACTATACGGGCACAACCGGCGAGTGGCTTTCTATCGACATTGCAGAAGGGAATCAACCTTTGAAGGACGCCGAAGTTCGATGCCTTGCGCAAGACGTTCCGGAAATCAGCGGCACTTGCGGAACACACGTTATGTGGGCGTTTGATACCGTATCCGGATTGCTTATGGTTTGGGGAGACGGAAGCATGGCTTGGGCTTCGGAAACCACACCGTGGGATGAATACCGCGACCGCATTGAATCCGTTGTGGTTAAAGAAGGCGTTACCAATGTCGCCGAAAAAGCTTTTTCGGATTGCGTCAATCTGAAGAGTGTGCATTTGTCCGATACCGTCACGACTATTGACAGTGAGGCATTCCAAAACTGTGCAAATCTTGTCAGTATAACAATTCCGTCCGGCGTAACAAGCATTCGTGAAAACGCGTTCTCGGGATGCACGAATATTAGATCTCTGGTTTTGGGTGAATCCTTGACCCACATTGGCGAAAACGCACTGAACGGAGTTAAGGATGTGACGTTCCGTTTGGCGTCTCCAAGTCTGCTGAACAGCATCATTCCGTCCGGGGCTAATAGTATTACGCTGGATATTTCAAATCTGGAAGGCACGTTGGATGGCGTAGTGTTTGCGGTGCCAGAGACGGTTGGCTATTTTGCGTTGATTGGAGACGGGGACACGTATAGTGATTTCCGTATTCAGTCAAACGCAGGGGAAACCTTGATCAGTAAGCTTGGAATCGCTGAGAGTAAGGATACTCCCCTATGGTTAAATTCAAGTGTAGTTACGCTTCGGGATGTTACCGTGCTTGACGTACCCGGATTTGCGTTGGTTATGCCCGCGGATCATACAGTTTTGAAATTGATCGGTTCAACTACCGTGGGATCCCGAAACGAGTATTCCGTGTTGAGCGGTCAAGTGTCGCTGGAAGAAGGCAGCAACACGCTCGAAGGGTCATTAAGCCTGACAGGCAAATACATGGTTTATGGAGATGTTTCCAACAGGCAATTGATTCACGGCGGCTCGGACTCCGATATTGTGTTGATTGATGGGCTTATGTTCTCCAACATGCTAACCTTCAGTCCGGTTATGTTTGACGCGGAGGAGGGAACTGTCGATACCGAAAAGATCCAAGTTCGATACGGACATCCTTACGGCGAGCTTCCGGTTCCGCAAAGGACGTACTATACATTCCTTGGATGGTTCACGGATCCCGAATCAGGTGACCAAGTAATAGCTGAAACCATTGCCCCGGCTATGGCGGAGCAGACCTTGTACGCTCATTGGAAACTGAATACCTTTACAGTGACGTTTGTGTATGATTATGACGGCGCGCCTGTGTCTTCGGAAAGCAAAACTATGACCTGCGGTGTGGCGTTTAGCGAGGTACCCAATCCCTCAAGAGCGCACTATATGTTCGGTGGTTGGTATACCGAATCCGGAACCGCTATTACGGCGGACACGGTAATGCATGAGGCAAAAGACATAACCGTCTACGCAAAGTGGACGATTATTGCGTATAACATCAACTGGAAAACCGACGTCGGATATACGATTACTGTCAAAAGAACCTCCTCTCCCAACGCAAAGGCTCCCACGGGAGACCTGAGCAGCGGGGCGAAGATCTATTATGGCGATGTGCTTTCTGTTGAGTACAGTGCGGTAACCGGCTATGCTTTGGCAAGCCAGGGGAATGCCACGATTAAAGTCTCGGGTGATGTTACGACCGCGAACATTTACGCAACTGCGAACGTCAAGAGTTATACAGTCAACTGGAAAACGGGAACCGGATATACAATTTCGGTCAAGCGAGTTTCCTCGCCGCTGAAAGGAGCTTCTAATGGAACAATCTCAAATGGCGGAGAAATCTATCACGGCGACGAGCTTTCTGTCGAGTACAGTGCTGTAACCGGTTATGCTCTGGCCAGCCAGGGAAATGCCACGATTAAAGTCTCGGGTGATGTTACGACCGCGCACATTTACGCAACCGCGAACGTCAAGAGTTATACAGTCAACTGGAAAACGGGAATCGGATATACAATTTCGGTCAAGCGAGTTTCCTCGCCACTGAAGGGCGCTTCTACTGGAGTAATAACAAGTGGCGGGGTGATCTATCACGGCGACGTGTTAACTATTGACTATATTGCAAACACGGGGTATACCTTGACTGACAAGGGAAGTGAATCGTTCACAGTTACTGGCAATCTTACATCCTCAAACATTTTTGCCTCGGCAAAGGTGAACGCACACACGGTTAGTTGGACGACAGGCACTGGATATACTATCTCGGTTAAGCGAACATCTTCTCCTTTGGCTAATGTTGCAACTGGGACGCTTGCTAACGGGGCTACCGTATATTATGGAGATGTATTAACTATCACCTATACTGCAAACACAGGATATTCCCTGAGCAGTAAAGGAAACACATCCATTACAGTTACAGGTAATGTTACTTCGTCCAGTATTTATGCTACAGCGACCGCGAATAGTTACACATATAGTGTTGTGTACAAATCCAGTAACGGAACACCGTTGGGAACGTCTTCCTGTACCTATAAATATGGTACAACGAATACTGTTCATGCGCCCGCAAAGACCGGCTACAATGCCCCAGCAAGTCAAAGTGTGAAATGGGATTCTACTTCCGATAAAACAATTACATTTGTTTATGCACCTGTGGCGGTTGGAGTGACTACGAAGAACGGACAGGTATACCGAGATAGTGGGTCGGTACTTTCTTACTCGGCAAAAGTTGAACATCAAAATCGCACAGCAAATAGTGTTCAAATTCGAGTAACGTGGACATCGACTCTCTCCACAGGCCATAATAACAATGGCTTATGGTTTAGAGCCTCGGTTGGTAATGTTTCAACAGGAAATGTCAATATTGTCAAACAAGGTGCATGGGGTAAATCCAGTAGCTCTAGGTCGGCCACAGGATCGTCTGGCTGGATTACGGTTCCGCTTTCAACAACGAATCAGACATCTGTTAGTGTAAGTGTATATCATTATCAAGCCAACGCCAATGGTACGGATGTATCGGGGTATGGATATGAAAATATGTCCGCAACGTGGGCGGTAGCTATTCCGGCGCACTAAAACAGAAATAATTATGGATTAATGTCATGCCAATCATTCCCCCTATGGTTAAACCGTAGGGGGGGGCACTGACCCCAATTTGACCCCAATTCAACCCTCCCATCCAAAATCAAAACAGCCCAAACCGCCTGAAATCGCCGAATTAGGCACCTAAAAATCACCCTCAGTTTTTTGATACCCCTCATAACCCGGAGGTCGTGAGGTTCAAGTCCCACCCCCGCAACCACAAAACCGAACTGATAAAGTTCGGTTTTTTCTTGTATAGTAAAACCACGCGTTAGACGCGTGGTTCGGTAAGAATTACATAGTTGATAATGACATAAAAACTCCTTTGTTGTATAATAAGGGTGCGGCTGCCAACTGCACAAATAAAAACAACAAAGGAGGTCATTTACAAT
>JAZNMQ010000078.1:0-50199 GCA_045579745.1 Candidatus Flemingiibacterium sp. | reverse complement strand
AATTTGCTTAGGAAGTACATTATACTATACAAATATGTTTAAGTCAAGAACTTTTTTCTAAAAAAATTAAACTTTTTTGCTTAATTTCTTCTTGACGATACTAAACATATTTGCTATAATCAATTTAATCGCAAAAATGAGGAGTAATTATCATGGCAATCGGTGAAAGAATACATTTCCTGCGTAACCTGCGTGGGATGACACAAAAATATCTCGGAGTTATGGTTGGCTTCCCGGAGAAGTCTGCTGATGTTCGTCTTGCCCAGTATGAAACAGGGACAAGAACTCCTAAAACGGATTTGACCGCAGCATTGGCTGATACTCTTGATGTATCTCCACAGGCTCTCGCCGTACCGAACATTGATTCCTATATCGGTCTGATGCACACGCTGTTCACCTTGGAGGACAGATACGGACTCCACATCGACGAAGCCGATGGGGAAATCTGCTTGAAGGTCGATGTGCGTAAAAACAAGGATGCCGCACAGCTTCACGAAATGCTGTGTGCTTGGAGACAGGTTGCTGCCATGCTCAAAGCAGGTGAGATCACACAGGAAGAATACAACCGTTGGCGTTACCGCTATCCCGAATTTGACAACACCCAGCGTTGGGTAAAGGTGCCTTCCCAGGAACTCAGCGATATGCTGGTTGATGCATTAAAAGATGAGATAAAATGAACAAGCACGCTTTATAAAGCAACATATTCTGGAGGTGAATTTATGTTTAGAGTTACACATAGCGAAGCTATAGAATTGGAACATCAGGTACGTAGATTATATGGATGCGATCGAGCCGGAGTATCTGGCTTGGCAGATGCAGATCATTTTGAATCTCGTCCTATGGATGCAGCAATTATGGTAGTGTCCTATATCCATGCAAAAGGACTTCATTATAGTGAAACCGAATACGATGAGTTCTTGAGTAAGTATGACACCATTTTCAGATATCCCGATGAAAATGATGCAAAGCACGAAGTAGAAAACTACATCAACGAGTTAAGCGAAATCGTCGAAAAATATATCTAATAAGAATTGTCCAAACATCATAGAGTGTTGCTTGTTCATTTTGAAATACAAAAAGAGCTAACTGACTTAATCAAAATCAGTTAGCTCTTTATTGTTGAATAATGAAGTTTTGTTGCCATTTCGTTGCCACGAATGGCTCAAATCCTTAAAAAGTCCGGTGATGACTGGGCTTTTTAGACCTGTGGGATCACTCCCACTCGATCGTGCCGGTAGGCTTCGGCGTCAGATCATAGAGAACGCGATTGACACCCTCGACCTCGGTAATAATGCGCTTGGTAATGGTGTGGAGAACGGGGTAAGGAATTTCCTCAATCGTGGCAGTCATCGCATCGGTGGAATTGACAGCGCGGATGATTGCAGGCCATCCCTCGTAACGCTCGCTGTTGCGAACGCCTACGCTCTTCATGTCGGGCATGGAGATGAAGAACTGCCATACGTGCTTAGCAAGCCCGCTCTTGTCGAATTCTTCGCGGAGAATCGCGTCAGCCTCGCGAAGCGCGTGAAGTCTGTCACGGGTAATTGCACCGAGGCAGCGTACGCCAAGTCCGGGGCCCGGGAAAGGCTGACGGTCAACCATTTCAGAGGGAAGACCAAGTGCTCTGCCTACCTCGCGTACTTCGTCCTTGAAGAGCAGCTTGATAGGCTCAACAAGCTCGAACGTCATGTATTCGGGCAGACCGCCTACGTTGTGATGAGCCTTTACAGCCTTCTTACCGTTGCTTTCGAGAATGTCAGGGTAAATTGTTCCCTGTGCAAGGAACGAGATGCCATCAAGCTTGTGAGCTTCCTCATCGAATACCTTGATAAACTCGCCGCCGATGATCTTGCGCTTCTTTTCAGGGTCAGCAACACCTGCAAGAAGATCGAGGAAACGGTCGGTAGCGTCAACGTAAACGAGGTTAGCGTCAAGTCCGTTCTTGAAGACCTCAATAACCTGCTCGCTTTCACCCTTGCGCATCAAGCCGTGATTGACGTGAACGCAAACAAGCTGTTTGCCGATGGCTTTGATGAGAAGTGCGGCAACAACGGAGCTGTCAACTCCGCCTGAAAGTGCAAGCAGAACCTTTTTATCGCCTACTTGAGCGCGAACCTCGGCAACCTGCTCGTCGATGAACTTCTCTGCGAGCTCGCGGCTGTTGATTCGTGCCATGGATTCGGGACGAACGTTATTCATAATATGCCTCCTGAAAATTAATTGGATTTATTATTCTGTGCCATGTATAAACTTGCAACTAAATTATAACATATCACAATATATTTTGCAAGACGCATATAAAATAAAAACAATAAATAATTAAAAAGTTAATTTGTGCATAAATTTCACATCATTGATGCAGCTTTTTGTATGCCGCAATAGTTTCGGTGATAACCTTAATTGCCTCAGGCTTGCCGTTTACTGCATCAACTGCGGTTTCCTTGTGCTCAAGAGCTTTGTATACCGAATAAAAGTGCTGCATCTCATCAAAAATGTGGCTCGGAAGCTCGGACAGCTCGCTGTAATGATTGTAGGTCGGATCATCAAAGGCAATGGCGATAATCTTTTCATCACGCTTCCCTCCGTCGATCATCTTTAACATTCCGATCGGGTAACATCTCACCAAGGTTAGCGGGCAGATCGCTTCCGAGCAGATTACAATAACGTCGAGCGGATCACCGTCGTCGGCGTGCGTTCGCGGAATGAAGCCGTAATTTGCGGGATAATGCGTGGATGTGTATAGAATGCGGTCGAGCATCAGCATGCCCGTTTCCTTGTCAAGCTCGTATTTGACCTTAGAGCCTTTGGAAATCTCAATGACCGCAACAAAGTCAAGCGGCGTAATCTTATCTTCGGAAATGTCGTGCAGAATGTTCATAAAAAATCTCCGTCCTGTAGCATTGTAGATGTTAGTATGCCACAGTCGGAGATATAATAGTCTTTATCGCCTGAATTCGTTTAAGACTTCCCTTGAAAAAATCCATGTGAGAATTAAATATACCACTCCTGCGCATCCGATGGCAAGTAAAACGGCAAGCCTGCCGTTTAGAATCGGATAAACAAGCACCGCGCAAAGCACGGCAAGCGCACCGATGATCATCGGCTTGATAAACAGCTTAAGGTTCATGATGGCACCGATCGGCGTGCGCGAGGCGATTGCCGCGATGGAGATAGCAAGCACAGCAAAATAGCACACGAATGTGGAAATCGGCGTTGCAAGCTCGCGAAGATACGGCGTCAGCGAATATGACACCAATAGCTTTAATAGCGCGCCGAAAAGCATTGCAAACAGCGGAACACGCTCATGTCCGCTTGCCTGAAGAATGACATTCGTGACACCGAGTAAGCAGACAAGCGCGCTTGACGGAGCTAAAAGCGTTAGCGGCATCGCTCCCCTCGCGGCGATATCGTCGGCGAAAAACAGAGATAGAATTGGCTCAGACATCGAAGAAAGCCCTATCGCGCAGGGCACCGAAATTATAACGGTGATCGAAAGCGCAGAGGAAACGAGCCTCTTTGCACGCTCATTCGCACCCAAAGCCAAAGCCTCGCTCAGCGTCGGTAGGAGCGATACAGCAATCGGCGCAACTATGACGGGCGGAAGATTGAACATCGGAACAGCGAGCGAGGTGTAATTGCCGTAGATTGCGGCAGTTTCGGTCTGCGAAAGCCCCGAGGCGTGCAGGCAACGCGTCATAATGAATGTGTCAAGCAGATTCGTAAGGCTCATTACAGAGGACGAGAGGGTTATCGGAAGCGCGGCGCGAATCAGATCTGAGGCAACGCGCCTTGTCGATAGCTCGGCAGGCTTTGATGCTTCCCTCTTTCGAAAAATCATCGCAAGATATAAAACGACCATGCCGAGTGCAACTCCGACGGTGATTCCGAGTGCCGCTTGAGCAGCGGCTTCGGCTATGCTCGCACCGCCTTTAAGCGCACGGTATGCAAGCGCAACACCGAGCGCCGCTTTACCTATCGCCTCGACGACCTGCGAAACGGAGTGCCAGCCGAACTCTCCGTGTCCCTGAAAAAATCCGCGTAAGGCGGCTGATTGACAGATGAAAAAGAGTGTCGGCGCGATGGCGATAATTGACAGGCGCGAGCTCTCAATCCTCATTAAAGCGGAAATCGGCTCGGCACCAAGAAGCAGCGATGCAGAGCCGATAAGTCCTATCGGAACAAACACAAGCATCGATACGCGAAAGATCTTATAGCCGCCCGAATTTCGTCGGCTTAAAGGCAAGCGTGATATTAGCATCGAGGATGCCGCCGGCAAGCCGGCGGCGAGAAGCATATACAGCCATGTAAAAAGCGTATAAGCTCCGCTGTAATACCCCATTCCGACCTCGCCGATCATTGCGGTGAGCGGAATTTTAAAGAGCAGTCCTGCCGCTTTTACGATAAGGTTTGCGAGTGTCATAAAGACAACTCCGCGTGCGAGCTTGTTTATTTTCAATTGTATTCACTCCAGTCGGACGCACCGACTGAGCGTATTTGGCGAACGTCAGTCGAAATAGTGCGCGATTGTATGCTTCGCTTCGGCGCGAAGCTTTTCAACGTCCAGAGTTTTGAATTCGCCGTCCTCGAAGAGAATGCGTCCGTCACACATGGTAAGAGATACATCCCTCGAGCTTGCAGAAAATGCGATAGTTGAGTATGGGTCATACATCGGAATATTGTTCAGCGAATCGAGCCGGGTTAAGATCAGGTCTGCGCGATATCCGACCTCAATGCGTCCGCAGTCATGGCGCGACTGAGAAATGGCACCGTTCTCCCAAGCCATTTTGCAAATATCGCTTGTTTTGATGATATCAGCCTGACGGTTAACGCCCTTGTGAATCAGTGCGGCGGTCTGAAGCTCGCGAAGCACGCTGAGTGCGTTATTCGAAGCCGCGCCGTCTGTGCCGAGTCCAACGTTGATGCCGGCGTCAAGCATTTTTCTGATAGGTGCAACTCCGCTTGCAAGCTTGAGATTGCTGACGGGATTGTGCGCAACATTTACGCGGTTTGCCGCCAAAAGCTCCATATCGCTCTCGGTTACATAAACGCAGTGCGCCGCAGTTGTCGTAGCAGTCGCCGATGGGGTGATAATGCCGCAGTCAGCTAAAAATTCGACGGGAGTTTTTCCGCCGTGGCGCGCTTTGCATTCATTGTGCTCAGCTTCGGTTTCGGAAATATGAACCTGCATGCCGAGGTCACGCTCGTGCGTGAGCTCAGCCACCTCGCGAAGATACTTCTCACGATTGGTGTATTCAGCGTGAACCGACATATCAATTTTTACGCGTCCGTCAGCCGCGTTATGGAATTCATCTGCAAGCTTCAGAGCTTCCTCTACCCGCAAGTCACCCTTGATCGTTGCGTTATCGTCGAACGAAACAAGACAGCGCGAGATGTTCGCCTTCATTCCGCTTTCAATAACAGCCTTAGCCGTTTCGTCGCAGAAGAAATACATATCCGAGAATGATACCACGCCGCCGCGGATCATTTCGGCGATTGCAAGGCTTGAGCCGACTCTGACCGATTCGGGAGTCAGTCTGTCCTCGGCAGGATAGATCTTTTCTTCAAGCCAGCGCTGCAGGGGGAGATCCTCTCCGATTCCGCGGAAAAGCGTCATCGCACTGTGGCAATGGATGTTGTAAAAAGCAGGCGTTAAAAGCTTGCCCGTGCAGTTTATAACGCGATCAAACTCACCCACGGGCGCGACATCGCCTACATATGAAATGCGGCTTCCGTCAACTGCAACGTATCCGTCTTTGATATAACTTCCGTCGGGAGTGATAACGCAGGCATTCTTAAATAGTGTTTTCATTTTGTTTCCTCGCTTATTTATATGTGGTAATCATAAAAATATGTGTCTATTTTTCTTCGTCCGCATCCTCGGGAAACGGGTGCATCAGATATTCATAGCGTGGGTCCGGAAAGAGATTTATGATCGGCATTGCTTCGATGACATCGCGATTTGCACAGAACGTGCCGCCGGGAGCGTGCGGATCGTATTCCTCGCCGCCGTAATCGTCGTACCATTCCTCGATCGAACGGCTTGCAAACAGCGCATCGCGAAGCATATCCACCGATTCCGAATCTGAGGTTGAAAGCGCAAAATGATAGCGTTCGTTGCGGATTACAATCTCAGCCTCCGCGCGGAATTTTCCGTTAACCTCATCACCGCGGCAAAAACGCCCGTAGGAGCTTCCGCCGATATCGAATATTTCGACCTCACCGACAGCGAAATTTGAGCCGAAGCTCTCAGTCGGCTGAGCCTCGCCGTCAAAGTATTTAACCGCGAATTGCAAGGAAAAGCGATTCTTGTCGTAATAATCGTCGATTATAATTCCGTCAAAGCCGTGCGACAGCTCAAGATGCGGATAGTCCCCCGGAAGCTTCACGCGCCTCAGATAATGCCCAAAGCCGTAAAAGACATCGTCAAGGCGATAGCTCGGCTCGTAGTGCATGCGGTACGGGAGCGTTTTGCTTGTATCAAGCGGAGTCTTCCCTGCGCTTTTAAACAGCTTTTTGTAAAATTTCGATGGGAATGGAGCGGTCGGATAAAGCTCAAGCACCTCGTTTAGGTTGTTAAAAACCGTATCCGATTCAAACTGCTCGACAACCTCGCTGTCGCCGACCGAGCGGCCGAGCCATTGATTCCACGCGCGGATAAGGCTGTCGCGCACAAGAAAATCACTGCTCCTTGAGGGAGTGTTGCAGGATAGGAAGTAATGGTCCGCCACGAATGAAAAGCCGAACGCGGCGATTTCTTCCTTTAGCCGCTCGATATTAAATCGACCGAACGCGCTGACGAGCGTGCCCGGGATATCCTTAGGCTCGATATTGTCTGTTCCCCAACCGAGAAAAGCCTGAATGCCCTCCCTGTCGTCGGCAACCGCAAAGCAAAGCTGCTGCTTGAGCGGCGTGTAGAAAACGCGGCGAAGCTTTTCGATATCGTGATCAACCGGATATGTGATGCGCGGGTCAGGAAGCGCAATGATCTGCGCGTCAAGCTCCTTTGCAAGCTTGCACGCGAAAAGAAGCGCGTCGATATAGATCCTTGCACCGCCGAAGGTCAGATCGACATCACCCGTTATAAGCGTGTCGCCCTCGCCGAAAAACAGGTCGAGATAAATGCTCGCAGACAGCGCGATTGCAAGCCCGTCGGGCTCGGCTGAATATTCGTAGCCGAACTCATCGACGATCTGCAGTATCTTTTCGTCGCTTGTCGGTTTTGGAAGCGTTATCGTGAAATGAAGCTTTATCGGATAGGACTCCTCCTCAGGAACGGGGAGCGTATCGAGAAAGGTGATATCATTGTCCTCCGAGTCGGCAAACATATCATCGCCGTTCTGGTCAAGCACAAGCGCCGAAAGCTCGCCCGCAAGCGTTCTTATAAGCCATTCTGTGGTTTCGGGCTTTGATTTTCCGTGAGTTGCGTAAACAGCGACGCTTTTGGCGGAGATCGGTATATACATAAGATTTCCGCGATACAAAAACGCATCGCAAAGTCTTGCTCCTGACGAGGCGACAGCTCCGATGGAAAATGTTGAGCAGTCCTCAAGCGGAGTAAGAATATATGCTGTATAGTCTTTTGACATTATAGCTTCACCTTGATGTGATAATTGTATTTACAAGCAAAAGCTTGATCGAAGCCTTTCAAAGCATTAAAGCTTAAAGCTCGTGGATAACATCGCGAAGGAGTGCCTTGAAGTTGCCCGAAATCTTAGCCGCCGTTTCGAGAACCTCCGCTTCGGTCAGCGGATTGCCCGTAATGCCTGCGGCGAGATTTGATACGCAGGAGATGCAAAGAACCTTTATTCCAACCTGCGCTGCGAAGATAACCTCAGCAACGGTCGACATGCCGACAAGATTTGCGCCCAAAATTTTCAGCGCATTGATCTCAGCAGGCGTTTCATACTGCGGACCTGCCATATAAGCGTAAACGCCCTCCTTGAGCGCGAAACCGCGTTTTGCGGCACATTCGAATGCGATCCTTCTGAGCTGCTTGTCAAATACAGACTGCATATCGAAGAAGCGCTCGCCGAATTCGGGAATGTTTGCTCCGCGAAGGGGCGACATCGGTGCTAATTTGATCTGATCGGTTACACAAACGAGGTCGCCCGGATTGAGCTCGCGCGAATCGTTGTAGCCGATTCCGCCTGCCGCATTTGTTATTATAATCTTGTCGATGCCAAGCAGCTTGAAAACACCGATCGGGTAGGCAGTCTGCCACATCTCCCAGCCCTCGTAATAGTGGAAGCGGCCGTTCATTGCAAGCACATTTTTTGAGGTGCCGTCGTCATAGCGAAGCTTTCCGAAAACGAGCTCGCCCTTTTGATAGGATACCGTCGAGGTGGGAAAATGCGGAATATCGCGATATTTTATTATAACCGCGTCCTCGAGCTGCTCGGCAAATTCGCCAAGCCCCGAGCCGAGAATCACGGCTGTGTCAGGCTTGCCTGCGATGGCCTTGCTTATATATTCGGCTGATTCCTTGTAATCGGAAAATACTGCTTTCTCCATGTTAAACTCCTTTGTTAAAATAAACGGTTAAAGTAAAATCGACAGAAATGAAAAATCTCTGCCGATTTGTACGCAAAAAATTATTTCTTTGCAAGAAGGTCGCGGATCTCGGCAAGCAGCTGCTCGGTTGTGGGCTTAGCTGCCTCAGCCGCCTTAGCTTCTGCTTCAGCCTTAGCCTTTGCCTCAGCCTCTGCTTTAGCCTTAGCCTCAGCTTCCTCGCGTTCCTTTCTGCTTGCAATTTCCTTGCTCTTGTTGATAAGCTTTACAACCATAAAGATTGTGAATGCAACGATGAGGAAGTCGATGATAGTCTGAATGAAATTACCGTAATTGATGGTTACTGCGGGAGTTGCCTCGTCAACAGCCTCTTTTAAAACCCATGTAAGCTCCTTGAAGTTTACACCACCGATCAGAAGACCGATAGGCGGCATGATGATGTCGTTAACGAGCGAGGTAACGATTTTCTGGAAAACACCGCCGATTACAACACCGACAGCCATGTCCACTACATTGCCCTTGAACGCAAATTTTTTGAATTCGTCGAAAATTTTCATGTCAGTTCTCCTTTATAGATATAAAAAATTATTTTTGAGATTCTTCAATTGCACTGATCATGTCAACGCGAGTCTGATGGCGGCCGCCCTCAAATTCTGTGTCGATGAACAGATCAACAAGCTCGAGTGCAAGACCTGCGCCGACCACTCTGCCGCCAAGAC
Source organism: Candidatus Flemingiibacterium sp. (assembly GCA_045579745.1). Lineage (GTDB taxonomy): Bacteria > Bacillota > Clostridia > Oscillospirales > CAG-272 > Flemingiibacterium. Next base: position 40,972 of record JAZNMQ010000078.1, on the reverse strand, counting down.
AGAGCACATTCGCGTCATTGTGCAAACGGGTATATTTTACCGAGAAGGTATCGGACGCGCACGCCGCGCGGATCCCATGATGCTTGTTAGCCGCAATTGACATTCCGATGCCTGTTCCGCAAACTAAAATGCCGCGATAGCACTCGCCCCTTTGAATTGACGAGCAAAGAAGCTTTGCGTAGTCGGGATAGTTCACGCTTGCCGTCGAGTCGGAGCCGAAGTCGCGATATGCAATGCCTCTTTTTTTGAGATGTGCGATAATCTCGCACTTTAATTCATAGCCACCGTGGTCACATGCTATTGCTAAAATTTTTTCCATTTTGGATTCCTTTCATTTGCGAAGCTCATTTGCAGGGCTACTGCGCCTTGCACTCAGATTCTTTTAGCTTCTGTTCCCTTTCACGCTCCGCCTGAGATGCGCGAAGATATAGCGGCGCAAGCTCGCGGTCGCTTATCGGCTCCCCATCCTCTGCAAGGAGTGCTACGGAAAAAGCGTTTTGAGGAATGAGAAGCGCGGGCGTTTCGAGTGCCAAAAGCTCGGTATTATCAAAATAGCTCTTTGAGAGATAGTAGCCATCTCCGCAGAGATGGAAGCTTTTGACTCCGAGCGAGAGCAGCTTGTCTTTTAGCTCATCGAGCGGAATGAGCATGTCCTCGGTGAGCCTCTCGCCATCCTTGAAAATCGCGGTATAGACCTGATTTCGCCGTGCGTCCATTGTCGGAACAACATATCCGCCCAAGCCCTCGAGATTTTTGTTTAGTGCGGCAAGCGTTGAAACACCTATGCAGGGCTTATTTTGCGCAAACGCAAGCCCTTTGATAATCGCAACGCCGATGCGAACACCCGTAAATGAGCCAGGTCCGACCGAAACAGCAAAGCGGTCAACATCCGACAGCTTTACAGCCGCTTTTTCGAGCATATTCTCAATCATCGGAAGCAGAGCTTCGCTGTGTGTCAGAATGCCGTTTTCTGTATAAAGAGCAAGCATTCTCCCGTCACGCTCGAGCGCACAGGTCGCGGTATTCGCGGTGGAATCGAGAGCTAAAGTTAACATTTATGTTCCTCTTTTGCTGTTAATGTACAAGTTCTGCTGTAATCTTGCGCGAAGCCTCTCCGAGCTTTTCGATGGTTACACGAATATATCTGTCAGGAAGCGCGAATGGAATATTCTCGCTCCATTCGGTGACAATTATGCCTCTGTTAAAATAATCGTAAAAGCCGATCGATTCAAGCGAATCCTCGTCCTCTATGCGGTACATATCGAAATGGAAAAGCGGAATTTTACCGCTGTATTCATTTACAATGGTGTATGTGGGACTGCAAACGGGCGCATCGGGTGCAAGCTCCGAGGCAAGCCCTCTTGTAAACGCAGTTTTTCCTGCACCGAGGTCGCCGTAAAGCGCGATGAAATTTTCGCCGTTTTCGATAAGGTAACGTGCAAGCTCTGCGCCGACGAGTTCAGTCTCATCGGCGCAAAAGGTTATTTTTTCAAATAGAAGCATCAATCAGAACAGTCCGTCGATCTTGCCTTCATCGTCAACGTCGATCTTGTATGCCGCAGGAACCTTGGGAAGACCGGGCATTGTGAGGATCGTTCCGGTGAGGGCTACGATAAATTCCGCACCTGCCGAAAGCTTGACCTCGCGAACTGTGAGGTTGAAGCCGCTCGGACGTCCGAGCTTTGCAGGATCATCGGAAAGCGAATACTGAGTTTTTGCCATACATACGGGGAATTTTGCATATTCGGGATTGAGCGCAAGAATCTCGGAGAGCTGCTTCTCGGCATTTCCCTCGTAAACTACGCCGTCAGCACCGTAAATCTCGCGTGCGATGGTTGCGATCTTGTCCTTGATGGACATTTCGTCAGCGTAGAGCAGCTTGAATTCGGATGCCTTTTCGCAAGCTGCAACAACCTTTTCTGCAAGCTCGATTCCGCCTTCTCCGCCCTTTGCGAATACCTCGGAAAGCGCAAGCTCAGCTCCGCGAGCCTCGCAAGCCGTGCGAACAAAATCAAGCTCGGCATCTGTATCGGTATCGAAGCGGTTGAGCGCAACAACTACCGGAACGCCGTATTTTGTGAGATTGTCGATGTGAGCCTCAAGGTTAACGATACCGCGCTTCAAAGCGTCGAGGTTTTCAGTCTTGAGCTCGGTCTTAGCAACGCCGCCGTTATATTTGAGCGCGCGGATTGTTGCAACGAGAACGATCGCGCTCGGAGCAAGTCCTGCCTTGCGGCACTTGATGTCAAGGAACTTTTCAGCACCGAGGTCAGCGCCAAAGCCTGCCTCTGTGATAGCGTAGTCAGCAAGCTTTAATGCAAGCTTTGTTGCGCGAACGGAATTACAGCCGTGTGCGATATTTGCGAACGGACCGCCGTGAACGATTGCGGGAGTGTTTTCAAGTGTCTGAACGAGGTTCGGCTTGATAGCGTCCTTAAGAAGCGCGGTCATTGAGCCTGCCGCATTGAGATCCTTCGCATAAACGGGCGAGCCGTCGTACTTGTAAGCGACAAGAATGTTGCCAAGGCGTTTCTTGAGGTCGGAAATGGAGTTTGCAAGGCAAAGAATAGCCATTACCTCAGTAGCAACGGTGATCTGGAAATGATCCTCGCGAACTACGCCGGAGAGCTTTCCGCCCATTCCGATAACGCAGTTACGGAGAGCGCGGTCGTTAGTGTCGGTGCAGCGGAGAATAACAACGCGTCTGGGGTCGATGTTAAGCTCGTTGCCCTGCTGGAGATGGTTGTCAAGTATTGCGCAAAGCAGATTGTTTGCCGCTGTGATAGCGTGGAAATCGCCTGTGAAATGGAGATTGATATCTTCCATCGGAACGACCTGCGCATAGCCGCCGCCTGCCGCACCGCCCTTAACGCCGAATACCGGTCCGAGAGAGGGCTCACGGAGCGCGATAACAGCATTTTTGCCAATCTTCTGCATAGCCATGCCAAGACCTACCGTAGTAGTGGTCTTGCCTTCACCTGCGGGGGTCGGGTTGATAGCGGTAACGAGGATGAGCTTTCCGTTAGGCTTATCCTCCATACGGCGGATAAAATCGTCGGTGATCTTAGCCTTGTACTTGCCGTAGAGCTCGAGCTCGTCGTCGATTACTCCAAGATTTTTTGCGATTTGTGAGATGGGAAGCATCTTTGCTTCCTGTGCGATTTGAATGTCGGTTTTCATAATTTTAGAAAATCCTTTCAACAACTATATTTGGTTTAATTATATCATGCTTTAGTGCGTTTGTCAATACAAAGCGATACAGAAATAAGCAACTCCCGCATGAATATCAGCCCGCAGAATCATCGGCGGAATTGCTGTGATGATAAGCAAAATCAGTTAAAAAGAAAGACGGAACTTTGCATAATTCCGCCTTTCATAATTATTATTTATTCTTTTTTAAAAGTACGCCGACAGCCTCGAAATCCTCGGTGATCGGAACAGTCAGAGTGCTTCCATTGACAGTCGGAGCCTTATCGAACGCGCTCAGAGATCTCACGATCTCATAGGCTCCGCCAAGCGGAATCTCAACAGAGCTCGGAGCGTCCTCGAAGCTGTGAACGAGCACATAAGCCATCTCATCGTCGTGACGGAAAACTCCCTGCCAGCCCTTCGGTTGACGCCATTTTGGAATATTGCTGCCGAAAAATTCGGTAACACCGACGCTGTTAAGCGGATTTGCCGCGCGGTAGAATGCAATTCCCTCGCGTACGGTATCCCATTGGCTGTCGGAAAGCGTGTATACGTCGCCCGACACGCAGAGCGCGCCAAGACATCCCGAAAGAAGCGACCAGACAAGGCGCTTTGTGCTGTCCGTTCCGTGAAGCACTGCCCAGATCTGTGACTGAGCCGGCGACATCACGCGATGAAGATTTGCGGCGATTATCGGAACCTCGTTTACCTCGTGCGCATCCGAGAAGGATGCAACATCGAAAATGCCAAGAATTGCGGGCTCGATACGGTGTCCGCCCGAGCTGCATGCTTCAAGCGTGAAGTCAGGCATTTCGCGTTTGATCGAGCGGTAAAATTCCTTGGAGCATTCGATAACGTCGTACAGTCCCTCTCCAAGTGAATGCGAGCTTTTCTCATTGTCACAGCCGACGCCGATCGTTTCGTTATAATCGACCTTCATGTATTTAAATCCGTGAGATTTGAGGAAATTCGTGATTCGCTCATTCATGTAGGCGATAACCTCGGGCTTTCGGGTATCAAAGAATCTGCGAACATCTGTTGTCAGAGGTACCCCATCACGGTGAACAAGAAGCTCAGGACGACCGAACGCCTTTGCGAACTCTGCGCAAACCTCGGCTTCGAACCAGATACCCGGCTTTATTCCCTTTTCGCGAATGGCATCGACCGTTGCCTGAATACCGCTTGGGAAGAGCGCTTTTGACGGGATCCAGTCGCCGCAGCTATGGCTCCAATGAGCATCATCGGGCTTATACCAACCGCAGTCGATAACGAAATAATCAAAGCCGAGCCCGTCAATTTTATCAAGGATCATCCTGATATTCTCATCGGACGGAACGCCCCATGTCGTGCAGAATTCGTTGAAATAAAGCGGAAGATCCCGTGTGTGATTCTCAAGATAACGGCGTGAGAAGAGTGCGGTAATGCGCTGTGAAACCGCATCGACACCGCCATGTCCGACCGCAACGTAAGCGATCGGCGACTTAAAGCTCTCGTGCGCCTCAACAGTCTTTCTGAAATGACCGAATTCGTAGTCAGCAAGTCCGCCCGTGAGCGTAAAGAATCGCTGCTCGCGGTAAAGCTCAATCTGCCAGGATGCGGAGCATCCGAGCGAAACTGCCCATGTCACATCGGCATAGTTATCCGAAACTGCCGCGAACGGATGGAATTTGCGGACGGGCATTGAACCGACCTGACCGAATCTTTCTCCGCGGTAACCGTAGTTACCCCAAGAGGGCGCCATGTTGAGGTCATCGGTTGATACCTTTTCAAGCTTTCCCTCTGCGCTCCAATAAGAGCGGATCCTGCAAAGCTCAAGATCGGTTTCTGCCGGCTCGTGACGAAGCGGAGAGAGCGCGCCGAGAGCAAAGGATGAAAGAAGATCGAGATACTTCACCGAATCGGAGTTGTTCTTAAACTCCGAATAGATTGTAACTGCCTTATCTCCCTCGCGATACGACAATACATGGCAGATCTCAAGCTCCTCATAGGAAAGTGTGGTTGTGACAGTTGTAATATCGCCTTCATCTACCTTTGTGTGCGAGGTCAGCTTGAATTCGAAGTTAAGAGGTGAATCACAGAGCGAATGTCCGGCAGCATAGCTCTTTGGATATGTATTAGCCGGCATAGCTATCTTTACAAGCGGCGTAATGCGTCCCGCATCAAGATTTATATCCTTGTCATCAACGTCGCCCGGCAGTAAAACCAGCCCGACGATACCGTCTTCCTCGACGTAAAGCACGCGTGTGTCGCCGAAATTGTAGCTTCCAATTGTTGTTTTCATGTTTGGTAATATCCCCTTGAATTTAATGTATCAGCCGAAAAGCTTGACGGGATTTGCGTAATTCATTGCGTTGATCGTATCCTCGTCGATGCCCTTTGATCTCATCCAAGGCACAACGTGGCTGATAATATAGCTGTAGTCGCGAGCGGCTCCGTCAGAGCAGATGTCCTCCCACAGTACCTCGAGCTTGCCACTACTGTTGTATGTCGCAACATAGTCCATCGTTGCGAGAAGCTTGCCCGAATATCCGTCAGCTGCAAAGGTCTTGATAAGATCTGCAAGGCAGTCCTCGGGAGTATGCGTCCAGTTATTGAAGTTGTTGAAGGATAGGAAGCTTCCCTTTTCCATAACGCCCTCAAGAAGCTTGACCTCCTCCTCAAAGGTGCGGCCCTCCCAACCGAAATTAGCTTCGGTGTGGCTGAAATAAACGCGCGAGAGATCAGCTCCTGCCTCCTCGAAAATTTTCTGCTGCTTGTCGCATCCGGCGCAGGAGTGAACGCAGAGCGGAAGTCCGGTCATCTTTTGCGCGATGCCTGCGGCTGTCAGCGCGCGGATCTCCCAATCGCTGAGATTTTCGTTTCTCGAACCGATCTTGATAACGCCGGGAAGAACTCCCGAGCCCTGAATACCGTTCTCGAATTCATAGAGAATGTGCGAAAGAAAATCGTAAACGGAGTAGTTTTTAAGCACATTTTCGGGTACTATGTAAAAGCCTGTACAGCCTACGATCTGCATCGGAGTGAGCGGAATGATGTCAAGCAGGAGATTCAGATTCAATCTCGGGGAAACATCGATAATGGTGCGAACGCCAAGAGAATAAGCCTTGTCAAGCTGTGCAAGAACGTGTGAGATTATCTCTTCCCTCTTGTCATTTGGAACATCATAGGGGACGACGTGCTCGTGAACAGATGTGAAGCCGAGCGCTGTCGGATCGATTCTTCTCCCATCCATAAGCTGAATTGTACGCATGGTATGCACTCCTTTCAAACATAGAAAATATATGAAAAGTTTTTGGCTAATTAAAATTATTATCCCAATTCGGCGAAGTGTTCCCGATGTGTATGCATGAGCAATTTCACTGTAGGGCGGGGGCTTGCTCCCGCCGTTTCGTGCAATTTTAGCTGACTTCGGCGGCGGGAGCGAGCCCCCGCCCTACAAAACAGAGGGTATGTCTGTATTGGAACACAAAAGGTGATTGGGGGAAATTATTTTATATGAACTATGCCGCCTTCAACAGAAAGCCTGTCTGCGCAGAACAGCTCGATAGCCTCGGGCAGAATCTTCCATTCAGCCTGCTCCATTATACGGCGCTGAAGCAGCTCGGGAGTGTCGCCTTCTTCCACGGCAACAGCTCTTTGAGCGATTATAGGACCGCCGTCGCAGATCTCGTTAACGAAATGAACGGTTGCTCCCGATACCTTGACGCCCTTGTTTAGCGCCGCCTCATGAACGTGAAGCCCGTAGAAGCCATCTCCGCAAAAGCTCGGGATCAGCGCGGGATGTACGTTGATTATGCGGTTTTCGTATGCCTTTATAAAGCTCTCATCAAGAATGATCATAAAGCCAGCAAGCACGACAAGATCAATGCCACGCGATTCGAGAGCATGCTTTAAGGCTTCAGAATAAGCCTTGCGGTCGGAATAGTTCCCTCTCGGAACGACGATTCCCTCAACACCTGCATTCTTTGCTCGCTCGAGGGCAAAGGCACCCTCCTTCGAGGAAAGCACAAGCGAAACCCGTCCGCTTTTAATTATGCCCGAGGTCTGTGCGTCAAGAATGGCTTGAAGATTTGTTCCGCCGCCCGAAACAAGTACAGCAATATTTTTCATATCGGCACCCATTTATTTTGCAAGCTCCTCTTGAAGCTTTGCATCCTTTTTGAGCACGCCGCTCTCCATATCAGCCTTGAATGCGTCAAGCTTAGCGGAAAGCTCCTCATCCGAGAGCGCAAGCATCTGTGCTGCGAGAATAGCCGCATTCTGCGCACCGTCCACAGCAACAGTCGCAACCGGAATACCGCCCGGCATCTGCACCATGGAAAGAAGCGAATCAAGTCCGTCAAGCGTTGAAGATTTTATCGGAATACCGATAACGGGAAGCGTCGTATAAGCCGCGATAACACCGCCGAGATGCGCCGCTTTGCCTGCCGCCGCGATAATAACGCCAAAGCCGTTTTCCTTTGCAGAGGAAGCAAAAGCTTCAGCCTGCCTCGGAGTGCGGTGCGCGCTTATTACATGCGCCTCATACGGAATTCCGAAGGCAACAAGCTGGTCGATACATTTTTTTACTACGGGAAGGTCGGAATCACTGCCCATGATAACTGCTACTTTTTTCATTTTTGAATTTCCTCTCATGTAGATTTTTTTGTTAGAAGCTTATTTTTGCCTAAATTATACCATACAGAAATCACGATGTCAAGAAGGGCTTTCGTTTTTCGGGCTCACCTTTGCATGCAATCCCTTTGCATGCAATCCCTTTGCATGCAAGCCCATTGCATGCAAGCTCACACAGCGATTCGGCTTTTGCGTGAAGCGAATATTGTCTTGCCGCCTCGCCGTCAAGTGAATGATGCGCGGATTCCTTTGAGAGAATTGTGATTGAAGCCGTTTTACGCGCCATCGCAAGAACCTCACGCCCTTTACTGTTTGCCGCAAGAAGCTGTGTGAATCTCGGAGCAGCTTCGGCATCGCTCATCTTAACCCCAAGCATCGCGGAAATTATTGCCCGTCTTAGGCGAGATTTTGAATATCGGCGCTGAGCACAGCTGTCAACAAGACCCTCTATCGTTCTCTCTGTGCGAGCTGATTTGATAAGAAGATTTTCCACTCCGCCCGAAATTTCCATAATCTCGCGGAGGTCCTCGGGCTCGGCAGTTCTGAGCATCGCAATAACTGCATTATCAAGTCTTGAAAGACTGTAAGTGCGCCCCGCTTCAAGCTCGCGGCGAAGTATGCTTGCCGATTCCGTCGGCATGTAGCTCTCAACATTCTCGCCCCGCGTGATTCCTGCGCGAATGGCTGTCGCCGAGCTGATTCCCTCAAGCGTCGTATCGCCGTATGCACCGCCGATGCGCTGAACGCAAATCGGCTCGATTTTGCTTCCAAGCGAATTTAATGCGCGGATGTATTCGATCGCTAAAAGATTGTTTGAGCCGCGAAGAAGATCGTCCTCGCCGTAAAGTGAATTGTAGGCGATTTCGCGAAGCTGTGCGTGGCCGCTCTGTAAGTCCTGCTCGCGAAGGTGTTTGAGCGCGCCTCGAAACTCTTCCGACGCAATCCGCTCTGCCGCGAGCCGAAGCTTTGCAATGTCAGAGCACTCCGAGCCGAACGCGAGATAATCAACGCAGCCGAGGGAATTTGCAATAGCTACCCCGCCCCTCGCGAAAAACTCAGCACCCGAAAAACACCACGGAGCCGCAAGCTCCAAAACAAGATCACAGCCGCATTTTACAGCCGCTTCGGCTCGTGAATACTTGCCGATGATCGAGGTATCGCCACGCTCAACAAAATCACCGCTCATAATGGCGACGACCGCTAAGTCGTCGATACGGCTGCGAATTTGAGAGATGAGATGAAAATGACCGTTGTGAAACGGATTAAATTCGGAAATTATCGCGGCGACCTTCATTTTTTCCTCCTGATAGTTAGCCATTTGCACAGTTGAAGCCGTTATTTTCAAAAATAATTGTGCACTCGCCAAAAAGAGTTAAAACCCCCTTGAATTATTTGAAAATATGGGCTATAATATAATGTACGTTAATTATATCATATAATAATACAAATTGCAATAAAACGGAGGAAAACAATGAAAGTTTTAGTTGTCAACGCGGGAAGCTCCTCACTCAAGTATCAGCTTTTCGATACCGCTACATACGACGTTCTGGCAAAGGGTATTTGCGAGCGCATCGGTATGGATGAAGGTAAGATCACACACAAAATGCCCGAGCATGAGAATTATGTCGTAGAATGCGACATGCCCAACCATTCGGTAGCTACAAAGCTCCTCATCGAAACCCTCACATCAAGCGAGCACGGCTGTCTTAAATCCATGGATGAGATCGGGGCTGTCGGCCATCGCGTAGTCCATGGCGGAGCATATTTCTCCGAGTCTGTTCTTGTAACACCCGAGGTTCTTGATAAGCTGAAGCTTTGCATTGACTTAGCTCCCCTCCACACACCTGCTCATCTTATGGGTATTGACGGTATCACACACGTTATGCCGACAGTTCCTCAGGTTCTCGTATTCGATACAGCATTCCATCAGACAATGCCCGACTACGCATGGATGTATGCTATCCCCTACGAAATGTATGAGAAATACTCCATTCGCCGTTACGGTGCACACGGAACCTCTCACCGCTATGTATCAAACGAAATGTGCAAGATTCTCGGCAAGACTGAGGGCACAAAGATTATTACCTGCCATATAGGAAACGGCTCTTCTATCACTGCTGTTAAGGATGGCAAGGTTATTGACACCTCGATGGGCTTCACTCCCCTTGACGGTGTTGAGATGGGAACACGCTGCGGTTCGATCGACCCCGCAATCGTAACCTTCATCATGGAGCGTGAGAACTTCACACCTGCTCAGATGAGCGACTTCATGAACAAGAAGTGCGGATTCCTCGGAGTATCGGGAATTTCCTCTGACAGCCGCGATATCGAGGCTGCTATCCTTGAGGGTAACGAGCGCGCGGCTCTCGCTGCAAACGTGCTTGCTTATCAGATCAAGAAGTACATCGGTCAGTATGCCGCTGCTATGAACGGTCTTGACGCAGTAGTATTCACCGCAGGTATGGGCGAGAACAATACCGAGCTTCGTGAGCGCGTTTGCTCGAATATGGAATACCTCGGAATCAAGCTCGATAAAGAGGTTAACGCAAAGGCTGTCCATGTTCCCGCGAACGTTAAGCTTTCGACCGACGATTCCAAGACTCAGGTATGGCTCATCCCGACCGACGAGGAGCTCGTTATCGCTTCCGATACAGAGAATATCGTAAACGCTCTGTAATATTCAGGATTTAATCAAATATAGAAAATCGCACAGCGTTTAGTGAGGCTCCTTATAAGGATGTTTGCAAATTTCGGCAGAGATATTGTTTTCTCTGCCGATTTTGTGTTATAATGGAACTAACGAAAAGCCTCGCCCTTTGGGAGGAAGGTGGCACGCGTAGCGTGACGGAAGGAGCCTGCGTGACTTAGAGTTTAGATTGACTTTATAGTGACGCACTTTCCCTCAGTCGCCTATGGCGACAGCTCCCTCCCGGAGGGAGCCTATGGACACGCTCGCGCATCTTTAGGGGTATGGGCTTTGCCCGAAGCGTTTGTAATACAAATGCGAAACTGGCGATAAAACGCAGAAAGGAATATATCAATGAAAAACAAAGTGATGATATGGGTAGTTATGATTTTGCAAGCACTGCCTATACCAATTTCGTTAATCACAATTTTAGGTTCTATCATTTCTTTAGCAAACATAAGCGTTATGATAGAACAATCTTTGTTCGTTGCAATAGTTGCTGCAATCTATATGATACTTGCAGGTACTTATTCACTGACATATCTTTTTTCTGCCATAAAGACATTCGCTAATAAAAGGATAAGTTTCGTTAGTTTCTTGCCCATTATTCACATTGTAGTGACAGCAGTATTCATGATCTTATGGATCATAAACGAATAATAGAATATAAACAAACAGGCAACTTGTTACGCAACAAGTTGCCTGTTTGCTATCATGCTTGCTTGGAAAAATATACAGGGTTTAGTTCTTTGTTTTCTGCGGAGCAATTTTCACATATCCGTAGGGGCGTTCTTTGAACGCCCGCGGGCGAACACAGTTCGCCCCTACCGTGCGTTAGGTAAACATTTTGTGTTTTTTCCGATAAGAACATCACGCTTTAGCTGTGCGATTTTTTTGCGCTGATCCTCATAATGCTAGACAACTCGTTTTCAGCAAAATGTTACCGACTTTCGCAAAATCCTATCTTCAAAAAACGACGCAATTTTCAGTCTGCATGCCGTATAATGTATTTGTAAATAACGGGTTTACCCACATAAAAAGGAGTTTTGTATGGATTACAATGTAACAAGCAAGCTCGACGGCTCAGAGCTTAAAATATCGATAGACGGTGAAATCGACCATCATTCAGCTCGCGATCTGAGGCGCAGGATCGACGAAAAGCTGTATTATTACAGACCAAAGACGGTTGCGCTTGATCTGTCGAGCGTGTCGTTTATGGATTCGTCGGGTCTCGGGCTTATTCTTGGAAGATTCACGCTTGCACGAGAGCTCGGCGGTGAGCTGAGAATAACCGACCCATGCGAGAGCGTCGCAAAAATTTTAGACCTTGCAGGTACGTCAAGGCTTATTAAGATCGAAAATACAACTGCTAAAAAATAGCTGAAAGGATAGACAAATGAAAAAGATGTTAAATGAAATAAAATGCCGTTTTCCATCACACAGTGAGAATGAAAGCTTCTCGCGCGGGCTGGCAGTCAGCTTTGCATCAATGGCATCCCCGACGGTTTGTCAGCTCGCAGACATAAAATGCGCAGTCAGCGAGGCGGTCACAAACTGCATCGTTCACGCCTATAAGGATGAAATCGGCATGATCGAGCTCACCCTCAGACTATTCGAGGGAGGTGAGCTTGTAATAATCGTAAAGGACCGCGGAATCGGTATTGAGGACGTGGAAACGGCTCGAGAACCGCTTTTCACGACAGATACCACGGGCGAGCGAAGCGGAATGGGCTTTGCGATTATGGAGAGCATGATGGATTCCGTAAAGGTTAAATCAAGGGCGGGCGTTGGCACCACGGTCACGATGAAGATCCATGTGGGTACATAATATCATCATCGGAGGTGCTTTATGCGAGCCACGGATTTTTCACGGAACACAGAGCTGATAACGCGTTATCATAGCGGAGATGAATCGGCTATATCGGAAATTTTGGAGCTCAATCAAGGACTTATCAACAGCATTGCGATTCGCTTTCGCGACAGAGCGGCTGAATCTCATGGAATGGAGCTTGACGATCTGACTCAGATTGGAGCTATCGGGCTAATAAAAGCCGTGCGGAGCTTTGATATGAGCTTCGGAACAGCTTTTTCAACATACGCCGTACCCTTGATAATCGGCGAGATCAAGCGATTTCTTCGCGATGACGGACCGATCAAGGTGAGTCGAACGACAAAGCGTCTTGGAGCTGAGATAATGCGTGAGCGCGAAGCATACATTAAGCGAGAGGGACGCGAACCGACAGTTGATGAGCTGTCTGAGCTATTACACATCTCGCGCGAGGAGCTTGTCAGCGCGGTTGCATCAGGCAGACCGCTTCACTCCTTTTCGGACACGCTCGGCGATGGAGATGTCAAGCTTGAGGAAATGCTTGCATCGGATTCCGACGAGCTTGAAGCGTTGTGCGACAGATTGGCGCTCCGTCAGGCAATAAGCTCGCTTCCGCCGTTGTGGCGTGAGATAGTTGTGCTCAGATATTTTCGCGACATGTCACAACAGCAGACAGCCGAAATGCTTGGGCTGACTCAGGTCAAGGTGTCGCGCGAGGAGAAAAAGATAATCACGGCTCTTCGCGAGAAATTTTTATAGCGGATACTGTTTTACGATTTATTGACCGTCCTGGAGCCTGAAAAGCTCCATTTGAGAATCAAACGGCTTGCCGTTTGATTCTGTTTTTTTATAGCTTCCGTCTTGGTCGAGCTCGGAGGACTTTACATTGTCAAGCAGCTCGAAGCGAGTAATATTGTATAGCTTTAATGCTGCCTTAGGCGATTTTATGGGCGTTAAAACCTCAATACGGCGAGTGGTGTTGCGTGTCATCATATCAGCCGAGCCGATGTAAATTCGTGAAGGCTCACCTTTTGTCGGCTGACCGAAGATATAGATCCGCGAGTGCTCGAGATACCGCCCGACAATGCTGATAACGCGAATGTTTTCGGTCTTACCCGGAATTTGTGGCGCAAGACAGCATATGCCGCGAATTATGAGGTCGATTTTCACCCCTGCACACGATGCGTCAATTAGTGCGTCGATGACCGTCTTATCGGTCAGACTGTTCATCTTGAAGCAGATGTAACCCTTGCCAAACCGTTCGGCACGCCTTTTTTCACGCTTGATTTCGCGAATGATTCCCTCGCGCAGAGTTGTTGGTGAAACCAAAAGCTCGCGGTAGTTTTTACATAACTTTCCGCTCTCAATAGCGCAAAACAGCTCTGAAGCATCGGCGGTTATGGCTTCGTCTGAGGTCAGAAGCGCGAGGTCTGTGTAGAGCTTCGCCGTCTGCTCGTTGTAATTTCCCGTTGCAATGTGAGCATAGCGAAGCTCGCGCTCACTGTCGTCAAGGACTGCAAGGGTGAGCTTTGAATGAACCTTTAAGCCGCTCATTCCGTAAATTACGCTGCAGCCTGCTTCCTCAAGAAGTTCAGCTAAATGAATATTGTTTTCCTCGTCAAATCTCGCCTTCAGCTCGACAACCGCTGTGACTTTAATGCCCCTTGAGGCGGCATCGCAAAGAAGCGAGATGACCTGCGAATGCTTTGCGAGGCGATAGAGGGTTATTTTTATCGACCTTGTGCGCTTGTCGTATACCGCCTCACGAAGGAAATCAAGATATTCCCTGAAATCGTGATACGGAAATGAAAGCAGAATATCAGAGCTGTCAAGCTTATTTAATATTCCCTCTCGTTTGGTGTATATCGGCGTGATTTTCTTGTACAAGCCGTTTGGGATTATCTCTGCCGCTTCATCCCAAAGCGAGGACGCGAAATTATAACCAAGCGGAGAAAACGAGCGGTAGCATCTTGATTTTGGAAGTGAGAGCTTTGATAAAATGAAATCGAGTGCCCATCGGTCGGAGGTGCTTAACCCATCGCCTGCCCCCGACAGGAAATATTCAAGCTTGACCGCGCCGAGCTTTTCACGTTTTTTGAGTTGAATTTTTAGGTATGTCGGGTAGTCGGGCGTGGGTTCCGATTCGTCAGATAAGCCGTCCTGATATTCGATATCGGCGTTACGCGTGACCTTAAATAGCATTGCGCCCTTTACCTTGTATTCAGAAAATAGCTCAGCACAGCAATGAAGCATTATTTCCTCGGAAATAATGAAATCAAGGGAATCACAGCCTTTTTCGATGACATAATAACCCTTTGCGGACGGTGGCAGCGGTACGATTCCGATAGAGCTGTTCCCTGCCTTGTCGCGAAGTGTGAGAAGCACATGGATGATGTTGTTTTCAAGATGAGGAAAAGGCGTGTGCGAATTTATAATATACGGCGATGTAAAAATAGCAAGCTCTTTCCTGAAATAACGGCGAACAGAACGCTTTTGCTCCTTTGTGAGCTCATTCCAACAAAGCCTGCGGACACCGCTTTGCGAAAGCTCGGCAACCAGACGCGAGAACACTCCGTCACGCGCCGCATAAAGCCGTTCTGACTCCCTGCAGAGCAGGTCGAGTTCTTCTCCGGGTGAAAGCTGTGTCTTGTTGTCAAGCATGGTATCGGAAACTCCCTCGCGGGCATCAAGAGTGCCAACGCGAACCATGAAAAACTCATCAAGATTGCTCGTAAAGATTGATAGAAATTTTAGCCTTTCAAGAAGCGGAACCGTCGGCGAATCAGCTTCTGACAATACGCGCTCGTTGAATTTGAGCCACGAGAGCTCGCGCCCGATATAGATATCCTTATCGACCATCATCACGCACCACTCCTTTCACTAATATTATTTTACCATACGATTTTCAAAATGTATATAGCTTCTGCCAATCTTTCGGATTAAACGCACGGCTTTGAGCCTCGATTCAATTGACTTAGCGCTTGCCGCGTGCTATAATTTTACATGACAAGTAATCCCTGGAGGCAATAATGAACTATCTCAAGCAGATCAATGCGTTTATTCAAAAGCGAAAGCTCTGCCCTATCTCGTGCAGCTCGATCGCGTTGTATTATGTGATTTTGGAACGCTTCAACTCCGTGCGATTCCCCCTGACGATGCCTATTTCCACGCGATTTCTGGCAAGCGAGCTGAACGTCAGCGAAACGACCGTCCGAAATTGCAGGCGTGAGCTTCGCGACGCAGGATATATCGGGCTGTATATCGGGAAAAAAGGCTGTGAATACAGGCTTATAGATTTAACGGATGAGGGGCTTATGAGGGGGTGGTTTGGTGAGGATCTTTAACTACGATAACGAGCTTCAGTATTTCTCGCGGTATAATTGGTATCTGCGGAGCCTGAACGCTAAAAAGGCCGAACGCCGCAAGATTCTTGCCGATATAAGCTCAGGGCTTATCAGCAGAGATACGCTCGATGAGGATTGGGAAGCTCAGCTTGAGCGTGAAGCAGACGAGATCAGCGAAAAGCTTCGAGCTATCGAGCGCACCATAGATGAAATTCCCGAAACGCCCTCGCTGCTGCCTTGCAAGCTCTTTCTGCGGCTGCACTTTGTATCACGCCTGAATATGACAGAAACCGCCGAAAAGCTTAACGTGAGCGAATCAACGCTCCGCCGTATTCGCGACCGTGCAATACGCTATTTTGAGGAAAATCCGCCCGAAAACTAAAAGCATGTGCAAAAAGGCTGCTGCTCATAAAAATGATAACCCCCGACAGAATTTTAAGGTCTGTCGGGGGTGTTCCTTTGCTGTTCAAATTCCAATTTATCAATCAATATTGTTTTTGGTTTTTACGCCTGAATTTTATGAGTCCGAGCAAAGACCATAATTCGCACCATGCAAAGAAGATGACGCTATAATGGAAGGTTTCGTTATCCTTGAAAAACAAGATAAGATAAGGCAAAGCTATAAGAAACGAATGATAAAGGGTGAAAAGAACACGAAACCTTTCCCCTGATAAACAACGCTTTGAATACATGAAGCACATTGCGGGGACCACAATCACGCAGTAGAATATTATCCCACATAAGACAATTACTACTCCGCCATACCCCGTGCCGTCACCATTTCCTAAAACACCTAATACCCCGATTAGTAAAAATATAACAATAGAAATGATTGCAGAAGTAAAGGGAAACAACCACTTTTTCATTGATATACCTCTTTTTGTCAAATTCTTATTGTTCTGTTTTTTTGCAGGTTTCGTCTTTGTATTATAAACGTACTAGGTAAAAACTATACCCCTAATCTTCTGCGTACAATTCGTCGTAATGCCAGCGGATAGGGTTTTCGTAAATGTAATTCACGATTTCTTCATAATCCTCTCGACCACGGATAATATGCTCGTGAAATGATGTTTGGAATAATTTGTCGGTAAAACCCATCTTCTTGCATTCTCTCGTTGTTAACGATTTATACGCACAAACCATATCCATGATCGTAGGGCGGGGGCTTGCTCCCGCCGCCTCGCTATTCAAAATCAAAACAACATGAATATGGTTAGGCATAATTATATATCGATCAACCGTGAGGTTGGAATAGCGATCTTCGAGCAATAATAATTGTTTTTCGGCAATCTTCCCAAACAAAGTATATTCGATTCCATTTGTTTCGGCGGGAGCAAGCCCCCGCCCTACGATGCGAGATAGCACACACCGTCTATTTTGAGTGCAGATCGTCACAAAATATGCACCTGCAGAGCTATAATCATAATTGTCAAGTCGCGGATGCGTTCTTTTCGGTAATCCTTTTTCTCTATCCATTTATATCACCATTCCATTATAACACAAAATCGGCAGAGAAAACAATCACTCCGCCGAAATTTGTTGGTGTATTTGTATCTCGTGCGAACGCACATCGCCCCTACCGAGTGACGGGTAAGCATCCTTATGAGAAGCAGCCTAAGCACGTATGCTTTATTAATTCTCAATCAGGCGATGCGCTTAAATCAAGTATTGCGGTCAACGTTTTTCATTACCTTGAGATTGCCGATCTTCTTGGATCTTTCATCAAGCTCGCCGAGAACCTCCTCAAGCGCAAGTCCGCGCTCGTTCATAAGCACGATTAGATGATAGAAAAGATCGGAAAGCTCGTTTTTAAGCTCGAAATTATCGCCATTCTTTGCGGCGATTATCGTTTCGGAGCATTCCTCGCCAACTTTTTTGAGGATCTTGTCAAGACCCTTTTCAAAAAGATAGCAGGTGTAGGAGCCCTCCTCGGGATTTTGTTTGCGGTCAGCAACGACCGCGTAGAGTTCGTTTAATACTTTATCGTTCATTGTTATTCCTTTCAGCACAAGGCTTATTCTTCGTCAGCTTTCATTAGTGTTCGGTAGAAACAGCTTCTGTTTCCCGTGTGGCAAGCGGCACCTGTTTGCTCGACCTTTACAAGAAGCGTATCCTCATCGCAGTCGTAGTCGATGCTGATTACCTTTTGAAGATGGCCTGAGTGCGCGCCCTTATTCCAAAGCTCGCCTCTTGAACGGCTCCAAAACCATGTGTAACCGGTCTTGAGTGTCAGCCCGAGCGATTCCTTGTTCATGTAGGCAAGCATCAATACCTCGCCGTTTGTGACATCCTGCACTATTGCAGGGATGAGCTCGGATTTTCTAAAAAACACCCCTAAATCAACATTTGTATCAATCATGTTATTCTCCATGCCGCAAGTGGCGGCGAAATTTTTAAAATTAAAGTCGAACCTGAATTCCGCATTCGCGCAGATGCACTTTGACCTCGCGAATCGTAAGCTCACGGAAGTGGAACAAGCTTGCGGCGAGAGCCGCGTCACAGCCTGTCTTCTCAAAAACATCCGTGAAATGTCCGACGCTTCCGCCTCCGCCCGACGCGATTACGGGAATGCCAACACGCTCGGAGATCGCTTTGGTAAGCTCAATATCAAAGCCGTTTTTCGTTCCGTCAGCATCCATTGAGGTTAAGAGTATCTCGCCGGCGCCAAGCCTTTCGCCCTCGATAGCCCACTCGACAGCGTCGATGCCCATATCCTTTCTGCCACCGTTGATGTAAACGGTAAAGCCGCCATCCTCGCGCTTCTTTGCATCGATTGCAAGAACCACGCATTGACTGCCGAACTTGTCAGCCGCATCTGAGATGATGCGCTTGTTTAAAACCGCCGCGGAATTGACCGCAACCTTGTCAGCTCCCGCAAGCAAAATCTCGCGGAAATCGTCAACCGTGCGAATGCCTCCGCCGACAGTAAGCGGCATAAACACCTCGCGCGCAGTGCGCTCTACAACATCGGTGATGGTTTTGCGCTTGTCGCTTGAAGCTGTAATATCGAGAAAAACGAGCTCGTCAGCTCCCTGCGAGTTGTAGAACTTCGCGCTCTCAACGGGATCGCCCGCATCGCGAAGCTCGACGAAATTGACGCCCTTAACAACTCTTCCGTCCTTGACATCAAGGCATGGTATGATTCTTTTTGAAAGCATGTCACGCCTCGCCTTCTGCGACCTTGATCGCTTCGGATAAATCAAGCGAGCCGCTGTAGATGGATTTTCCGCAGATCGCGCCGTAAAGCTTCATTTCTGTAAGCTTTCTTATATTTTCGATATCGCGGATTCCGCCGCTTGCGATAATGTTCATCGAAACGGCATTTGAGAGCTCAGCAAGCTGCTCGTAATTCGGTCCTGAAAGTGTGCCGTCCTTTGAAATATCGGTGAAAATGACATAGCGCACACCCATATCCTCCATAAGCTTTGCAAGCTCGATGAAGTCAACGCTCGAATCCTCGGTCCAGCCCGAGGTCTTGACGATTCGGTCAAGCGCGTCAATTCCGACAGCGATATGCTCCCCGTAAAGACGCGTCGCATCGCGAACGAGCTTGGGATTCTTCAGCGCGGCTGAGCCGATTATTACTCTGTCGATTCCCTTGTCAAGATAATATTCGATAGTGTCCATGTCGCGGATTCCGCCGCCAACCTCGATCGGAACGGAAACACGCTTTGCAACCTCGGTGTAGATGTCGCTGTTTATGCGGCTTCCCTCTTTTGCACCGTCAAGATCCACCATATGAATATAGCTTGCACCGGCACTGACAAATGACAGCGCGGTTTCGATAGGGTCATCGGCAACCTGCGCAGCAGTTTCGTATGCGCCCTTTGTAAGTCTGACGCATTTTCCGCCCAATATATCAATTGCAGGTAATATTATCATCTACGATCCTCCGAAATTCCTTTAAAATGCCAAGGCCGACCGATTCGCTCTTTTCGGGATGGAATTGACAGCCGTAAGCGTTTCCGCTCTGAACTATCGCGGTAATATCCATTCCGTAATCGGTAGTGGCGATGAGATTTTCGCGATTTGCAACCCTTGCGTAATAGGAGTGTACAAAATACACCTGATCGCCGTCAGAAAGCGAAGCGACAAGGGGCGAGCTGTTCTGAAGCTTTAAGCTGTTCCAACCCATATGAGGCACCTTCAGACCCTCGGGCGCCATTTTTACCACCTCGCCGTGGATGAGCGAAAGCCCCTCGCACTCACGAAACTCATAGCTTTTGTCAAAAAGAAGCTGCATGCCAAGGCATATTCCAAGCACAGGCTTTGTTTTTACATATTCGCGAATAAAATCTGAAAGCGAAAGCGAATTGATCCGCTCCATCGCGTCGGGAAACGCACCAACTCCGGGCAGGATCAGTCCGTCGGCAGACGAAAGCTCGCAGATCTTGTCCGAAACAAAGCTGTCTGCACCGATAAAATCGAGCGCGTTTTTAACGCTGTGCAGATTGCCCATTCCGTAATCTATGATTCCGATTCTCTTTTTCATAATGCTCCCTTAGCCGATAAAAGCTCACCGTCGCGCAGAGTCAGCGCATCGGAAAGTGCGTGCGCGAAAGCCTTGAATAAAGCTTCGACGCAGTGGTGCTCGTTCGTGCCGTAAAGCACCGAAAGATGAAGCGTCGCGCCCATGTTGAAAGCGACTGCACGGAAAAACTCGAGAGTCATCTGCGTGTCGTAATCGCCAATCATCGGAGCGGTCGGCGTGTGGTCAAAAACGATAAACGGACGGCCGGAAACATCTATAACACAGCGTGCAAGTGCCTCGTCCATCGGAATGTGTGAGCAGCCGTAGCGAACGAGCTTGCCGCGCTTCGATACAATTTCACAAAGCAGCTTTCCGAGAACGATTCCGACATCCTCGATCGTATGGTGGCAGTCTACATTAAGATCACCGCTCATTGTAAGCTCAATCGCCATTCCCGAATGAATGGCAAAGGAATTAAGCATGTGGTCGAAGAAGCCGACACCGCTTGAGCCGAAAAGTCCGTGCTTTTCGCCAGCGTCAAGGGAGATGCGCATTGTAATATTCGTTTCAAGGGTATTTCGTGTCATTTTAGCTTCACAAGATTGATTATTCACAGATTGCCTCCTTGAAGTTTAATAAAAATTCGTCGATTTCGTCGCGGCTGCCTGCCGTGATGCGTATAAAGCCGTTCGACATACAGCGAATCGCAATTCCGCGGCGCATGAGCTCCGCCTTGAGCGACTGTGCAGCTTCGGCTGAAGTAAGCTTTACAAATACGAAATTCGCCGCGCTGTTATAGATGCGCGCGATCTTATCGCAGTCAAGCCCTGCAAGGCTGTCGCTCAGATATTTCGCATTTTCCTTTAATATTCTTATGTTTTCCTCGATATCCGAGTAGTGCTCGAGAATGATCCGACCGAACACCTGAGAAACGGTGTTAACATTGTACGGGCTCTTGATCTTTCTGATCGTCGATGCGAGCGTTTTGCCCGAAATTGCAAAGCCGAGGCGGAGTGCCGCAGAGCCGAACGCCTTCGAGAGCGTTTTGAGCACGATCAGATTTTCGCACTCCTCTGTAAGATCGATAACGCTTTCATCCGTCATCGAAAACTCCATATAAGCCTCATCAATGACCACGATCGAGCCGCATGATCTTATAAATCTCTCAAGCTGTTCTCGCTTGCAGATCGAGCCTGACGGATTGCAGGGATTTGATAAAATAACGATCTTCGAGCGATTCTTCTTGGTTTCCTCGAGAATCGCATCAAAATCCACCTCAAAGTCCTCGCTCTTTACGAATTTGACTACATTCGCACCCGAAAGGCTACTGTAAAATTCGTACATCGAAAAATCGGGAAGCACGACGCTCACGCTGTCACCTGCCTCGAGAAGTCCTGTGCAGATGATGCTTATAAGCTCGTCCGAGCCGTTTCCCGCAACGACATTTTGTGGGGCGACACGGTAGATCTTTGAAAACGCCGCAACAAGCTCGGATGCATACGGGTCGGGATAGCGGTTGAAATCTATCGAATAAACAGCCCTTGAAAGCTCATCGAGTACCGACTTTGAGGGGAGAAACGGGCTTTCGTTTGCATCAAGCCTGATTTTACACGGCGTGGTGTTTGGAGTGTATTCTTCGATTTTTTGCGTTTTTTTGGGAATAAGTTGTGTAAGCATATTGGCTTCCCCTTTATTTTAAGCGTCTTGCGATGGAATTTGCATGTGCGCCGAGTCCCTCGGCATCGGCAAAGGTTATAACCTTTTGACCGATCTTCTGAAGCTCCTCGCGGCTGTAATAGAGATAGCTCGACTTCTTGATAAAGCTGTCAACGCCGAGAGCCGATGAAAAACGGGCGGTGCCGTTTGTCGGAAGAACGTGGTTGGGACCTGCAAAATAATCGCCGAGCGGTTCGGGAGAATTGTCGCCGAGGAAGATCGAGCCTGCGTTTTCAACCATCGAAAGAAGCTCGAACGGATTCTCAACAGAAAGCTCAAGGTGCTCGGGCGCAATTTTGTTCGAAAGCTCAACAGCCATCTTAAGGTCGTCAACGACAATAATCGCGCCATAGCTTGACAGCGAACGGTCGATTATATCGCGGCGCGCAAGGCTTGCCTTTTGCTTTTCAATCTCGGTAACGACCTCGTCTGCAAGCGATTTCGATGTCGTGATAAGTATCGAAGCCGCCATCGGGTCGTGCTCGGCCTGGCTCATCAGATCCGCCGCAACATATTCGGCATTTGCGCGCTCGTCAGCGATAACAAGCACCTCGCTCGGACCTGCGATCATGTCGATATCGACCGCACCGAAAACAAGCTTCTTTGCCATTGCAACGAAAATATTGCCGGGGCCCACGATCTTGTCAACGCGACCGACAGACTCCGTGCCGTAAGCAAGCGCGGCAACAGCCTGCGCTCCGCCAACCGAAATAATCTCATCAACGCCAGCCTTTTTAGCCGCATAAACGACCGCGGGATTAATGCCCTCCTCTTTTGGCGGAGTAACTATGCGGATGGTCTTGACGCCTGCAACCTTTGCGGGAATAGCGTTCATAAGAACGGACGACGGGTAAGCGGCAGTACCGCCGGGAACATAAAGTCCGACCTTTTCAATAGGACGGACGAGCTGACCCATCAGCTTTCCGTCGCTGCTTGTCATCCACGAATTCTGAAGCTGCCTCTTGTGAAAAGCATAGATGTTTTCCGCCGCCTCGTCAATTGCCGCCTTGAGCTCGTCGGGAACCCTTGCGATGAGGGCTTCCTTTTCTTCCTCGCTGACAAAGAGTGAGGAAAGCTTAACCTTGTCGAATTTTTCCGTATATTCAAGAAGCGCCTTGTCGCCGTTTTTTCTGACGTTGGCAATAACGTCGGCGACTGTATTCATTATTTCGGGGGAAATATTTTCCGCGCGGTCGGCAAGCTTTAAAAGAAGCTTGTCGACCTCATTTTTATTATAAATCTGCATTATATCACCTGTTATTTTTCGATTTGAGCCGAGATTCTGTTAACAAACTCGTCTATTTCAGCCTTTTTAAGCTTGATTGATGCTGTGTTGACTATCAGTCTTGTTGAGATGTATGCGACATCCTCGTAAACCTCAAGTCCGTTCTCGCGAAGCGTAGAGCCCGTTTCGACGATGTCAACGATCGCATCAGCGAGCTTAAGGATCGGAGCAAGCTCAACTGAGCCCTCGATCTTAACGATCTCAACGTCAATTCCCTTGTTGTTGAAGTAATTCTTTGTAACGTTCGGGTACTTCGAGGCAATAACCTTTTGTGTGTAGCCCTCGTAAAAATCGCGTCCCTTAATTCCTGCAAGCGCAAACTTGCATTTTCCGAAGTTTAAATCGAGAATTTCGTGGAACCATTTTCCATGCTCCATAATGGTGTCCTCGCCGACGATTCCCACGTCGCAAACACCGTGCTCGATATAGGTTATTACGTCAGCCGCCTTTGCAAGCACGATCTCGATATCGGAGCCGATCAGCTTAAATACAAGCTTTCTTCCCTTGTCCTCGAGCTCGGAGCAGTCATAGCCTGCTTTTTTGAGTATTTCGATCGATTTGCTTTCGATTCGTCCCTTTGTCAGTGCAATTCTGATCATTTGCCCTCACACTCCTCTCTGAGGCTAAGGTCGATCACCTTACCAATTCCAAGCTTTTCGGCGTAGCCTTGGGTTTCGCCGATAGTGTCGAATACTGACAGCTCGCATCTGATACCCTCGCAAAGAAGCTGTTTCTTCATCTCGACAGCCTTGTCAAAGGTGACCGCGTCAAAGTGAATAATCGCATCGCAGGGCGTTTTATCCTTTAGCTGCTCGGACTTTATAAGCGAATCTACGGCTGCACAGATGTTGATTGCAAAGCCCGTAGCAGGCATATCGTTGCCGAACTGAGAAAGGAGCTTGTCGTAACGTCCACCCTTCAGGACGGGCTCGCCTGCGTTGTCAATGTAGCCGCGGAATACCGTTCCCGTGTAGTAGTCAAACTTGTGAACCATTCCCATATCGATCATGATATCGTCAGCATAGCCCGCAGACTTCAAAAGCTCATAAAGCTCGCGAACATAATTCAGCGCGGCGATAGCGTCGGGATTGTTGCCCGAAAGCTTAAGCGCAGATTCGAAAACCTCCTCGTTCCCGTAAAGGAGCGGCAGAGCGCGAATGGTGTCGTTTTTGAGATTCTCGTCAAACATGTTGAGTGAAACAAAGTTCTTCGCCTCAACGAAGCTGCGAACGGTCATTATCTCTTCCTCGCTCAGATTCATCTCGGCAATAAGCGCGTTGAAAAATCCGACATGACCGATCTCAAGCTTGAACTTCAGCCCGAAGCATTTGAGAGCGTCGAGAGCTGTCGTTATGCAAAGAAGATCGCTCTTGATTCCGCTTGCGCCGATGAGCTCGATTCCGCTCTGCAAAATCTCGTTGCGCTTGCCCGAATAGTCGCTGTTGATGCGAAAGATATTCTGATTGTAATAAAGCTTGAGCGGTGGGGTCGCATTTCTTAATTTTGTCGCAACAACTCGCGCGATGGGAGTTGTATTATCGGGGCGGATCGCAATAAGATGCCCCGTATTGTCGGTCAGCTTGTAGATGCTCTCCTGCTTGATAGAGGGGTTGACCGATGCTATAAGGTCGTAATTTTCAATTGAGGGAGTTGCAATTCTCGAAAAGCCTGCAGATTCGTAAATCTCGGCTAATTTTTTTGTAACATCCTCGTAAAGGTCGGCTTCGGAATAGAGTAAATCTCTCGTTCCGTCAGGGGTTGTCATGCGCAGTTTCATATTAATCTCCAATTCTTCGCGCGGATTTTGGGCGTGCGGCGCTTTGAGTGCAGTACCCATCGCGTGCGAAGCTTTCATTTAATTCTATTTAACCTCGGGATATTTTTCCTTGTCGAAGCTGTAATATCCCTCAACCGTAAACCTCGAAAGCTCATCGTTTGTGAGCAGGAAAACCTCGAATCTGTGCGGATCGGGCTGAGGGCAGGTGTCGAAGTGGAACCATTCGCCGTCAATAAACACAAGGTTCCAATAATGCGGATTCTCGGGATCGTTACGCTCAATTCGCTTGTTTTCAATACCAACGCGCGTGAGCAGGACGCTTGAAACAACATAATATGTATAGCAGTTACCGTATCGCTGTGACAGCCCTGCAAGTGCCGCCTCGGAATACTTCCCCATCAGGCTTGCCGCCGTAGAGGAATAAATTATCCGCTTATAGCACCAATCATAGATCGCACGAGCCTTTTCGCGGTCGGTCATTGTCGGCTTTGTGATCTGTGAGAGAAGGTTGTCCGCGATGGGATAAACCACCTCCATGCCGACGGGATTGACCTTTACCGTTGCCTCGACGGAAGCTGTGTTGCCGCTGCTGTCGGTGGCTGAGTAGATGACCGTGTATTCGCCAACGGTGTTGATCATAACATCCGACGCATCGATCTCAAGCTCAACCTCGCCATCGCGGTCGTCTACCGCCGAAACGCCCTGTCTGTAGGTGACGGTCGCGCCCTCGAATACGGATAGATCCTGCACGCCTGAAATCTCAGGTGGTGTTGTGTCGGGCTCGGTTACTATAATTTCGGTTGTGTCCTCGTCCTCGGTGGAATCCGTTAAAGTTTCATTTGATATATCCTCTCCGCATGATATGATCGATGCGGAAAAAATCAGTACAAGCATTAACGCTATTGTCTTTTTCACTTTTGCGCCTTTCGTGCATTGTCAATTTTAACTAATAAAGTGTCGCATATTGTATACATATCAAATAATTTACTTTAGCATGCTAATATGATACCATATAGCAAACGCTTTGTCAATCGGCATTATATACTATATACTTTATCACGCTGTGTAAGATTTAGTGACAATCAGAAAAATGAAAGCTGATTTGTTTCCGACATGCCTTTAAGCGCGCCGTTTTTGCGGAGAAGCTCGATAATTGACTTGGAAAGCCCTGCTTTCATCTGCAATTCCTCGATTGAAAGGAGCTCCTCGCGGTTGCGCACCTCAACGATCTTTTGAGCGGCTCTCTCTCCAAGTCCGCCGAGCGAGGTGAACGGCATGCGGATCTTGCCATCCTCGGGCTTGAATGCAAATGCCTCGGATTTGTGTAGGTCAACGGGCAAAAACTGCAATCCGCGCGAGAGCATTTCAAGAACCAATTGGAAGGTGTCGGCAGATTCCTTTTCCTTTTGAGTTGCCTCAGTTCCCTTTTTGCGAACCTCGTCCATGAGCTGTTTTATTGCAGCCTTTCCCTTCATCGCGATCTCGGCGTCAAAGCCGCCGGGAGCAACGGATAAGAATGCTGCATAAAATTCAAGTGGATAGTAAATCTTGTACCATCCAAGACGTATCGCGGACATAACGTAAGCCGCCGCGTGAGCCTTCGGGAACATGTACTTGATTTTTTTGCAGGAAGCGATGTACCAATCGGGAACACCGTGCTCGATCATAGCCGCCTCGTATTCAGGCTTCAAGCCCTTTCCCTTTCGGACATCCTCCATGATCTTAAACGCCATGGAGTTGTCAAGCTGGTACTTCTGAATGAGAACGAGCATGATTCCGTCGCGCGTTCCGATAACCTGAGAAATATCACAGATACCCTCTTTGATTAAATCCTGCGCGTTTCCGAGCCAAACATCCGTGCCGTGAGTTAATCCCGAGATCTGCAACAGGTCAGCGAAATTTCGCGGCTTTGCGTCAACAAGAACGCTCTGAATAAAGCGTGTTCCCATTTCGGGAAGTCCGAGCGTTCCGAGCGGACAGCCGATATCCTCGGGTGTTACGCCGAGTGGAGATGTCGATTCGAAAAGCTCGTAAACCGCACGGTCGTTCATCTTTACATCCATAACGCTCGTGTTCGTGTACTTTTCGAGCCATTTGTATTTGGTCGGAATATCGTGTCCGAGCTCGTCAAGCTTCAGTATAGTGTCGTGCAGATAGGTGAAGGCGAAGTGCGTCGTTACGATGCTCGAGGTCGGGTCATCGGCAGGATGCTGAACGGGAGTGAAGTCGTAGACGTCGTACTCGCGCGGAACAACTATAATTCCGCCCGGATGCTGACCGGTCGTGCGCTTGATTCCAACGCAGGTGTCAACAAGTCTGTCGATCTCAGCCTTGCCGAGCTTTTTCTGTCTGTCCTCGAGATACTTTACAACGTAGCCGTAAGCGGTTTTTGAGGCGAGCGTGCCGAGCGTTCCTGCACGGAAAACGTTCTCGGAGCCGAAAAGCTGTTCGGTATATTTGTGAACTCTGCCCTGAACCTCACCCGAGAAATTTAGGTCGATATCGGGTGATTTGTCGCCATAGAAGCCGAGGAAGGTTTCAAACGGGATATCGTGTCCGTCGCCCGTCAGCTTGGTGCCGCATACGGGGCAGTCCTTGTCGGGCAGATCAAAGCCCGAGCCAACCTCGCCGTTTGTGAAAAATTCGGAATATTTGCAATTTGTGCAGTAATAATGCGCAGGCAGAGGATTAACCTCGGAAATTCCCGACATCGATGCAACAAAGGATGAGCCGACCGAGCCGCGTGAGCCGACGAGATAGCCCTGCTCCTCGCTGTACTGCACGAGCTTCTGCGCGATCATATAAAGCACCGCAAAGCCATGCTTTATAATTGAGGTAAGCTCCTTTTCAAGCCGCTCGGAAACGATCGTCGGAAGCGGATCGCCGTAGAGCTGCTTTGCGCGGTCCCAGCATCTGTCCTGAAGCTCCTGCTCAGCACCCTCAAGGTTCGGCGTGTAGGTTCCCTCGGGAATCGGGCGAACCTCCTCAACCATATCCGCAATAAGATTTGTGTTTGTTATAACGACCTCGCGAGCTCCATCCTCGCCGAGATATGAGAACTCCTCGAGCATTTCATCGGTCGTTCGAAAATACAGGCCGATATCGCGGTCAGCATCGCTGAACTTCTGACCCGACAGCAAAATCTTTCGGGTAATTTCGTCGTCCTTTTCAAAGAAATGCGCGTCGCAGGTCGCTACAACGGGCTTGCCGAGCTTTTTGCCCAGAGCGTAGACCTTCTTGTTGAGTTCGATCAGATCGTCCCTGCCGCCGACAATTTCCTTGTCGATCATAAACTGATTATTGCAAAGCGGCTGTATTTCGAGATAATCGTAAAAATCGGCGATCGCCTCGATCTCACGCTCGGTTTTGTTAGCTAAAATCGCCTGATAAAGCTCGCCTGCCTCGCACGCTGAGCCGATGATCAGACCCTCGCGGTTTTCTGTAATGAGCGATTTCGGAGTTCTCGGAACTCTGTGATAGTAATTAAGATAGCTGTGGGAGATGATCTTGTATAGATTTTTGAGTCCGACCTTGTTTTTTACAAGCAGGATCTGATGGTATGGCTTGAGCTTCAGCGGGTCGGATTTCTCAGACATAAGATGCTGCATCTCGCGAAGATTTGCAGCTCCCTCCGAGCGGATCTTGTTAAACATGCAGATGAGGATCTTCGATAAAATCTCCGCATCATCGCATGCACGGTGATGGTTGAAATCGCCAAGCTTGAAGTACTCGGCAAGAGTGTCAAGCTTGTGACGCTTAAGCTCGGGATTTGCATAGCGCGACATCGCAACGGTATCGATATACGGGTTTGTAAATTCGATACGGTTCTCCTGCGTGACCTTTCTGATAAAGGAAATATCAAAGCCTGCGTTGTGAGCAACAAGAATGCGTCCGTCTGCAAATTCGAGGAAGCTTTTAACCGCCTCGCAGTTGCTCGGTGCACCCTTGACCATCTCATCGGTGATGCCCGTCAGCTCGGTGATATTCTCAGGAATATGCTCCTCGGGATCAGTGAAGGTGTTGAAGCGGTCGATTACCTCGCCGCCCTTTATAATAACAGCGCCGATTTCCGTTATGTGACAGCTTTGAGGCGAAAGTCCCGTCGTTTCGATATCGAAAACGCAGTATTCGCCCATGAATTCAGTCTTTAAGTGCTCGTCAGTTGTGTCGCCGAACAGAACTCGCGCCGTATCGTCAACATAGTAATTTTCGATTCCGTAAATTACCTTCATGCCGAGCTTTGCCGCCGCATTCATCGCGAGCGGATACGCCTGAACATTTCCGTGGTCGGTTATAGCAACAGCCTTGTGTCCCCAGCTGTGAGCCTTTTTAACAAGCTCCTCGGGCGGAATTATTGCATCCATCGACGACATCTGCGTGTGGCAATGGAGCTCAACGCGCTTTTCGGGCGCAGAATCCACGCGGTATTTCTGCGAAATTTTCGCGACGGCTGTCGGGATAAATATAGCCTCTCCGTCGAAGGAGTCGATTTTTGCATAGCCCTTCAAAGCGACAGTCATGCCGTTCTTGATGCCCGAGAGATACGGCTCAAGGGCTTCCTTTGGCTGTGAAAGCTTAATGTATATCGAAGAATCCTTGTCAGTCACGGCAAAGGTTAAAATAAGTCTGTCGCCGCGACGGGTTTCCTTTGTTTCAAATCCGAAGACCTCGCCGAGCACTAAAAGACCCTTGCGAGGGCCTGTAATATCGCGAATCGGGGTAGGCTCTGAAATCTCAAACGGGTCGCCTATGATAAACTCGGGGCTTGAAACATCAAACATTTTTCCGCCAACGCTCAGAATATCGCCGTCGCGTGTAAGCTTGACCTCATCCTTGTTAAGCGTTGAAATGTGCTCGAAATCCTTGTATGGATCCTCCTCGGGCGGCGCTTCAACGGGAGCCTTGGGCTTTGAAGCCTCGAGCGACTGAGCGCGCGCGATTCTCTCCATTTCGGCAAGCTGTGAGCTTACTTGTGGAGCGGTTTCGGTGTAGCCTTGCTCCTGCTTTATCTCAACCTCAAGGTTAATGCCGAATTCGCCGAAGATAATGCTCGAAATTATCTCGTTTGTGCGCGCGGAATATAAAAGCTCAATTCCGCCGTTGTTGAACGAAACGGTTACAGTCAGCTTGTTATCGCAAATTTCGTAGTTGTAATCGTTGAAAAAACCGCGCGAAACCGCACCAACGCGACAAAGCTCCAGCATAACCTCGGGAATATACGAGGGTGACCAGAGCGAAGCGTTATATTTTGGCAGAATGCGAACGACGTTCAAATCATAGCTCGCGCGAAGCTTTTCTTCAAGCTCGTATAGCTTCTGCTTTGGAATAATGTCTGAAAATTCAGCCGTTACTTCAACCAAACGACGCTCTCGGTCAATTCGCGAGGAAACGTTTTGTGCTTTGTCAAGCATCGCGCGTTCGGATGTCGTTTGGGTGTATTTGCTGAAGATTTTATCAAATTTATTCATCGTTATGTAGCTCACATTTTGTTTATCTCATCGCAAAGAACGGATAAAATATCGTCCTCGCTGAATTTTTTGATGATCTGCCCTTTTTTGAAAAGCAGAGCTTCCCCGACACCGCCTGCAATGCCTATATCAGCCTCGCGAGCCTCTCCGGGGCCGTTGACAGCGCATCCCATAAGCGCGACCTTGATATGCCTTGACGGGTGGAGTGTTGGCATAAGCTCGTTTTCAAAGCGTGAAACGAGCGAGATTAAATCAATTTTAGTTCTGCCGCAGGTCGGGCATGAAACAACATCTATCATCGCCGAGCGGTCGAGTCCGAGCGAGGAAAGCAGGAGTTTTGCGCTCTCAACCTCGCGAGTCGGGTCAGCAGTCAGCGAAACGCGTATCGTGTCACCGATTCCGTCGGCAAGAAGCGAGCCAATGCCTATCGCCGATTTCATGACGCCCATGCGCTCAGAGCCTGCTTCGGTAACACCGATATGAAGCGGATAATCACGAAGCTCATGAAGAATGCGGTTTGCGCCTATCATCGTGCGGACGTCTGAGGATTTTATCGAAACTACGATCTGGTCAAAATTCAGCTCCTCTAAGATCTGCACGTGCTCCATCGCGCTTTCGGCTAAAGCCTCAGCTGTGGGAGCGCCGTATTTTTCGAGAATATCCCGTCTGAGCGAGCCGCCGTTTACGCCGATGCGTATTGGGATCGCCCTCTCACGACAGGCCGCAATAACCTCGCGGACGCGGTCCTTCGAGCCGATATTACCAGGATTAATGCGAATCTTATCGACACCCGCTTCACAGCAAGCGATGGCAATTTTATAATCGAAGTGAATATCCGCAACGATCGGAACGGAGATGTCCGAAAGCTTGAGCCTGCGAATCGTTTCAACCGCATCGATGTCCGGTACGGCAAGCCTTACGATATCACAGCCTGCATCTGCAAGCGCGCTCACCTGAGAATATGCCGCATCGAAGTCATGCGTCGAAACGTTTGTCATAGATTGAATTGAAATCGGCGCGCCGCCGCCGATTGTCAGCGAGCCGACCTTAATAGCTTTAGTTTTCTTGTCCATCATGATCTACGCCTCCTTTCGGCTAAATCAAGGTGCAAAGAGCTTTAATACATCCTGGAAGGTTATCAGCACCATCAAGAGCATAAGCAGAACGATTCCGACAAAATGAACGTATCTCTCAAATTCGGGCTTGATCGGCTTTCTGCGAATGAGCTCAACAAATAAAAACAGTAATCTTCCGCCATCAAGTGCGGGAAGCGGTAAAAGATTGAAAATTCCGAGATTCATCGTAATGACGACAACGAGATAAAGAAAATCCGCAAAGCTGCTTTTAGCCGCCTCGCTGACAGCCGTTGTAACACCGACGGGCCCCGATAGCTGTTCAAAGCCGTATCTGCCCGTGATAAGATCGATCAGCGATTCCCAGATCATCTTAACCGTTGAGGTTGAGCGGAAGAATGCCTGAGTTGCAACATTTCCGACCGTCTTATTGAGTGCCATGACCTGAAAATCGGGGATTCCGAATACGATCCCCTCCTCGGTTATCGTCGGAAACCGCACATCCTTAAGAGTGATCTCCTCGCCGTCGCGGATAACGACAAGGTCAATCGGCTCATAGCCCTTGTGCATGATCTCGTACGAAAGCTCTGTCGCGATCCGAACGCGTGTTCCCGCGACATTTATAATTTCATCGCCGACCATCAGTCCCGATTGCTCGGTCAGCGAATTTTCCTCGGTAAAACGAAGAACGGTAGTTCCGCCGATGTTCGGAGTTATTATGATAACGATACACATCAAAATGATTCCGACCGCTAAATTCGTCAGAGCCCCTGCCGATGTGATGATCATTCTCTGCCAAACGGGCTTTTTATTCAGCGCATTTTCGTCGTCGCTCGCCTCATCCTCGCCGACCATGGAAACAAATCCGCCGATAGGAAACATTCTTATCGAATAGACAGTCTTGCTCCGCTTTGAGCGGTGAGAAATGAGCTTCGGGCCCATTCCGATAGCAAACTCGTTGATCGGAACGCCGAATGCTCTTGCTGTGAGAAAATGCCCGAGCTCGTGAAGCAAAATGAGAACGGAAAGTGTAATTATGGTTAAAACAATATATAAAATTTGCAAATGGTTCACGCCCTTCGTTTAAGATATCGTCATGCTCTGTGAAGGTCATTGCAGAATCCCTCTGCAATGCTTGCCGCCTCTTTGGCGCAAGCTTTAATTTCATCGATGGTGGGATTTTTGATATTTTTGATCTTATCAAGGCTCTCCTCGACAACATGCGCAATATCGCAAAAGCCGATTCTGCCCTCGATAAACTTCGCCACAGCCGCCTCATCAGCGCTGACAAGCGCAGACGGAAGCACCCCGCCCTCCTTTATGCAGTCATAGGCAAGAGAAAGAAGCGGAAAGCTCTCAAAATCGGGCTTGAAGAAAGTCAGCTTGTTAAGCTTTGTCAGATCAAGACGACCGAGAAGCCCGTGAGTTCTCTCGGGATAGGTCAGCGCATACTGAGCGCAAAGGCGCATATCGGGCAGGCTCAGCTGAGCGATTATCGCGTGATCATTATATTCGACCATCGAGTGAATAATACTTTCGCGGTGAATGATAACCTCAACCTTGTCGGGCGAAACTCCGAAAAGATGAACCGCTTCGATAACCTCAAAGCCCTTGTTCATGAGCGTCGCCGAATCTATTGTAATCTTGCTTCCCATCTTCCATGTCGGGTGAGCAAGCGCACGCTCGGGAGTGATTTTCGACATTTCCTCGCGCTTCATTCCAAAGAACGGACCGCCTGAGGCTGTCAGGAGTATGCGCGAAACCTCAGAGGCACTTCTTCCCTGCAGACACTGAAATATCGCAGAATGCTCGCTGTCAACGGGCAGGATAGTCACACCCTTTTCGCGAGCCCTTGACATGACGATCTCGCCTGCCATAACGATGCTCTCTTTGTTTGCAAGTGCAAGAGGCTTTCCTGCATCGATCGCGGCAAGCGTCGGCTCAAGGCCTGAGCTTCCGCCGATAGAGTTGAATATTAAATCAGCTTCATCAAGCGAAGCGGCTTCGAGTATCGCCTCTTTGCCGCCTTTGATTATAATATCCGTGTCGGCAAGCGCTGTTTTCAGCTCGCGCGCGGCAGCTTCGCTTTCCATAAAGCAGTATTTTGGATTTAAAAGTCTTGCCTGAGCTTCTATGCCCTTGACATCCGAGTTTGCGGCAAGAGCGACCACCTCGGCTCCCTGATCCTTTGCAACCTCAACGGTTTGCTGTCCGACAGAGCCGGTCGAGCCGAGAATTACGATTTTTTTCTTATTATTCATTTTAAATCATGCACCAAAAAGTGAGAATACATTCGGATACGAGCAGATCATGAGAAGAAACGGCGCGATCGCTATAATGCTGTCAAAGCGATCGAGCACGCCGCCGTGACCGGGGAAAAGCTTGCCGTAATCCTTGATTCCATACTGACGCTTGATCAGCGATGCGATAAGGTCACCGAACTGAGAAATTACCGAAATAACCAAGCCCGTCAGAGCAAGCTCGATGTAATTCGGCGTTGCAAGCTCAATGAGGCTTATAATATAGCCGAACAAAACAAATGAAAGCGAGCAGAATACCACTCCGCCAATAGCGCCCTCAACGGTTTTCTTCGGGCTGACAGTAGTAAGCTTGTGCCGTCCGATAGCTCTTCCGACAAAATAAGCAAAAATGTCAGTCATCCATGCGCCGATAAATACGAGCAGATAGAGATACTGTCCGTGTTCGATATCGCGCAGCATCAGAATCGATGCAAAGCCCATGGTTATATACATAGTCAGCATGCAAACGAGAGCCATATCACCGATAGTTTTCGTGCTGTGAGAAATTACCGCGAGCGCCATCAGATAGAAGTAAAAGACGAAAACGATTACCGCGATCAGAGCAAGCGTATAGGAATTTCTGCCGGTGAGATTTGATAAATAGCGAACGAATAATGAAATGGTTATAGCGATAAGCATTGACGGAATGCAGATCTCCGGTCTGTTACGATAGCCGACACAGCCGAGCATCTCCCACACACCCATCGAGGCAAACAGCGCAACTGCAATTGGCATTACAAGCGTATCCGAGAAGAACAAAACGGGAACGAGAACGCAAACCCCGATCAGCGCAGTTATAATGCGTTGCTTCATAAAAATAACCATGGCCTTCGTATGCGAAAGCCTACCTTTCTACGCGATGCGTTGCATCACATGAAATTCTGGGTCCGGTTTTGCGAGGCTAAATCGTTGCGCAAGACAACGAAAGCCGCAAAACCCGCGTGAAAAAGTATTTTTCACGTTACACCTCTGCAAAGTAAATATTATACACCGCCGAAGCGACGAGTTCTTTCATAGTAAGCGTTGACGGCTTTGTCAACATCGGCTTCATCGAAATCCGGCCAGAGCGTGTCGCAAAAATAAAGCTCGGAATAAACGGACTGCCAGGTTAAGAAATTGGACAGACGAAGCTCGCCGGCAGTTCTGACAATAAGGTCGGGGTCACTCTGCCCCTTTGTGTAAAGCTCGCTCTCAATCAGCTCCTCGCTGAAGCTTGTAACACCGCTTGCGAGAAGTCTGTTGCATGCGTTGACGATCTCCGATCTGCCGCCGTAGTTGACCGCAACGTTCAGCTTGTAGCGGTTGCCTGCGGATTCGCGCTCGATAAACTCCATCTGAGCCCTCGCCTCGGGAGTAAACGGAGCCTTGTCGCCAAGGAATGTGATGC
Source organism: Candidatus Flemingiibacterium sp. (assembly GCA_045579745.1). Classification (GTDB taxonomy): domain Bacteria; phylum Bacillota; class Clostridia; order Oscillospirales; family CAG-272; genus Flemingiibacterium. The sequence goes on along the minus strand of JAZNMQ010000078.1, from coordinate 5,834 downwards.
ATATGTTTTTCTTTGTCATTTCCTGCATGCCCGTTGTCAGATATGAGGTAAAAAGCTTCATTATCGCTTGCACCTCGCGCTGAGAGCGCTTCCAGTTCTCGGTAGAAAACGCATAAATGGTTACCGCTTCAATACCGCCGCGAAAGCAATATTCAGCAATTTTCTGAAAGGTTTTTGCACCCTGCGTGTGACCGAACTCGCGCGGAAATCCACGCTTTTTCGCCCAGCGTCCGTTTCCGTCCATAATGAACGCGATATGCTTCAATGAGCCGTTTTCGGGTTGTGTAAACATTGCTACTCCATTTGATTTTATATTTTTTAGGAGATGCCGCGTTGTGGGCATCTCCTAAAGGAAGATGGTCAGATTTCCATGAGCTCTTTGGTTTTGCGAGCTGTAACTTCGTCAATCTTTGCGATATATTTGTCGGTGAGGTCCTGAATCGACTTATCGGAAGCCTTGAGCTCATCCTCAGTCATTGTACCGTCTTTTTTCATCTTCTTGGATGTATCGTTAGCGTCGCGGCGGATGTTGCGGACAGCAACCTTAGCGTCGTCGCCCATCTTCGCAACCTTTTTGGTGAGCTCCTTGCGGCGCTCCTCGGTAAGCTGCGGGAAGCTGAGTCTTAAGGTCTTGCCGTCGTTTGCGGGAGTGATTCCGAGATCGGAAGCAAGAATCGCCTTTTCCATAGTCTTGAGGGTCGTTGCATCCCACGGAGAGATGATGATCGTTCTCGCGTCGGAAACCTTAACCTCAGCCATCTGATTGAGCTTTGTCGGTACACCGTAGTAATCTACGCTGATCTTGTCAAGAAGACCGGGGTTAGCGCGGCCTGCTCTGATATCAGCAAGCTGAGCCTCGTAGGAGGTAATGGATTTTTGCATTTTTGATTCGAATTCTTTAGTGTCAAGCTTCATGATAAAATTCCTTTCTGTATTATCGTATAAATTTCAAAAAAATCAGTTATCTACAACAATAGTTCCGTCAACGTCGCCGATGATCGCCTTGTAGATGTTCTCGGGCTCCTTGAGCTCGAATACGAAGGTCTTGATGTGATTCTCGTTACCGAACGAAGCGGCAGTAGAATCCATCGCCTTGAGGTCCTTTGCGAGAATTTCCTTGTAGGAAACCTCCTTGTATCTTGTAGCCTCGGGGTCCTTTTTCGGGTCGGCAGTATAGATACCGTCGATGTTTTTGCCCATAAGTATTACATCTGCTCCAACCTCGGCTGCACGAACAGCTGCGGCTGTGTCGGTTGAGATGAACGGGATGCCAAGACCACCGCCAAGAATTACAACTCTGCCCTTTTCAAGATGCGAAACAGCGCGGTTTCTGATGTAAGGCTCAGCGTACTGCTTCATTTCAACTGCGGTAAGTACACGTGTTTCGATGCCGTTCTGCTCGAAGAAATCCTGAAGACCGAGCGCATTGATGGTCGTAGCGAGCATACCCATATGGTCAGCACGGGTGCGGTCCATGTTGGTGCCCTGTCTGCCGCGCCAGATGTTGCCTGCGCCGACGATAATGCAGATCTGAGTGCCGATCTCGACACAGCGCTTAACGACCTTTGCGATGCGGTCGAGCATATCGTAGTCAAGTATCGGATGCTCGCCCTTTGCGCCGAGCTCACGACGCATTTCATCGGATGGAGCGAGTGCCTCGCCCGAAAGCTTTAAGAGAACGCGTTTGTATTTTGGTTTGATTGATTCACTCATATTGATAACCAAGACCTGCAGCGGCAAGTCTTCCTTTCTCCCTGCGAGGGGTGGTCAAAGCGACCTGCAAGCGCAAGCCGCGGCTCATAGTAAATAAGCCGTAAATAACCAAAGTGATCCGCAAAGCTCAGTGCCTGACATAAGCTTATATACGGAAATATATCTATATAATATTGTAACCTATTTTCGTCTATTTGTAAAGAGAATTTGCAAAATTTAACGAAGTATTTAATTTTTTGCATAGAAAAATCCTGTCATAAAGCATTTTCTGTTATTTACGAAAAGATTTATGACAGGATTTTGAATGATTAATTGAACTTATGCCTGACCTGTGAGCTTAGCAACCTCTGCTGCAAGGTCGTCCTCGCGCTTCTGGAGGCCTTCGCCCTTCTCGAACTTAACGAAAGTATCGATCTCGATCTTGCCGCCGAGAGCCTTGGCAACGGACTCAACATATTTGCCAACCTTCATGGAGTCGTCCTTAACGTAGGACTGCTCTGCAAGGCAAACTGTTTCGTAGAACTTGCCCATCTTGCCCATAACGATGCCTTCCTTAACCTTGTCGGGCTTGCTTGCCATCTTGGGGTCGTTAGCCATCTGTGCGAGCTGAATGGACTTCTCCTCGTCGATTGCGGACTGAGGAACGTCGGAGATCTTAGCGTATACAGCGTTCATAGCTGCGGTCTGGAGAGCAACGTTGTGAGCGCACTCAGCAAACTCAGCGTTGTCAGCAGCGATGCCGTCAAGGTTGAACTTAACGATAACGCCGGTGGATCCACCGCCGTGAACGTAGGTGGAAACTGCGCCGTCAACGATTACGAAGCGGCGGATGGTGAGCTTCTCACCGATAATGAAGATCTGCTCCTTAAGAGCTGCATCAACGGTTGCATCCTTGCCGGAGAGTGTGCAAGCAAGAAGTGCATCAACGTCAGCAGGCTTGTTAGCGAGAATGGTTTCGAGGAGCAAGTCAACGAAATCCTTGAACTTTTCGTTCTTAGCAACGAAGTCGGACTCGGAGTTAACCTCGATCATAGCAGCGGCTTCGCCCTTCTGCATGATAGCAACGATACCCTCAGCAGCGATTCTGTCAGCCTTCTTAGCTGCAACAGCAAGGCCGCGCTCACGAAGAACCTTGATAGCCTCGTCGATATCGCCGTTAGCTTCTACAAGTGCATTCTTGCACTCCATCATGCCGCAGCCGGTCTTAGCGCGGAGAGCAGCAACGTCTTTTGCGGAAATGTTAGCCATTTTATATTTTCCTTCCTAAATTTTATTTTTGTTCGGGCGCGAAATGCGATGCCTCGCGCCCGACTGATATTTCGAATGATTTATGAAAAATTATTCAGCGTCAGTAGCTTCCTCAGCTTCAGCCTCATCCTCAGCGTCAGTGAGCTGTTCGCCCTGATTGCCCTCGAGGAGAGCGTCTGCGATAACAGAGGAGATAAGCTTGATAGCGCGGATAGCGTCATCGTTACCGGGGATGATGTAGTCAGCATCATCGGGGTCGCAGTTGGTATCAACGATAGCGATTACCGGAATGCCGAGCTTCTTAGCTTCGAGAACAGCGATGTGTTCCTTTGTGGGGTCAACGATGAATACAGCGTCGGGAAGTCTGTCCATGGTCTTGATACCGCCGTAGTTGCGCTCGAGGTCGTTCATTTCCTTGATAAGACCAGCAACTTCCTTCTTGGGAAGAAGATCGAATGTGCCATCCTCCTGCATCTTTTCAAGAGCGATGAGGCGGTTGATGGACTTCTTGATGGTCTTGAAGTTTGTGAGCATACCGCCGGGCCATCTCTCGTTTACGTAGTACATGCCGGAGCGGGTAGCTTCTTCCTTGATAGCGTCAGCAGCCTGCTTCTTAGTACCAACGAAAAGAACTGTACCCTTTTCGGTAGCGAGGTCACGAACGAAGTTATAAGCTTCGTCGAACTTCTTTACGGTCTTCTGAAGGTCGATGATGTAGATACCGTTTCTCTCAGTGAAGATGTATTCAGCCATCTTCGGGTTCCATCTTCTGGTGTGGTGACCGAAATGTACGCCGGCTTCCAGAAGCTGCTTAATAGAAATAACAGACATTTTTATGTCCTCCTTAAGTTTTTTCCACCACATCCGCATATTCGAAAAACTCATGCGAAATCATCGCGCGAGAACTGCTTCGACCTCACGGTGTGTGTGTTATTGCGGCTGTATTTTTTTGTCAGGCGCGCCGCAGTGCATGACCTTTAAATTATACCACATAATTATAAATATTGCAATCGTGTTTACAAATATTTTACAATTATAAATGAGATTTTTCGCACCCTCCGCCTCGTTTTAATGATGCAAGCGATGATTATTCAGTGATTTTTTGTCTGATAATAAGCATACGGCATAATTCTCTGTTAAAATACTGCAATAGGCTAATATAACAGAGCGTTTGTTAAAGCATTATGACAAAAATAACCACTCAGAGGAATTTTTTTGCAAAACCACTTGCAAAATTTTGGCATATATAGTATAATAGATGCAATTGATTAAATAATTCTGCAATTTTTGATTTTCGAAGTTGCAATTTTAAGGAGTTATCATGAATTATTCCACCATGACAAAAGCAGAGCTTGAGGCTCTGAAAATAAATCTCACAAACGAATACGAAAAAATCAAGTTGAGCGGTCTTTCCCTTGATATGTCGCGCGGAAAGCCCTGCACCGAACAGCTTGATATATCGGACGGTATTTTAAATACCCTCGAGAGCGGTGCTGACTGTACTGCCAAGAACGGACTTGACTGCAGAAACTATGGCGTGCTTGACGGCATTCCCGAGGCTAAGAAGCTCTTCTCCGACCTTCTCGGAATCCCCGAAAAGAACCTTATTATTGCAGGAAACTCAAGCCTTAATCTGATGTACGACTCCTTTGCGCGCGCTATGATTTACGGACTTCTCGGCGAAAAGCCGTGGGCTAAGCTTGACAAGGTCAAGTTCCTCTGCCCCTCTCCCGGATATGACCGTCATTTTGCGATTCTCGACAGCTTTGGAATCGAGCCTATCACAGTAGAAATGACTCCCACAGGCCCCGATATGGACACGGTTGAAGCACTTGTAAAGGCGGACGATTCGATCAAGGGTATCTGGTGCGTGCCGAAATATTCAAATCCCGAGGGAATTACCTACTCCGATGAAACTGTTCGCCGTCTTGCCGCACTCAAGCCTGCCGCAAAGGATTTCAGAATCTTTTGGGATAACGCGTATGTTATTCACGATCTCTACGACGAGAGCGATGCGCTTCTTGACATTTTTGCTGAGGCTGAAAAGCTTGGAAACAGCGATATGATCTTCTATTTCGCATCTACCTCCAAGGTTTCCTACCCCGGCGCAGGAGTTGCGCTCATGGCTGCAAGCGATGCGAATATCGCACAAATCAAGTCTATCATGACCGTTCAGACAATCGGCTTTGATAAGCTTAATATGCTCCGCCATGTGAAGTTTTATAAGGATGCCGAGGGCGTGCTTGCTCACATGAAGCGTCATGCCCAGATACTAAGGCCCAAGTTTGAGATGGTTACTAACAGCTTTAGCAAGGAATTATCAGGACTCGGCATCGCAGAGTGGACTAATCCGAGAGGCGGCTATTTTATCAGCTTGAATGTGCTTGACGGATGCGCAAAGCGCGTTTATTCGCTTTGCAAGGAAGCAGGTCTGACGCTGACAAACGCAGGCGCGACCTATCCTCGCGGCATTGACCCTCGCGACCGCAATCTCCGGATTGCACCGACCTTCCCCTCTGAGTCTGAGCTTAAGATAGCATGCGACGTGCTTTGCCTTTGCGTAAAGCTCGCGGCGGTCGAAAAGCTTCTTGCGCAGTAAACGGCTTGTTTGCAGATAAACTGAATCACACAAAAAGAACTGCTTATCATACCAAAAGTATGGTAAAGACGAGTTCTCATAAGGACGATAAACCCCGACAGATTTTCACGGTCTGTCGGGGTGTTTTCATAATGGTTTCCTTTTTATCGCAGGCTTCGCATTTAAATTCGTCTTGTAGGGACCGGCGTCCTCGACGGTCCGTTTCCCATCGGCGTCCTCGACGGTCCGTTTCCCACCGGCGTCCTCGACGGTCCGTTTTCGGTGCCTTTTACCC
>JAZNMQ010000077.1:0-6969 GCA_045579745.1 Candidatus Flemingiibacterium sp. | reverse complement strand
CAAGCTCGCCAAAGGCTCGAATCGGCTTGCTGATGGGACTTAATATGTACGAAATGCTCCCTTTCTGCCATAAGTTTTTCACACAGCTCGGCTTTGAGGTCGTATTATCGCCTCGCTCGGACAGAAAGCTTTACCTGTCGGGTCAGCAGACGATTCCGTCGGATACGGTATGCTTCCCCGCAAAGCTTATACATGGACATGTTGAGGCGCTTCTCGATATGAATGTAGATGCGATCTTCTATCCGTGTATGACATATAATTTCAACGAAAAGCTTGGCGACAATCACTACAACTGCCCGGTTGTGGCATATTATCCGGAGGTCATCGGAGCGAATGTGCCGCGCCTTCGCGGAACAAAATTCATACAGGATTATATCGGAATACACCGTCCGAAGGATTTTGCTGTAAAAATCTACGAAATAATGTCGAAATATTTCGACGGAATCGATAAGGCAGAGGTTAAAAAAGCCTGCGAGGCTGCCTACGCTGAGCGCGAGCTGTTCCTCAAAAAGGTTCGCGATAAGGGCGAGGAATTTATAAAAATCGCGCGCGAAAGGAAGCTTCCGATTATCGTTCTTTCGGGACGCCCGTATCATATCGACCCCGAGATCAATCACGGTATCGACAGGCTGATTTGCGAATGCGGAGCAGTAGTTATTACCGAGGATGCTGTAAGCCACCGTGTCGAAAAATTCAAGGTCGGTGTACTCAATCAATGGACGTATCATTCAAGACTCTACGCGGCGGCAAAATATATCTCCGGTGAGGATGACATGAATCTTGTTCAACTCGTTTCTTTCGGATGCGGAGTTGACGCGATAACGACCGATGAGGTAAGAGCAATTCTCGAATCGGAGGGAAAAATCTACACTCAGATCAAGATCGACGAAATCACAAATCTCGGTGCGGTGAAAATCAGACTGCGCAGTCTGTTCTCCGCATGTGAAGCTAAGGAACGTGAGAACGCGAGGGCTTGAAGATAACGCATTCAATATTGAAAGGTAGACTTGCTATGCGAGTCGTGGTCGAATAAATGAATTCTACTCAAAGCACGAGTGAGCGAATAGAATTCACTCGTGAAATGAAAAAAGACTATACCATACTGATACCGAATATGCTTGGAACGCATTTTAAGCTTATATTGAATGTTTTCCAAAGCTACGGCTATAAGGTCGAGCTGCTTGAAAATGATGGCAGATCGGTTGTCGAGATGGGGCTAAAGTATGTACATAACGATACCTGCTATCCGGCACTGCTTGTAATCGGTCAGATGATAGATGCGCTTAAAAGCGGTAAGTATGATATTAATAAAACGGCTTTGATGATAACACAGACCGGAGGCGGCTGCCGTGCATCAAATTATATCCATCTTCTCAGAAAGGCGCTTGCTAAGGCAGGACTCGGGCATGTACCGGTAGTTTCGCTGAACCTTTCGGGTCTCGAAAAAAACAGCGGCTTCAAGCTGACGCTCGGAATGCTAAGAAGACTTATTGCGGCTATTGCGTATGGCGATATGATTATGCTGCTTGCAAATCAGGTTCGTCCGTATGAAACAGTAAAGGGCTCAGCCGACGCTGCAATTGACAGATGGGCAAAGACATTGACAGATGAATTTGCAGCAGGCAAAGGCTATGCCAAGCGTGAAATGCGCTCGAACATGGAAAAGATCGCGGATGATTTTGCATTGATTCCGCAGGACCGAAGCAAGGTTTGCACAAAGGTTGGCATTGTTGGTGAAATATATGTAAAATTCTCATCGCTCGCGAATAATCACCTTGAGGAGTTTTTGGCAGGCGAGGGGTGCGAGGTAATGGTGCCCGGGCTCATCAGCTTTGTTCTGTTCAAGGTTGATAATCGCATAGAGGACATCAAGCTGTACGGCGGCAGCAAGGCGAAATTTGCCGTATGTAAGGCACTTTTCGATTATCTTGCGGGAATCGAGAGATTTATTATCGACATCCTCGAAAAGCAGGGTAAATTCAAGGCTCCGACTGAATATACACACCTGAAGGAGCTTGTAAAGGGAATCGTCGGCTACGGAAGCAAAATGGGAGAGGGCTGGCTGCTGACTGCGGAAATGCTTGAGCTTATTGAGGGCGGATACAGCAATATTGTATGCGCACAGCCATTCGGATGCCTGCCAAACCATATTGTCGGCAAGGGAATGATTCGCCGTCTTCGCGAGCTTCATCCCGAGTCAAATATTGTACCGATAGATTACGATCCAGGTGCAACAAGGGTTAATCAGGAAAATCGCATAAAGCTTATGCTTTCTGTGGCACGCGAGCAAATCGCGCGCGAACAAATCGCACACGAGCAATCGTCGAATACACGCGAATCGAGTGCGGATGAAAGTAATAGGTCTGACGCGGCATCGCCGTCGCTTGTTTGATGAAGCTCAGTTTAGGCGATAACGCCGAAGCGGTAATAGACAGACTTCACGAATGCGGATATGACGCATATGCGGTCGGCGGCTGTGTGCGGGATTTATTGATCGGCATGACCCCGAGCGATGTTGACATTACGACATCGGCAAAGCCCAAGGAAATCATTGAAGCGTTTTCTCAAACGGAAGCTGCTCTGACAATACCGACAGGCATAGCGCATGGAACGGTGACGGTGATTTACAGCGGTCAGCCAATAGAGGTGACAACATACCGAATTGACGGTGAATATTCAGATTCGCGTCGTCCTGACAGCGTTGAGTTCACAGATTCGCTCATAGCTGACCTTTCAAGACGCGACTTTACAGTCAATGCTATGGCATACAGCCATCTAAAGGGGCTTTGTGACCCGTTTGGCGGAAGAGCCGATTTAGCGGAGAAGCGGATTCGCTGTGTGGGAGCTCCGCATAAAAGATTTTCCGAGGATGCGCTTCGTATAATGCGTGCGCTGAGATTTTCCTCGACGCTCGGATTTCATGTGGACGATAGTACTGCACAAGCGGCGATAGAGCTATGCCCGTTACTTGAAAAAATTTCAAAGGAGCGCATCTCGGCGGAGCTTGAAAAGCTTGTCTGCGGAAAAAACTGTGAGCGTGTTCTTGTGGAATTTGAACCGGTAATAAAAGCGGTTATTCCCGAGCTTGGGGACTGTGATTATGATAAAATTGTTCGCTCGATAAAAAGCTTAAAGGGCTCAGAAGCTCATTTATTGCTTGCCGCTTTGCTTGCTGAATGCGAGGCACCGTCAGAGATTCTGAAAGGGCTCAGATTCGATAAAAAAACATGCGTGAAGGCAGAACTTATTGCAAAGCATTGCTGTATGCGTCTATGCGATAAACTGAGCGTTAAAAGGCTGTGCCGCGATATAGGCGTACAGACTGCAAGGGATGCTATATCGCTTGGAATTGCACGAGGCGAGTTGGGCTCGGATTTGAAAAAAATTGTCGATGAAATAATTGAAAATAACGAATGTGTTTCTCTGTCTATGCTGAAAATCGACGGAAACATGCTGAAATCTATCGGGCTTGCCTCAAAAAATATAGGAAAAGCTCTCGACGTTCTGCTTGAGCGCGTTATGAGCGGTGAGCTTGAAAATGAAGCTGCACAGCTTTTATGCGCGGCGAGAGAAATTATTGAAAGGAAATGACATAATTTAATGAAGGAAGTTCTTCTTTGCAAATACGGCGAGCTCATTTTAAAGGGAGCCAACCGTTCATATTTTGAGAAGCTATTGCTTAATGAGCTTAAAACGAGGATAAAGCGTGCAGGCGAGTTTGAGATCTATCATGCTCAGAGCACGATTTATATTGAGCCTAAGAATGAGGACAGCGATCTCGATTTGGCTCTTGAATATGCTAAAAAGGTGTTCGGTATCGTTTCGATAAACCGAGCTTGCGTTACAGAAAAAAACATCGATGCAATCTGTGCCGCCGCAAAGGAATATTTGCCGCAATTTCTTGTCGGCGCACGCACATTTAAAGCCGATGCCCGCCGAAGCGATAAGACCTTTCCGCTTAAATCTCCCGAGCTGATGGCTCATGTCGGTGGCGCTGTGCTTGCTGCAATGCCGAAATTAAAGGTCGATGTGATAAACCCCGAGATTGTTGTTCGTGTTGAGATACGCGAATACGGTGCATATATTCATGCGGGTCAGATAAAGGGCGCAGGCGGTATGCCGCTTGGTTCAAGCGGAAAAGGACTTCTGCTTCTTTCGGGTGGAATTGACAGCCCCGTGGCAGGCTTTATGATGGCAAAGCGCGGAGTGGCTCTTGAGGCACTTCATTTTGAAAGCTTCCCGTATACAAGCGAAAGAGCCAGAGAAAAGGTGCTTGAGCTTGCTCAGATACTGTGTGAATATTCGACTCATATCAATGTTCATGTTATCTCCCTGACACATATTCAAGAGGAGCTTCGCCGTGCATGCGACGAGGATTATTTCACGCTGCTTCTTCGTAGATATATGATGACGCTTGCCGAGAGAGTTGCACGCAGAAATCGCTGCGGTGCGCTTATTACGGGAGAGAGCCTTGCTCAGGTTGCGAGCCAAACGATGAAGGCGATAGAGGTAACTGACAACGCGGTTAATATCCCCGTTTACCGTCCGTGTATAGGACTTGACAAAGAGGAGATTATCGGAATTTCGAGAAAGATCGGAACCTTTGAAACATCAATTCTGCCCTATGAGGATTGCTGTACTGTATTTACTCCTCGCCATCCGAGAACCCGTCCCGAGCTCGAACGGGTTTTGGAGGAGGAGCGAAAGCTTGACTTTAAAGCGCTTTGCGATGAAGCCTTTGACACATTGAATACATATTGCATCAGACTTGAGGACTGATGCAAAAGCATGCAGAATCGGCAATTTGATGAAGTATATTTTTAATAAATATTTAATTATACGTAAATCCTATTGACAGAAGCATGATTTTTGGGTAAAATAAAATATATGTAATTAAAATATACTGCCGAATTATTGCCATATATTATTGGTGTTATTGGTGTTTGAATAATTGCATTATTACGCGAGAGTTGTTTTTCTGAAAGGAAATTGAATTTTCGCGTGTACGCGACGTTGATATAATACTTAAACTATGACAACCGTTTTTAAGGAGGTGTTCAAATTGGATATTATCATAAGCGTAATTATAACGGCAGTAGTATGTCTGCCGCTTGGATTATTTTTTGGTATAATGTACAGAAAAAAAGTCGGCGAAGCTGAAATCGGCTCCGCGGAGGAACAGGCAAGAAAAATCATCGAGGATGGCGAACGTACTGCCGAAAGCAAGAAAAAAGAAGCTCTCATTGAGGCTAAGGAAGAAATTCTTCGCCAAAGAAACGATGCAGAGCGCGAGATAAAGGAGCGCCGCTCCGAAATCTCAAAGATCGAATCGCGAATTACAAAAAAGGAGGAGCAAATCGAACGCAAGCTCGAAGGGCTTGAGAATAAAGAGGAACAACTTAATAAAAAGCTCAAGGAATGCTCCGATACTCGTGAGGAGATTGAGGAAATTAAAATCAAGCACATTGAAATGCTTGAAAAAATCGCAGGACTTACATCCGAGGAAGCTAAAGCGCAGATCGTATCTCGCATAGACGAGGAGGTCAAGCACGAAACAGCTCAAAAGCTTATCGAATACGAACAGTTGTTCAAAGAGGAAGCAGACCAAAAGGCAAAGAACATTCTTTCGCTTGCTATTCAGCGCTGCGCTTCCGAAACTGTTACGGAAACCACAGTATCTGTCGTTGCACTCCCCAATGATGAAATGAAGGGCCGCATAATCGGTAGAGAGGGCCGTAACATTCATGCTATTGAGGCAATGACGGGCGTTGATCTGATTATTGACGATACTCCCGAGGCAATCACGCTTTCAAGCTTTGATCCGGTTAGACGTGAGGTCGCAAGAATTGCACTTGAAAAGCTGATTTCCGATGGACGCATACATCCTGCACGCATCGAAGAAATGGTTGAAAAGGCAAGACGCGATGTTGACGCTATGATTAAGCAGGCAGGTGAGCGTGCTACTTACGATACGGGTATTCATGGTATCGGCATTGATATGATTAAGCTTCTCGGACGCCTCAGATACCGTACCAGCTATGGACAGAATGTGCTCGACCATTCAATCGAGGTTGCATTGCTGTCGGGCATGATAGCCGATGAGCTTGGAGTTGACAGCACACTTGCAAAGCGTGCAGGCTTGCTCCATGATATAGGCAAGGCATTAACACAGGAGATCGAAGGCTCTCACGTTCAGCTCGGTGTTGATATTGCTAAGAAGTTCAAGGAAAACAAGGATGTTATCCACGCAATCGAAGCGCATCATAACGATGTTGAACCGCAGACTATTACTGCAATAATTGTTCAGGCAGCTGACGCAATATCCGCTGCACGTCCGGGCGCAAGACGCGAGGACCTTGAAAACTACATTAAGCGACTTCAAAAGCTTGAAGAAATCACCTATAGCTTCCCGGGCGTGGACAAGTCATTTGCTATCCAGGCCGGACGCGAGATCAGAATCGCGGTCAAGCCGGAGGAGGTCAATGACGAGCAGATGGTGCTCATCGCTCGCGAAATCGTCAAAAAGATTGAAAGCGAGCTGCAATATCCCGGTCAGATCAAGGTTCATATGATCAGAGAAAGCCGCGCGATAGACTACGCAAAATAATTTTGACATAAGGCAAAGTTCTTTAACGATATATTATTATAATTTCTCGAAATGAGAGTAGATATATATTTTTTAAAGAAGAAAATAAAGCTTTTAGCTTTGATATATATTGCCGAAACAAAAAGCAAAACTGTTAGCAGTTGGTTTAAACATAACTGCGGTAAGTTAAAAAATCAAGCAACAAACTGACTTCGTTTTAAAACGGAGTCAGTTTTTGTTGTTTGTTTAACGAAAACCACCAGCTAAGCTGGTGGTTCAAAAGAGGCTTTTGCCGTTGAGCAAAAACACCTTCTATGGTATAATACAAGCAGGTCTAGCCAACCGCAAGTAAAAAAACATAGAAGGAGGTCAATTATGAAGAT